>JAITPF010000012.1 GCA_031289585.1 Endomicrobium sp. | reverse complement strand
AATGGAGAGGTGGCCGAGTGGTTTAAGGCGCAGTCCTGGAAAGACTGTTTATCCGAAAGGGTAACTAGGGTTCGAATCCCTATCTCTCCGGTGTTAGTATCCTAGACGCGACATTATCCCTATTAAATAGGATTCTAACTCTAGTTCCCATCGGTGTTTTTCCTGTATCTGCTCTAAAGAATTCCCATTCCAGTTCTTTCAGACAAAAAATTAAGGCAGCTAGTATTAAATTCTCTGTCTGCCTCTTTTCGAGTGTTGCTGCTGCACTATTTAAATTCTAAACGCTACGCTTACTAAAGGTAAGAAGTCAAGCAATTGGGCTACGGACTATATAGGCAAGACCGTAACCGCTTCTAATATTTCATATCTAATTCAGTATGGGCGCATTGCTAAAATAGGTCATAATGGTTCAACTCAAGTGTCAAAATCCGAACTTGAACGATATTATAATTCCTTGAATAAATCAAAAGAAACGGTTTGGAAAGAAAAATTAGGGCAGGATTTAAACCTGGTCAACACGCAGTCTCCCCACTTATTCAGCCGCCACTACTAGTCAAACTAAAAAGTTTAAAAAGTGAAAGACCATCATATCCATCATGATGCGTACTGTTACCACTGCCACTGTGCTTATCATCACTACCATAATCATATGACTATCATCAGTTAGAAACTGTTAGAAACTTAATGAAATCGCGTTGTCGCTTTTCTTCTTCGCAAAAATCCTTTATACACTTTTCATTTTTGTTGATAACCCACACTAAGTCTCTTGGGGATATTCCTCCAAGTATAGATGGAAAAAGACATTGTGGGATGACGCCTAAGTCAGATAGGTAGTGTGTTATGGATTCTGTAGTACTTGCATCGAACGTAGAAAATTCTTCACAAACCGGTGGGCAATTAAGCGTGTATACTAGATAGTTATAGAGTTCTTCCTCATTAGCATCGCTACGAATAACCGTCAACCCTGTTGCTGCAAATGAAAGCATCAACACAAACACTAGAGAACTGACAGGAAAAATCTTAAAGACGTAACTTAATCCCTTCATAATGCAACTGATTCGTATTCTGCTGATTTTTGGATAGCAATAAAAGTTCATGTATTCCCCCTTTTTTATTTACGTATGCAATCATTTTATAACTCTAAAGCTAGCTTTGTCAAATTCATACAAGATTTTTTTAACAAGCGTTTCTATTATTTAAATTGCATTCAAAGCAACACTTTTTAGCAGGTTATCTGAAACAATCCAAAACGTCAAAGCATTTTTTGTTAAAATGTTGGAACGAATTCTTCCTACAGTTGATAGCAAATTATATGGGAAAAGATGGGACTGTCAAGCTAATTATGTAAAGCTAAATACGAGAATGTCAAAAATTTTGTGTAAAGTTAGTTTAAGAGAGTTAGTTGATAATCAGTACTGAAAAACTGGTTAAAGCATAAGTTTAGAAGCGAATATGTAAGTTTATAACTACAATTTTAACTATTTCAGGCAAAAATCAACGAAGCTAATTCATTAATTTACACAAAATATTAGACACACCCAAATTTTCAACTTTACACAATCAGCTTAACAGTTCCCTTCTATATACCGCATTTTGCATTGAAAACTCTTTAAAATGGTTTTTATATGTCCTTGTTCTTGCACTAGGTGTTCCTTATACCGCTTTCTGCCGTTATTCCTTTTTATTTCACAGCTGGATGTTGCTCGGATTTCGTTCTAACTCTGTTGCAATTGCTCTAACGCTTTTGCCCTTATTTAACAGAACTACCAATTCGTTTCTTTCTGTTTCTCTTAGTCTGCTGTGCTTGGTTCATCACTAATTTTACTAATTCTACCAACCCTAAGCCTTATCAATCTTATCCTTATTATCAACAATTTGTTAATTTAAACAACAACAGCAGCTACAAGAATTAATATTTTACTTTAAGTTCGCTTCGCTAACAAATGCTATGCGTTGCATTTGCAACTTGATTTCACTGCTCATAGTATTGCCTTTTCTATAAATTTATATAGTATTAAAATACAAACTAATAATATTCTTGTCAAGTTGTTATTGTATTCTTGTGATTTTTATGTTATTATATTGATTATGGAAACTCTAAAGTTGCAGGATATATGTACGGACATATTTGCAGGAGCGGCTCTCTTTAGCAATGATAATCTTTCAAGGGATTATCAAAATGGAGGATACCGAGTTATAAGATTAGCAGATATTCAAAATAATGAAATTTATTTTAAGGATTGTCTGTTTTTCAATAAACATGATTACAAAAAAAATAGATACCTTTTACAAGATAATGATATTTTAACATCTTCTCGCGGAACTATTTTTAAAGTTGCAATTTACTATAGGGAGGGCTCTTATAAAACAATCCCTTCTGGCTTCTTAACTTGCATAAGATTAAAACTAGAACTTAATATTTCCGCGAACTATGTCGCCGCCTATTTAAGACATAAAGAAAATAGTATAATAATAGCCAATGCAAAAAATATTAAAAAGACAGATGATAAAAAACCTAGAATTCAATTAAAACTCTCTGATATTTACAATATAGAAATTCCGTTAGTTTCAAGCAAAATTCAAAAAAAAATAGATAAATTATCGTCAGAAGCAACAGATTATTTAAAGCAGAATATTCAAAAAACAAAAGAGATAGAAAAAATTATTAAATGCAATGACATTAATAAATAGAGAGGGGTATCGTGTATACAACCAAAGAATTTATCTCTAAAATTAATACTGAAATTTTTACTTCTAATACTCATACTAAACAAACAAGAATTTTTGGATATATTACAACTAATATAAGAAGTTCGCAATCAATTGCAAAATATATTAATCAACTTGTTCTTGAATATTTGAAGAGAAAAAATAATCCAGCTACTTGGAAAAAGTGGATATAAATACTATTGGGAGTTTTTACGGATTAGAATAAGATTTGGAAAAAAACAAATGATTAAATCTCCTTTAAATTACACAGGCAATAAATCAAGGCTTTTAGACCAACTGCTTCCGCATTTTCCGCAAAAAATAAATAAATTTGTAGATATGTGTTGCGGTGGAGCAAGCGTTGGATTAAATACAAACGCAAAATATGTTATGTGTTTTGACAACAATAAGAATGTTATAGATTTATTGCAAACCCTTCGTTTTTTCACAGAAAAAACAATTGTTGACAGAGTTGAAGAATTTATTAACACATTTAAACTATCGGATACTTTTAACAAGGGATATGACATATATAGAAAGTATATACAAGGCAATAATGGCTTAAAACAATATAATACCGAAGGATATATGAAATTACGCACTTTCTATAATGGGAAATCTCTTAATACCAAAAGAGACACTGCCGTCTGCTTGTTTACACTTTTAGTTTTTTGTTTTAATAATGACTTGCGTTTTAATTCTTCTGGTAAATTTAATATGCCTGTCGGCAAAACTGATTTTAATGAGAGCATGCGCAAAAAATTAAAATCTTTTAAATACGGGATAACAAATAAAGATATTGATTTCTTTCAAAATGATTTCAATGTTCTAAAAGACCTTGATTTACATAGAGACGATTTTGTGTATATAGACCCGCCATATTTAATCACAAATGCAGTTTATAATGAAAGCGGTTCAAAGTGGAATGAAATTAAAGAAACAGAATTGCTTTCAGTTTTATCATATTTAGATGACAGAGGCATAAGATTTGCGCTGTCAAATGTATTGAAAAAAGGCGATAAGGAAAATACAATTTTATCTTCGTGGATTAGAAAAAATAAATTCAATATTCATTATATAAATTACCATTATCGTTCTTCAAGTTATAATAAGAAAGATAGGGTAACTCCTGAAGAAGAAGTTTTAATAACAAATTACAATGTATAAAATACAAAACCGTAGATATATCGGTAGCAAATCAAAACTCATACCATTTATTGATAAAGTGTTAAATAGTGAAAATATAAAATTTAATACTTGTGCAGATTTATTCGCAGGAACAGGAGTAGTTGCAGAACATTTTTTATCTCAAGGTAAAAAAGCATTTATCAATGATAATTTATTCTCAAATTATATTTTTTATAACGCGTGGCTTTCTAACGATGAATACAGCCCAATAAAAATATCCAAGTGGCTGAACTACTATAATCAGTCAACAGATTATATGCAAAACAACTATTTTTCAGATACATTTGCAGGGACATATTTTTCATATAACAACGCTAAATTTATTGGTTCTGTCAGAGAACATTTAGAAACTATAAAGAACAAATTGACAAAACGAGAATATTATATACTTCTAAGCTCTTTATTATATTCTGCTGATAAAATAGCCAATACAGTCGGGCACTATGAAGTATTTTTATCTTCAAAACCGCAAGAAAGTAAAATTGAACTTCTGCCTCTTGAAATTCAACAATATAAACAACCTGCTATAATTACTTACGCTGACGCCAATGCTATTGCCAGTGCTATAAATGCAGATTTAGCATACATAGATCCGCCGTATAATTCAAGACAGTATATAAACTTTTATCACATATTAGAAAATATAGCAGAGTGGAAAAAAATGTCTGTATTGGGTAAAACTTTGAAGATACAAAGAAATAACAAAAAAAGTGACTATTCCACATCAAAAGCATTGAATGCTTTGACAGATCTGATATCAAAGATCAAAACTAAGTATATTCTGTTATCATATAACAATACCTATAAAGCCAATAGTGAAGCTTCAAATAACAAAATTACATTTGAGCAACTTCAAACCACCTTATCTAAATTTGGCAAATTAACAATTTATGATAGCACCTATAAATTTTTTAATTCAGGGAAGACATTTTTTGATGGACATAAAGAATTTCTTTTTGTGTGTAAAATCAAGTAGTCGCCAATAAGACTAAATCTGGAGCTAAAGTATTATGCGTAGAAAAAATATATTTGAGACATTAGCAGGCAAATACGATATAGCAATTGAATTGAAAAGGATTTCTGTTTTATTTCATAATATAAGTTTCACTGGTGATAATGACGCAACAATAGAAGAAATAGTTGACGACTATAGATTTTGCGATTGGAAATCAAGAGGTTCTTGCCTGAATTGTCATGATATGAGTGACACTCTTGGGTTATGT
>JAITPF010000015.1 GCA_031289585.1 Endomicrobium sp. | reverse complement strand
TGCGTGGTATTGTTTAAGCAAGAGAAGATAGCTTTGAAAGAAAGAGTGTAAATCCATACATACTTTTTTTATGTGTTTTGACGTAGGTGTTGTTTATTTGGATAAATCAAATAGGGTTTCAAAAGTTATAAAATCATTAAAACCTTTTAAAATAGTATTTCCTGTAAAAAATTCAGTTTCTATTCTTGAAATTCCTTTAAATATAACTAATGCTGAAGAGTTAGTAGGTTAAAAACTGATTGCTTTTTAAATCAAAAATCAAATTGCTTATTTTGTCGCAAGATGCTATTGTAGCTTCTAGAAAGTTGTGTTACAATTTTTATACAAAGAGGCTAAAGGTGTAAAAAGAAGCTATTTATGCGGTTATGCAAAATGTAAAACAGATCTTCACGCTGCTTTGTAATGTTTAGATGACATATATGGGAATGTGAGGACTTGTGAACAAGTAACCTCTAGAAATGCATTTACAGATTGTTCAAATTCTAGCCAACTACTGCGGACTAAAAATTCGTAGTTGTTGGCTAGAATTTTGGTTATGTACGTGAATCTAAAAAAAATGATATAATTCTTAAGTTGTAAATTTTTGCGTTTTACAAATTCATTTCATGGTAAACATAGCTTAATTAAAGCCATAAATCTTATTTATACAGGGGAAAATACAGCAAATGGAAAAGAAAGGACAAGAGCAGCGGTCAACTCCTATTGAACAAATAATTCAACAAAGAAAACAAAAAGTTAAAAATTTTGTAAGTGCCGGAATAAATCCTTATCCTGCAAAATATTCTTTATCTAAGAATAATGCCGATATACAAAATGAATTTATTTCTCTAGAAAAAGAACAAATGGCGGATGTAAAAGTTAAAGTTGCAGGTAGAGTGATGACGTACAGGAATATGGGCAAAGCGGCATTTTTAGATATAAAAGATGGATATGCGAAAATTCAGATATATATTCGTGCAGATAAGGTAGGGATAGAACAATACAAACTCTTTAAAAATATGGTTGATACGTCTGATATTATTGCTGTTGAGGGAATACCTTTTAGAACAAAAACAAATGAGCTGAGTATAATGGCTGAAAAGTGGACTATGCTTACAAAAGCATTTAGACCTTTACCTGAAAAATGGCACGGACTTAAGGATACAGAAACAAGATACAGACATAGATACCTAGATTTAATTGCAAATAGTGAAGTTAAAGATGTTTTTATAAGAAGAAGTATAGTAATTTCTGCCATAAGACATAAACTTGAAGAGATTGGTTTTGTTGAGGTAGAAACTCCTATTTTGCAATCCCTTGCAGGTGGAGCAAATGCAAAACCATTTATAACGCATCACAATGCTTTGGATATAGATTTATTTTTGAGAATCGCACCGGAACTTTTTTTAAAACGTCTTATAGTTGGAGGTATGGATAGAGTTTTTGAAATAGGAAGAAATTTCAGAAATGAAGGCATAGATAAAAACCACAATCCTGAATTTACTATGATGGAACTTTATCAGGCTTATGCCGATTACAATGATATGATGGATCTTACTGAAATTTTAATCAAAACAGCCGCAGAAAAAGTAGGGGCTACTATAAATTTAGAGTTCAAAAGGGTAAAAATGTTTGATTTAATAAAAGAATATACGGGTCTAGATTTACTTTCTTATGTTGAAAGTGGGAAAATGTTTAATCAGGTAAAACACTTAAATCTTGACTTGCCTAAAGATGCAACTGATAAAAAAGTTTTAGACCAACTTTTTGATGAAAAAGTTATACCAAATTTAAAAAATCCTACTTTTGTTATGGACTATCCAGCAGTTTATTCTCCTCTTTCAAAAGTCAAGTTTGAGCAGCCTGAAATAGCTGAAAGATTTGAGCTTTACATAAATGGAATAGAAATAGGAAATGCCTATTCTGAGCTTAATGATCCTCAATTGCAAAAAATAAGATTTACACAACAGATGGAAGCAAAAAAGAAAGGTGATGATGAAGTAATGCCTTATGACGAAGATTTTATTTTTGCGCTTGAGCAAGGACTTCCTCCAACTGGTGGTTTGGGTATAGGTATAGACAGACTTGTTATGGTTTTAACTGGTGTTGAATCGATTAGAGAAGTGATAATGTTTCCCGCAATGAGATCGGAATAAATATTTATGAGCATGCTGCCTGTAGAATTTTTTATAGCAATTAGATACTTAAAAGCAAGAAAGAAAGGTTTTTTTTCTCTGCTTACTACTTTTATTGCTATAGGTGGCACTACTTTAGGTGTTGCTGCTCTTGTTGTGACTCTTGCGATTATGAGTGGTTTTCAAAGAGATATCAGAAACAAAATTTTAGGCATACAGCCGCACATAGTTATTACAAAAAGTGATGGTGAATCATTTAAAAATTATCTTTCAGTTGAGGGCGAAATAAAAATAAACAAAGCGATTGTAAGCGTTTCTCCATTTATATATAAACAAGGGATTATAAGAAGTCTTAGTTCGGCTGCCTCAACGGGTATAATAATAAAAGCAGTGAATTATGAAAATGAAAATAGTATGCTTGATTTTTCAAAACAAATAATAGTTTCAGATACAAATTTTGATGGTAAGAAAATAGGAGAAAAATCAATAATTCTTGGGAGTGAACTTGCAAAAAGCATTGCCACAAGTGCAGGTGATGAAGTTGTTTTAATGTTTCCTGGTGGTTTTGGCAATATTCCTAAAATGTATAAATTTACGGTTTCAGCTATTATACAATCTGGAATGTATGATTTTGATTCTTCTTTAGGGTTTATTGATTTAAAAGAAGGGCAAAAACTCTTTTCAATGGAAGGTGATGTAACAGGACTTGATGTACATACTAATGATTTTGATAGAGCTATAATAACGGCATTGCAATTGCAAAAGAAATTATCTTATTCATACAGAGTAAAAGCGTGGATTGAGATGAATAAGAATCTTTTTTCAGCACTTAAACTTGAAAAAATAATGATGTTTTTGATTTTGGGACTTATAATACTTGTTGCTGCATTTAATATTATTTCAAATCTTTTGCTTTTAAGTGTTCAAAAATCAAAGGAAATAGGTATAATGTCTGCGGTAGGTTTTTCAAAAAATTCAATTTCAAAGATATTTTTTTACGAGGGAATTATTGTAGGTTTGGCTGGAACTATTTTAGGAATTATAGCAGGTTTTTTGATTAGTTTTGCATTGAAATATTTTGATATATTTAAGTTGCCAAAAGGTGTTTATTATGTCGATAAACTACCTATAGCTATAATACCAGTAGATATAATGATGATTGCAGCAAGTGCATTTATTATAACTGTGCTAGCTGGAATTTATCCTGCTTATCAAGTTTCAAAATTAGAGCCGCTTGAGGCTATAAGGTATGGATGATCTCCAATGAACATAAAAGTAGAGAAGTTAATCAAAAACTATAAGAAAAAAGATTCGTCCGATATTGAAGTATTGAAAAATATTGATTTTGAAATACCAGTAGGGCATAAAATAGCTTTAACAGGTCCATCAGGAGTTGGTAAGAGCACTTTTATTCATATTTTAGGGCTTATGGATAGGCCTACATCTGGAAAAGTTTACATAGGTGATGTTGATTGTTTTGCAAATGATGATAAGTATTTATGCAATATGCGAAAAAAAAATATAGGATTTATTTTTCAGTTTCATTACTTAATGCCAGACTTTACAGTTTTGGAAAACATTTTACTTCCAGTATGGAGTGAAAAAAACATAAAATTTGAACAGGCTAAGAATATTTTAGAAAAAGTTGGACTTTTTCATAGACAAAATCATTTTCCTAATGAGTTATCTGGTGGAGAACAACAGAGAGCTGCTCTTGCAAGAGCATTAATAAACAATCCTAAGCTAATTTTTGCCGATGAGCCTACGGGTAATTTAGACAGAATTACAGGTCTTGAAGTAGAAAAATTGTTATTTAAAAGTTCTTCGGAATTAGGCTCGACACTTGTGCTTGTTACGCATAATGATGAGCTTGCTTCCAAAACTGACAATATAATAAAAATGATAGATGGAGAGATAGCTTAATTTTATATATTCAGGAGACAGTAATGCAGATTTATCTTGATGGAAAACTTGTTGAACAAGAAGATGCGAAAATTTCTGTTTTTGACCACGGTTTACTTTATGGGGATGGCGTTTTTGAAGGTATAAGAGCATATAACGGGAGAGTTTTTAGATTAAAAGAACACTTAGATAGGTTGTGGGTTTCAGCAAAAGCTATTAATCTTACAATTCCAGTTCAGCAACAAGAGATGGAAAAAGCGATTATAAAAACTCTTTTGGCAAATAAACTTTCCAATGCTTATATAAGACTTATAGTTACAAGAGGCTGTGGTGATCTAGGGCTTGATCCTAGAAAATGCATTATGCCACCGTCGATAATAATTATTACAGACAATATTTCTTTGTATCCGGAAGAACTTTATGAGAAAGGAATGGATGTAATAACAGTTTCAACAAGAAGGATAAGACAGGATTCTTTAAGTTCAAACATTAAATCACTTAACTATTTAAATAATATACTTGCAAAAATGGAAGCTATAAGAGGCGGAGTTTTGGAAGCGATAATGTTAAATGCTGAGGGATATGTAGTTGAATGTACTGGTGATAATATTTTTCTAATGAAGAATGGAGTTATTTATACGCCTCCAGGATCAGAAGGTGCTTTGATGGGGATAACTAGAGATGCAGTTATAGAACTTGCAAAAAATAAGTTGAAAATTCCGGTGAGAGAAGAACGTATCACTATATATAATGTTTATACGGCAGATGAGTGTTTTTTAACTGGAACAGCAGCTGAAATAATACCTGTGATATCAGCAGATTCAAGAGAAATTACTGATGGAAAACCCGGTAAGATAACAATAAAACTTATGAAAGAGTTTAAGAATCTTACAAGACTAACCGGTACACCAATCAAATAGATTTATCTATAATAGGTCCTGAAGGTGCAGATATGTTCAAATTTCCAAAAAACATTATAATTGTACTTATTTCTTTAATTATTTTGTTTTCTTTGTATTGTCAAAGAACTTTGATCTTTGTACCTTTCATACAAAAATATATTCATACTAAAACAGGATATAATATAAAGTTTGGTAATTTTTATATTTTACCTTTTAGCTTGACACTTACAGACTTGAATGTAAATAATGTGGTTGCTATGCGTAAAGTAACATTTAAGTTAAATCCTATAAAGTTTTTTGCTCATATTACTTCTCCGACAAATTGTATAAGTCGAATAAACATATCAAAACTAGAAGTTTCTTTAAATCAAAATCATAAAGATAAAAGCATTTCACCAAAGAATAAAAATATTGCTTTTAAACTTCCAAAATCTAAAGTTGTAATGTTTATAGATGAGGCTATAATCAAAAATAGTACAGAACTTTTAAAGGTTATAGATTCACATATATTGATAAATCCAGACAAAATTATTTTAGAGTCTATTATATATACCTCTGATACCCTAATAAAACTTAACTCTTATATTGAACGAACGACAGATAACGTTCTTAACTCTTCGTCAGTTTTTACGGCAAATGACAAAATGGATATGCTTGTAAATTCAATTGGAACAATTGATTTGTCATCTTTAAACATTACTCAAAATATTACAGTTGAGAAATTTATATATAAAGGATTTAATTTAAATGGATCTTCGGGTATTTTCTCAAGAACAGAAAACTCTTGTAAGATGAATTTAATAGGACAATTTGGAGAATTTGCATTTAATTCTTCCTCAAATGGTGTGTCTGAAGTTAAATCTGAAATTGACATTTCAAAACTCAATAAAAAAATGGTTGGAGATATTAAATTAAATTTCAAAGGAGAAAATAATACAGGTGTTCTAGAATTGAACATGACGAATTTAGTTGTTTTTGGTTTTAATTGTGGAAATTTCACTTTCTCTGGAACAAAAAACCGCGATAAATTTTATAATATGTCTTGCATATATGGTCCAGGCAAAAAAATTGAAACAAATTTTGCAAAAGATGGAAATTATGAAGTAAAACTTATAGCTAAAAACGAAACCGTAGGTACGGTCAAAGGTAATTTAAAAGTCGGAGAAATTACAGCATATATAAAAAATGTTAATATTAGAGATTTACCTATAATTCCTTCCATTGGAAAAGATGCTAACGGGATAGTTAATATTTCAGGTACAATAGATGATATTTCTGGACAGATTAATTTTGCCCTCAAAAATTTCAACAAATCAGGTACAAAAAATACAAATATGATGGGAACTATAACCAGAAATAATGATATGTATGTGTTTAATTTTTATAAAGACGACAATTCCATTGCTTTAAATAACGTTATTAAAAGCGGTAAAATAATTTCAACAGATTTTAAATTTGTTGCTGTTGATATTTCAAATGTGCTGGATGCTTGCGGATACTCAAAACACAATATTACAGGAGTGGCAAGTGGGCGTGTAAAATATGAAAAAGATGCCGTGACAGAATTTGATATTAAAGCATTTAATGGAACATTTTATAATAATAAATTTAAAAAAATTGAAGCTAAAGGCGATATAAATTTAAATAGAATAAACGTAGAACGTTTTGTACTTAATAATGATTCTAATGAAATTATAGCCGATGTAACAGGTATACTTGGCTTTACAGAATCTAATTCCGTTTCTTCTTTTTCTGTTAACTTAAGTAATATGAATGCAGGAGGAATAAATTTAAGCGGATATGCAGCTTTTCAAGGACATTTAGAAGACTATAACAAAATAAAAGGTATTATTAAAAGTACTGGTGTTGTTGTATCTGGAGTATCGATTGGAAATATTTCAGCAAATGCAACAATTTCAACAGAAAAATTTGAAATTTCTAACTTAAAATCAGATAATGGTATAGAGGCTACTGTAGTGGCAAATTTTAAAACAAATGAGCTGGTAGGAAACATTTATTTTAAGAATACAAGTATTAAAGGTATTTATCCTGGCGTATCCGGAATTATGAATTCTGAGATAAGTTCTTATGGAAAATTAAGTGATCCTGATATTAATATTACAGCTTCTATAAGACAAGGGAAATATTTATCACTTCCTTTTGCTTTCTCATCTGAATTGGAATATAAGAATAAGACTCTAAAAATAACTAAAGCAGCACTATCGGTAGATAAAACAAAAATTGCACTAAATGGAAACTATTTAAACGATAGGAGGCTTTCTTTAACCGTTGAGAATTTAACGGGAAAACTTATCAACACGCTTATAGGTTTTAAAACTCCTATTGTTGAGGGAAGTTTTTCAGGTAGTGGTATAATTGCAGCAAAAGGTGGTAAACAATATCTTAAAATGTTTTTAAATGCCAAAAATGCTTATATTAAAACTGTAAAATTAAACGATATTAAATCTAATATTGAAATAAGAGATGGAAATATTGAAATAAGCGGTGCTTCAGCAAAAATTTTAAACAGCGAAATAAAAGTTGATGAAGGTTTCTTTAATATTAAAGGTGGAGAATATGGACTGAATTTGTTTTTGGTTAACGCTCATATAGGACCCATCGATTTGTTTGGCAATATAAAATTGTCAGGTAAAATGACAAAAATAAAAGGCAGCTCTATATACAACGGAACGGTTAATTTGCAAAATTTATGGATAAACAGATATAAATTGTCTTCTTCATATTTTGACTATGCTATTAAAGACAAAACTTTAGAATTTTTGCAAAAAGCCGACGATGAAAATTTGTATAACTCTTCGGGTTTAATTATTTTTAATAATACAATATCTGTAAAAGAATTCAATGTTTTAAAAGATAAAACTTCTTTTAATTTAAAAGCAGATTTTTCAAAAGATTATATTAATCTTGGAGTTAAGAGTTCAAATATCGATTGGGATTTTATAACTGATGTTTTAAATTTGCCCAAAGTTCTTAAAGGGGATACAGATATAAATATAAGTTTATCAGGGAATACTAATAGTCCTAAAGGTAATATCTCAGTAACGTCGATAGGCGGATCTGTAATTGAAGTTCCTTATGATAATTTTGATATTGAAATAGATTTGTCAGATAATCGCGCTCGTATAAAAAAAGCTAGTGTATTTAAACGAAATGAAATTACTATTTCCATTCTAGGCAGCTTCCCACTTTGTTTTGATAAAACTTTGTCAACAAAAATGAAAAAAGAATCCATAGATATTTTTTATGAAATAGAAGATCGTAAATTAAATGTTTTAAAATATTTAGCAGGAGATTATATTAAGCCTTATTCAGGCAAAATGTTTTTGAAAGGATCTTGTACGGGAACTTATGCAAAGATCAATAATAACGGTAGACTTTCAATAACAGGAGGTTCTCTTGAATTAAAGAATTATATTAATAAAGTAAAAGATATGTCTGTTGAAATATCTCTTATTGAAAATTTAATTAAAATTGACAGATTTAATTTAAAATCAGGTTCTGGAAAATTGAATGTTTATGGACAGTTAAGGCTCAATAATTTTAATATCAGAGATTTTGATGTAAGATTGATTACAGATAAAAAAGGGATTTTTTTACGTATTCCGCAGTTACCCATATCGAGTTTTTTAGGTTCTAATTTTCTGCCTCTACTAAAAGATTATTCTACCGGTGAACCATGTTTTAACATTAAGGTGCATGGCACTCCAACTCAACCTAAAGTTTCTGGGTGGATTTTACTTGAAAATACTCGTTTTACATTTCCAGGAAATATTGGCAAAGGAGATACAGGCTCTTTTATTCCAAAAAACACAGAAATTGATTTAGAATTAAGAAGTGCAAAAAATACAAGATTTGAGAACTCTTTTGCTTCTGCATTGGTAAACGGTTCTATATACATTAAAGGGTATTATAACAATTTAAAAATAAATGGAATAATTGAAACTTCAAAAGGTAAAATAAACTATTTAGGTCGAGAATTTGATATAGTGAATGCTCTAATAGAAATAATGGAAGGAAATCAGATTTATATAACTGCTGAAGCTGAAACAACAGTACCTTTAGCAACAAGTCATAGCTCAGAAAAAATAAAGTTAGTTGTTGACAGAGCTAAAATATTAAATTTGTCAGTGAGGGTTTTTTCAAAGGATAATCCAAATATGGGAACTCAAAAAGCTCTTGAAAAAGCAATAATGACTGATACTGATATAGATCCAGTTGCGCCAACAGTTGCTTCAAAACTTGAAGATATATCTAATTCTATAATGAGGCAGCAATCTTTACGTGTACTTAATCAAACACTTACAATGCTTACAAGAATGATTTTGCCGAAAACAGGAGTTATTGATAATTTAAAAGTTTCTTATGTTCAAACAAATATTAGTGACAATGAAGAAAATTTTACATTGGGAAATTGGCTTTTAGGTACAAAATATTCATTAGAAAAAAATCTTACGAATCAAATTCTTCTTGGCTATTCACTTACTTTTGATGATTCTAATAGAGGTAACAATAAACTTGATTTGCATTTATGTCAAGCAATAGAAATGGAGTATAAACTTGCAAAAAATTTATTTTTAAGTGGTAGTTATGAAATTGGGGCTGAGAATCTAAATTATCAACCAAATAGAAAAATAATGCTTAAAAAACAGATACGTTTTGGTAGACCGTCTAAGAAAAAATAAATAAAAAAAACAAAAAAATGAAATGATGGTAAAAGGCAATTACTTCACCGACCAAATCAGTCTACGATGCTAGTTTATTCAAACAGGCTCTAATACATAGTATTTGTTTGTCTAATTTATAGTTTTATATTATAATAATATGGGTAATAATAAAGATGTGGAGCAATAATGCAAAATTTTGATCAATTTTTTGGATCATTTTCTTTTGATAATAGACTTGCAGAAGTTGATATTACCGGTTCAATAGCGCATACTAAGATGCTTGTAAAAACTAAAATTATAAATCCTTCAGATGGGGAAAAAATTATTTTGGGACTAACATCCATTTTAAAAGACTTAAAAAAAGGTTGGAAACTTCCTAAGGAAGAAGATATACATTATGCTATTGAAAAGGAGCTTATACGCAGGATAGGTTCTATTGGCGGTAAAATGCATACTGCAAGAAGCAGAAACGATCAGGTTACAACTGATTTAAGAATTTACTTGAAACAAGAAATACAAATTATTAAAAATATTATAAATGATTTTCAGAAAGTACTTGTTAAAAAAGCTGTTGAAAATATTGATGTCGTAATGCCTGGATTTACTCATTTACAGCCTGCCCAGCCAGTTTTGGCAGCGCATCATCTTCTTGCTTATGCATGGATGATGCAAAGAGATAAAGAGAGATTAGTTGACTGTTATAAAAGAACTGACGTTTTGCCTTTAGGAAGTGCTGCTTTAGCAGGAACTTCTTTCAATATCAATAGACAATATACTGCAAATTTTTTAGATTTTAAAAATATAAGTGAAAATTCCTTAGACGCTGTAAGTGATAGAGATTTTGCTGCAGAGTTTGTCTTCTGTATGTCTTTAACAATTTTACATTTAACAAGGTTTTGCGAAGAAATAATTTTGTGGATGAATCCAGAGTTTGGCTATATAACAATAGATGACAGATTTACTTCAGGTTCGTCTATAATGCCCCAGAAAATGAATCCTGATTGTGCCGAAGTTATAAGAGGGAAATCCGGAAGAGTTTTTGGCGATCTAATTGCACTTCTTACAATAGTAAAATCTTTGCCTCTTGCTTACAACAGAGATTTACAGGAAGATAAGCCACCTGTTTTTGATGCTTTGGACAATGTGAAAATGTGTCTTGAAGTTATAATTGAAATGACGGAGAGTTTGAAATTTGTTAAAAAAAACACTTCAAAAAGTATGGAAAAAGGCTTTATTGCGGCGACTGAAATAGCTGATTATCTTGCAAGGAATAATGTGCCTTTCAGAGTAGCTCATAGTATAGTTAAAGATATTGTTTTGTACTGTAGAGAAAATTCTAAAACTTTAAATGAGCTTTCTATTGAAGAATACAATAAATTTTCAAAAATATTTAAGAGGGATATATTCAAGTATTTGGATATGAAAAACATTGTTGATATGAAAACTTCTTATGGTGGAACTTCAAAGAAATCTGTTTTGCGTCAGATAAAAAATATTAAACGGAAATTGAAATGAAAAAACTTACAATTTTATTTGTTTTATTTTTTGTAGTCCAATATGTATCTGCCGAGAAGGTAGAGAGAATTTTAACTGAAGCGTCAAGTGTTCAAATAGCTTTGTCAATAAATCCTGATATTCTTATACATTTACAAAATGTTGAATATGAAGAACAGAGAGCTAAAGAATCAAGAGCTTTATATTTCCCGAATCTAGATTTGAATTTCAACATGGTAAAATTTAATAATCGAGTTCCTATGGTAATGTTAACAGAACCGTCACAGTTTCAGGTTTATTTGCCTAATGCCAAAAAAGAATTATATTATTCAACAAGATTTTCCATTTGGCAAAACATTTATTCAGGTGGAAGGATAAGATACACAAATAAGCTTGCTAAAATAAATATAAATAAAGTAAAAAATGAAGGAAATATTATTAGGAATAATGTGCTTACCAATGTTAAATTAACATTTAATAATTGTTTGCATTATAAAGATCTATTAAGTTACTATCATTCGGAAATTTTGAAAGCAGAGCAAAAAAAAATCCATCTTACGCATGTAGAACTTAAAGATTTGGAAAGAAAAAGCATTAGAGAACAATTGAATTATAAAAATGAAGTTTTAAATTTACTAAATGCTATTGGTATGGAGTTGAATACGATTGTAAATGTATCTGGTACTTTACAACCTAAAATTAAAAATTTCGATTTAGATAAATGTTTACTTCTTGCTTATCAGTTTCAATCAGAAATAAAAGCAACTCAGCAACAGGAAATATTTGACGGACTGATGCTTAATCTTATTTCAATGCAGAGACTTCCTAATATTTCAATAGGTGCTGCATATGAGTTAGTGGGAGAGAAAGAAATAATTATAGGTGATGAAAATAATTGGTATGTCGCGATAAATATCAATATACCTATTTTTGACGGTGGTAGTGCGTTTGCAAGAGTTAAGCAGGGAAAGATTAAAATACGAGAGTCGGCAATTAAAAGAGCAAAAGTTGAAGATGAAATAAGACTTAATGTAAGTAAATTGTTTTTTGAATATGATTTTTGGAAAAAACAGGCAATAAATAATAAGTTACCTGAAAAAAATGGGCAATATAATGATATAGATATTGATATAGTCTATAATTTAAATAAAAGTTATTATAATCTTGAATTTGCTGTGGGAGTTGATCTTGCCTTTTATTAGAAAAATATTCTTGATTTTAGTGTTGTCTTTTTTTGTTTCTATCGCAATTGCTTATGTTTATGATTTTGACGAAGATGTTTTTCTAATAGATAGTTTGTGGCGTAAAGTTAAGACGCTTCCAAAAGAAAAACGACCTAAAGTAGTGCTAGTATTAGGTGGTGGTGGAGCAAGAGGAATATCTCATATAGGTGTTTTCCGCGTACTTTATGAAGAACAAATTCCAATAGATTTGGTTGTAGGCACAAGTGTAGGTTCAATAGCTGGAGCCTTTTACTGTGCAGGGTTACCTATTGAAAATTTTGAAAACATTGCAAAAAATATCCACTGGAAAGATATTTCAAATTTTAGTTACCCCTCACTTATCAGTATGTTTTTAAACGAAAATCTTCTTTCTAATGAAAAGCTTGGCAAATTTGTAAGTAAAAATATTGGAGAAATTAATTTTGCACAGCTTAAAGTGCCTTTAATCTGTGTTGCTACAGATTTAAATACCGGAGAAAGAATTTTACTTAGAGAAGGAAGTGTCGGTTTTGCTGTAAGGGCAAGCGCTGCGATTCCTGGCATTTTTAAACCTGTTGAATATAGACAGCGTTATTTGGTTGATGGTGGACTTGTAGAAAATATTCCTGTAAATGTTGCAAAGATTTTTAATGCAGATATTATTATTGTTGTTTCAGTAGCGGCTGATATAACAAAAAATAATATTGACAATGTATTTGCCACTCTTATGCAGGCAATATATATTCAAGGAAAAACTCTTGATCAAGAGAATTTAGATATGTCCGATATTGTAATATACCCCGATGTTGGTGAAATATCAGCATTTGATTTTAGAAATGCTTATAAAACTATAGATAAAGGTTTTATTGCTGCAAAGAGGTCTCTAAAAAATATAAAAATGACAATAATTAACAAAATAACGGAGAATGTTCTGCTTGAATAAAATTTTAATATGTTTTATGTTTATATTTTCTTATTCTTTTGTTTGCGCAATTAAGCTTGATGAAATTTCATCTTTAGATAAATGCTTTTTAAAGGCAATTAATGAAATTTCCGTAAAAGTTGATATGGCGAAGAATAATAAAGAAAAAACAAAACTTCTTGAAACTCTTGCTGAAATGCTGATAATAAATAAGCAATATTTGCCTGCTTTGAGTATATACAATAATCTTTTGGAATCTAAAAAAATTCCAAAAAGAAAAAAAAAAGAATATTATGTGAAACTTGGCGATATATATAAACTAGAAAAAAATTACGGTTTTAGTTTAGAATACTATCATAAAGCTTTATTATTGTATAAAAAAAATATTGATGTTAGATTTAAAATTGGGAATATGTTTTTAAAAAATAAATTATACAATCTTGCTGAAAAATATTTTCTAGAAGTCTTAGCAATAAATAAAAATTCAGATGCTGCAAAAAAAGGACTTGGTGATGTTTATAGTTGTCAAAATATTGATACTAAAGCTATTGAGTATTATAGCCAAATAAATCCGAAAAATTATGACAAGGAAACTGTTGTAAGCTTTGTAAATTGCTATCGTGATTTAAACAGATTTGACGATGCAATTAAGGTTTTGGATATATTTATGAAAGAAAATAAAGATACTGAATTGTTTTTTTTATCAGGATTACTATTTATAGATAAAAAAGAATATTTAAAAGCCAAAGATATGTTTTTAAATTCAGTACAATATGGTGAAAGTAATTTTAGGGTTTATGTATATCTTGCATTGATTTATGAGTTAACAGGGGAAATTCAAAAAGCAAAGACAATGTATGATAAAGCATATTCAATAAATTCATCTTATGCTGTTGTTGATTTAATGCAAGCTAAAATCGCTTATAAAATGAACAGGTTTTATGAAGCCAGAAGATACGCTTATAATGCTTACGTGAAAGCAAAGACAGTTTTTGTAAAAAATCAAGCACAAAAAATGATTGATTTTTTAAGAAGTGACAATAATCTTTTATCTATCAAGGACTCAGTTAAATAAAAAAGACTTTTCTTCTTAGTGTATTTTAGCATTCTTTTTTTTTACTCTTGTACCCAGTATGGCAAACCGTCTTATATTTTGACACTAAATAAAAGGTTTTGATAAAATGTATGAGTAAAACGGGAGAAGAAATGCTTCAATTTAAGAAAAATGTTTTGTATATCGAACAAGTAAAACTATCTGATATCGCAAAAAAATATGGAACTAGTACGTACGTTTATTCAAAAAATCAGGTTATAAATAATTTTGAAAATTATAAAAAAACATTGTGCTCAAAAGATGGGCTTATATGTTTTGCCTGCAAAACGAATTCAAATGGGGGAATTTTAAACCTACTTGTAAAGCTAGGAGCTGGAGCTGATACAACTTCTGGTGGTGAAATATATAGATGTTTAAAAGCGGGTTTTAATCCGTCAAAAATAGTTTATGCTGGTGTTGGTAAAACTGCAGAGGAAATAGAATATGCTTTAAAAAGCAAAATTTTTATGTTTAACGTTGAATCTTTTGAAGAACTTGATGCAATAGATAAAATAGCTAGTAAAATTAAAGTAAAAGCAAAAATTGCTTTTAGAATAAATCCTTATGTTGATCCTGATACACATTCGTATATAGTAACTGGCAAAAAAGGGACAAAATTTGGTATTCCTTACGAAAATGCAGTGAAAGCATATTTAATTGCAAAACAAAAGAAAAATATTGTAATTACTGGCATACATTCACATATTGGTTCGCAAATTTTAGATATAGGTCCGTTTAAACTTGCAGCTCAAAAAATAAAAAAAGTTATTGATGCTGTAGAAAAGAATGGCATAAAAATTGAATATATAAATTGTGGTGGTGGGCTTGGCATTGAATATGAAAAAGGACAAAAAGTTCTATCTCCAAAACGGTTGATGTCAGAAATATTTCCAATATTTGATAAAGATAAGAAATTTATTTTTGAACCGGGCCGCTCAATAATAGCAAATGCAGGGCACCTTCTTACAAAAGTTATATATAGAAAAGTTTCAGGAGGAAAGAGTTTCCTTATTGTAAATGCTGGAATGAACGATTTAATAAGACCTACTTTATATGAAGCTTATCACGAAATAGTTCCTGTAAAAAAGACAAGTGCCAAAAAAGTTAAAACTGATGTTGTAGGACCTATATGTGAAAGTAGTGACTTTATGGGTAAAGACAGAATGCTTCCTGTTGTTGAGCAAGGTGATTTCCTTCTTGTAACTTGTGCTGGAGCTTACGGGTCTGCAATGTCGTCAGAATACAATTCAAGACCTCTGCTTGCAGAGGTCTTAGTTAATGGTAATAAATCTACATTAATAAGAAAAAGAGCGAGCTATAGTGATTTGTTGCTAAATGAAATCTAGTGTTTTTACCGTGCATCAGTATCGTCATTGTTAGGATGGACAAAGTCCCGACGAAATAATTGTGTGGCTAAAAAAGAAAAAATTGTCACAGTCTTTCGGACTTCGCAAAAAAGAAATAACAGAGGATGAACAAGAGAGTTAAAATGAATATAAATTTTTCAAAATTAACAGCCGCAGGAAATGATTTTATTTTGATAGACAACAGAGAAAACATAATTGCAGATAAAGACTATCAGTCTCTTACAAAAAAACTTTGTGATAGAAAATATTCTATTGGTGCTGATGGCTTAATTTTGCTTGAAAAAAGTACCTGTAAAGATTTTAAAATGAAATATTTTAACTCTGATGGTTCTTACGCTTCTATGTGTGGTAATGGTGGAAGATCTGTTGCAAAATTTGCGTATAATTTAGGTATTGTAAATTCAAAAATAGTTTTTGAGACTGATGCTGGAGTTATAAATGCTGAAATCTTGCCACAAGATAGAGTCAAACTTGATTTATACGATCCGAAAGATTTGAAGAGAAATATTAGAATTGAAACTGATGGAAAAGAGTTTAATATTGATTTTATAAATACAGGCGTTCCTCATTCGGTAATATTTGTTGACAATGTTGAGAATATTGATGTTTTTAGATATGGAAAATCTATAAGATATCATGCCGCATTTGCTCCAGCAGGAGCAAATGTAAATTTTGTCGAAGTTGTAAAAGACAATACTCTTCTTGTACGTACTTATGAAAGAGGAGTTGAGAATGAGACTTTAGCTTGTGGTACAGGAATAACTGCTTCAGGAATTATTTCTGTGCTTAAAAATTTTACAAAGTCTCCAGTTAATATAATTGCAAGAGGTGGAGATAGGTTGTCGGTTTCTTTAAAAAATTCAAATGATAAAGTGAGTAATGTTGTACTTGAAGGACCTGCTATTATAACGTTTAAAGGTACAGTTGAAATATAGTTACAAATCATTTTTGATGGAATAAAAAGTTTTTTGTAATGTTAAAGAGAGAAATTTACGAAATACATCATGCATCAGTAAAATATATGTAAAATTGTTATAAAACGAGTCAAGATTTTGTGTTAAGTTTAAAATGGGGGATTTATGTTTTCGGGAGTATATACGGCGTTAATTACACCGTTTAAAAATGACAAAGTTGATTTCGATGCATTGAGAAAATTAATCGAACATCAGATAAAAAATGGAATCGACGGAATTGTCCCATGTGGAACTACTGGAGAATCTCCTACTTTGTCATACGAGGAACACGAAGCAGTTATAGAATTTTGCGTTAAAAACGCAAAAGGGAAAATGAAAGTCCTTGCCGGAACTGGATCTAATTCTACAGATGAAGCAATACATTTTACGCAATTTGCAAAAAAAGTGGGTTGTGATGGAGCATTAATAGTTTCGCCATATTATAATAAACCTACACAAAAAGGTTTGTATCTGCATTTTAAGACTATAGCTGATACAATAAACATTCCGATTGTGCTTTACAATATTGCTGGAAGAACTTCAGTAAATATTGAATCTTCAACAATAGCAAAACTTTTCAATGACTGTAAAAATATTGTAGGTGTAAAAGAAGCATCAGGGTCTTTGGAGCAAATGAGTGCTATAAAGTTTTTGGTGCCGGGTATAGATATTCTTTCAGGAGATGATGTACTTACTCTTCCTTTGTTATCGATAGGTGGAGTTGGAGTTATTTCAGTTTTATCTAATATTGTTCCTGCTGAAGTGGTATCTCTTATAAAGGCTTTTGAAAAAGGGAATATAAAAGATGCAATAAAGATTCACTATAAAATATTACCTTTAGCAAAATCAATGTTTATAGAAACAAACCCTGTACCGGTAAAAACCGCTGCTTCTTTGCTTGGTATATGCGAGCCAGACCTAAGACTTCCAATGTGCGAAATAGAAAATACGAATAAAGAAAAACTTGAAAAAATCTTGAAAGATTATGGACTTTTAAAATAAAAAGTTGAAAAGAGGAATAATCTATACAAAATATATATTTATTTAATGGAGCTTTAATGAGGATAACAGTTTGTGGAGCTGCAGGAAGAATGGGACAGTCTATACTTACAATAGTAAAGTCAGATGAAGGTATTCAAATTATAGGTGCTTTGGAATGCAACGGAAATGAAGCAATTGGTACTGGTGATCCGATAATATATTCTGTGAGTGATTTAGAAAAACTCTTGTCTGAAACAGACGCTTTAATAGATTTTACAAATCCATGTAGTGCTTTAAAAAATTTAGAAATTGCAAAGAAACGTAAAGTGCCTGTAGTTATTGGAACGACAGGTTTTACTGAAGAGCAAAAAAAGAAAATAACAGAAATATCAAAAAATATTCCTATTGTTTTTTCTCCTAATATGTCTGTAGGGGTAAATATTTTATTTAAGCTTGTTGAAGCTGTTGCAAAAACAGTCCCGGATTATGATATTGAAATAGTTGAGTTACATCATAATAAAAAGAAAGATTCTCCTTCGGGAACAGCTGTGAAACTTGCAGAGATTGCAGCATCTTCTATAGGGAAAAACATTAATGATGTTGGTGTTTACGGTAGACATTTTGCAGATTCAGTAAGAAAAAAAGATGAAATTGGCGTACTTTCCGTGAGAGCTGGAGATATTGTTGGAGATCATACTGTATATTTTGTAGGAAATGGGGAAAGAATTGAATTGACTCACAGGGCACATTCAAGAGATACTTTTGCAGCAGGCGCTGTAAGAGCAGCAAAGTGGATAGTTAATCAAACGCCCGGACTTTATGATATGGCGGATGTTCTTTCTTTGAAATAAATTTGTTGCGTAAGCAGAAGCGCTCAAAATTTTGCGCGAAATTCAATTTTTAGATATTTGTCATCAACCTAGTTGAAAAAACTGTCATTGTAATATAGTGGAGATAGGAGTGAGAGAGGTTGCCAGGTAAGTATGGATGTAAGTGCAAGTTTCTATGCGGCGACGAGGTATCAAAATGTGCAGTGTAATTTAGGAATAAGTTATAGATTTGGTAAAATAGTATTTTAAGATTTGCTTTGATTGTTTTTTTCAGATTCTTAACTACTTAAAAATTCCACCTGTATTTTTACACCAAAACACCATATCCAAATGAGGCATTGGAATTCCACTATTTTTTGCAAAGTCTTGCATTTGTTTTTCTATTTTTAAATATATATTTACATTAAGTGTTTTAGGTATTTCTTTTATTGCCTCATAAGCTTTAAGGTTTTTTAATATGTGCCTGTCTAATATAGCAAAGTCTTTTCCTATACCTATATTTCTTAAAAAATGTCCAGCTTCTTTGTATCCTATGCCTTTAATGTTTTTTATAAGCCATTTTCTTAGTTCATAGATATCTTTAAAAGATTTAAGTTTTTCTTTTATCTTTATTTTATCATCAACTATAAAAAGTTTTCTTGCTTCAACGACATATTTTGCCTTGTTATTCCTAAAGCGGACTTTAGTGATTACTTTTGCTATATCTTCATCTGTTGATTTAAGTATCATGTTTTTTTCAGCTAGATTATTTACCGCACTCCAGCATGATAGTGCTTTGCTTTGTGGAGTAAACAAACAAAATATAAGTTCTGCGAAGATATTTTCTTCTGTTCCGTTTTTCCATATATTGTCAAAATGTTTTTCCCTATTTGAGATAAGAGGAAAAACCTTTTTCCAGAAATCTTTTAATCCTGTAATAGTATCAGAGTCATCAATAGGTGTTTTTAAAAAATTAATTGGTATCAAGCTGTTTTTCATAAATGTATTATACAAATTATTGAAACTCTTTATTATAAAATGGTAAAATATTCTCATGACGAAACTTAAAATAAAAAAATATGGCGATTTTGTTTTAAGAAGAAAAACAGAAATGATTTTGGAAATAACCGACGATATAAAAAAGCTTGCTTATGATATGCTTGAAACTATGTATTTAGCTCCAGGGATTGGTCTTGCTGCTCCTCAAGTTGACGTTTCATTAAAGCTTTGTGTTATCGATGCGGATCCGAAGCAAAAATCTCCGATTGTTATGATAAATCCTAAAATTATTGCAGATGAAAATAAAATAGTTGCTGGAGAAGGATGTTTATCCTTTCCGGGTTTTTATGAAGATATAAAGCGTTTTGACAACATTGTTGTTAAATATACCGATTTAAATGAAAAAAAGTGTGAGATTAAAGCACAGGGCTTGTTGGCTAAAGTAGTGCAACACGAGTTGGATCATTTAGATGCAAAACTTTTTATAGATTATCTTCCGGCATGGAAAAGAAAAGTTATTGAAAAAGAAATAAGAAGAAAGAAAAAAATAGGTGATTGGTGAAAATATTATTTTTTGGCACAGCTTTTATTTCAAAAACTTATCTTGAAGAGTTGTATAAAAAAAATCATACGATTTTAGTTGTAACTGTACAGGATAAACCTGCTTTAAGAGGTCAAAAACTTAGATCGCCTGCTGTAAAAATTTATTCACAAGAAAATAGTATCAGTTTTATACAACCTGAAAGATTTACGTATGATATTATTGAAAAAATCAAATATTTTAATGCAGACGTAGGTATTGTTGTAGCTTACGGAAAACTTATTCCAAAGATTGTTTTTAATCTTCCAAAATATAAATCTTTTAACATACATTTTTCGCTTCTCCCCAAATATAGAGGAGCTGCTCCTGTTCAATGTGCTTTATGTAATGGTGAAAGTGAAACGGGTATAACATCTTTTTATATTGAAGAATATCTTGATACTGGTGACATAATAATTCAAGAAAAACTTAATATAAGTATGAATGACAATGCAGAAACTTTGTTCAATAAACTTATTCCTTTAGGTATAGATGTTATGAATAAAACTCTTAAACTTTTTCAAAACGGTAAATGTGCTGCAATACCTCAAGTTGGCAAGCCAAGTTTTGCCCCGTCTTTTAAAAAAGAGATAGGGTTGATTAATTGGAATAAAAGTGCGGTTGACATATACAATAAATTTAGAGGGTTATATCTTTGGCCTGGTATATATTCAGTGGTTTCTCATGGTAAATTTGTTGGAAAAAGAATTAAATTTATAGGAATAGAAGTATTTGATAACAGTTCTGTAAGTCAAGATTTTGGTGTTTTGTATTCGATAGAAAAAAATAAAGGTTTTACAGTGTTATGTGCAGTCGGTAAAATTTTAGTTACAAAAATACAACCTGAAAGTAAACCTATTATGTCTGCTTGGGATTTTATTCAAGGTGGGCAACTTTCGATTGGTGACTGTTTTTAGAGTTTGTTCATTCTAACCTAGGGCAAAAGCGTTAGGAGCAAAAATATGTTACAATATAAACTGTAATATAAATTGTTACATATTTTTTCTATTCTTATCTTAGTTATGAGTTATTAAAAGATGGTGTAATGCTGCCGAAATAATAAATTTTTGTTGTTTAGAATAACAAATTCGGTTATTTATGTTCGTTGCGTTGTGATTATATTTTCGTGACATCTATAATAATATTGCTGTCAATCTGTGTTATTAGAAAAAGTTGCTATGCGGATTTTGTCCTTTAGCAATTGATGATAACAAACATTGATGTTGTCTTAATTGTAATAATAAATATGGAGGTTTTTTTATGGCAGTTGAGATTAATGAGAGTAATTTTTCACAAGAAGTATTGTCATCAGACAAACCAGTATTAGTTGATTTTTGGTCACCGTGGTGTGGTCCTTGCAAGATGCTTGTTCCGGTCATTGAGGAACTTGCTGCTGAATATGAAGGCAAAGCAAAAATAGGTAAAGTAAATACAGATGAAAATATGTCTTTATCGGCAAAGTTTAAAATTACGTCAATTCCGTGCTTAATTTTGTTTAAAAATGGTATAGTGTTACAAAAAATAGTTGGATTTAGACCTAAAAATGATATAAAAAATATAATTGATAGTGCTCTTTAGAGTCTTGTTCAACATCAACACTAATAGAGCAAAAGCTTTAGGAGTAAAATATTAACAAACTCTAGAAAATAATTGATTGTAATAAATGAGTAAAGGATGAATAGAGGATTTATTATGTTTTATGATGTTATTGTTGTTGGTGGTGGACCTGCCGGATTATCAGCAGCACTTTATGCTTCAAGGGCAAGACTAAAAACACTGCTTATAGAAAAAAATGGTTGTGGCGGTCAGATGGCAATAACTGATTTGCTTGAAAACTATCCAGGGTTTAACGAAGGAATCAACGGTTTTGATCTTGCTGTAAAACTTGAAAAACAAGTAAGAGATTTTGGTGCTAAAATAGTTTATGATGAAGTTGTATCTATTGAACATGGGCATGTAAAAAAAGTAATTACTGTAAATGCTACTTATGAGACAAGAACTATTATTATTGCTGCAGGAACACGTGTAAAAGAAATGAATATTCCTGGAGAACTAAAGTTTATGGGTAAAGGTGTATCTTTTTGTGCTACATGTGACGCACCTTTTTATAGAGATAAGGACATATTAGTTGTTGGTGGTGGAGATTCTGCTATTAAGGAAGCTATTTACTTGTCAAAGTTTGCAAAAAATGTAACTATTGTTCATAGAAGAAATGAGTTGAAGGCTACAAAAATTCTCCAAGAGAGATTGTCATTATATCTGAATATTTCCGTGATGTACGATACTGTTCTAAAGGAAATTTTCGGAGAGGATTCTATTGAAAAAGTAACAGTAACAAATATAAAAACAAACAAAAATAAAGATTTAAAAGTGAGCGGTGTTTTTGTTTTTATAGGTTCGATTCCTAACAGTTTATTTCTTTTCGATATTACACTTGATGAAGTTGGATATGTTATAACAGATGAAAATATGAATACTTCTATTTCTGGTATTTTTGCTTGTGGCGATATAAGAAAAAAACAGTTAAGGCAAGTTATAACAGCTGCATCAGATGGTGCACAGGCAGCTGTAAGTGCACAACACTACATAGAAAATCTATGAAAAAATTTTTTATTATAGATGGTAATGCATATATCCACAGAGCATATCATGCTTTGCCGGCGCTTTCCACTACAAATAATGAACAGGTCAATGCAGTTTACGGTTTTATAAGACTGCTGCTTAAAATCAAAAGTATTTTTAAGCCGAATTATATTGCAGTTTGTTTTGATTACCCATCAAAAAATTTTAGGCATAAAATATTTAAAGATTATAAAGCAAATAGAAAACCTCTTGATGAAGCGCTTATAAGTCAAATGCCTATTGCAAGAGAAGCAGTACAAGCTTTAAATATTAGTAAAATTGAAATAGAAGGGTACGAAGCTGACGATTTAATTGCCACAATAACTGAGAATAATAAAAAAAATGGCGTGCAGACTGTTATTGTGACAGGCGATAAAGATATTTTGCAGTTGGTTGAAGATGAAAATGTTTTAGTTTGGAACGATTCTAAAGATATTATGTACGATACAAAAAAAGTTGAAGAAAAATACGGTATTTTACCTAAACAGCTTATTGATTTTTTTTCTTTGATGGGAGATACTGTTGATAATATTCCCGGTATAAAAGGTATTGGTGAAAAAACTGCCGTAAAACTTATAAAAGAATTTGGTAATCTTGAAAATATTTTACAAAATATAGATTCTGTAAAAGGAAATACTGGGAAATTGCTTAGACATGGAAAAGATAAGGCGTTGCTGAGTAAAAAGTTAGTGGGACTAAATAAACAAGCTCCTTTAGACTATAAACTTGAAAGATTTGGAGATAAAGACTTAGAGATGAGTAAAGCTGTTCCTTTTTTTGAAAAGTATGAGTTTAAGAGTCTCTTAGAAAAATATTCCAAAAAAAAACAAGAATCCCAATCATCTATCATTTTGAATAAATTTCAACATGATAAAAAATTCAATTTTAATATAACAGAGAATATAAATTTTGAAGTTATAGATACTTTAGAAAAAGCCTCTAAAGTTGCAAGTATAATAGAACAATCAAAAATTTTTGCATTGAAAACAATAAGCTCTGTTCCAGATTTTTTAAGGGAACAAATTGTTGGTATATCATTATGCATTGAAAGTAAAGTTTTTTATTTCCCAATAGGACATAATGATTTAACTGCGCATCAAATAACTTTTGACGAGTTTAAAAATATTTTTGCTCCGCTGTTTTCTTCAGATAAAATAAAAAAGATAGGATATGATCTAAAACGAGAGAGAAATATTTATAGAATCTCTGGAGTTGAGCTAAATAATATATATTTTGATATAATGCTTGCATCATATTGTTTAAACCCTGCGAAATCGCATGCTATAACCGATATGTCGAAGGAATATTTGGGTTTTACAGTAGGTGATGAAAGTTATCTTGGAAAAGGGGTAAAGAAAATTGTATTTGCTGATTCTTCAATAGAAGATAGCGCAAAATATGCAAATTCAATTTCTGTTGCTGTTTTTGCTATATATAAAATATTTGATTCCCAAATACAGGGGAAAAACCTTTCAGAACTTTTTTTTAACATAGAAATGCCTTTAATTGAAGTCCTTTCAGAAATGGAAATATCAGGTATAAAAATTGACTCGTCTTTTTTACATAATTTCAACGAAAAAATTGTTTATGAATTAAAAAAAATTGAAAATAATATATACAGAGTTGCAGATAAAGAATTTAATATTAATTCCCCTAAACAGCTTTCTTCTATAATGTTTGAAAAACTTAATTTCCCAGTAATTAAAAAGAACAAAACAGGTTATTCAACAGATGAAGAAGTATTAACCGAATTATCATCTTATGAGTTTCCTGCTGAAGTGTTAAAATACAGAGAACTCCAAAAATTAAAAGATACTTATATAAATCCTATAACTAGTTACTGTGCTTATTATTGTGATAGAATTCATACTATTTTTAATCAAGCTGTAACAACTACTGGAAGATTATCATCGACAGAACCGAATTTACAAAATATTCCAATAAAATCTGCTTATGGAAGAGAGTTTAGAAAAGTTTTTGTGCCGGAAGAGAATAAAGTTTTTATATCTGCTGATTATTCGCAGATTGATTTAAGAGTTTTAGCACATATATCAGGAGATAAAAAACTTATTGAGGCTTTTAGAGAAGGAGAAGATATACATAGTGCAACGGCTAGAGAAATTTTCGATATACCAAAAGATGAACCAGTGACTGACAATTTGAGAAATGCGGCAAAATCTATAAACTTTGGTATAGTTTATGGTATGTCACCTTTTGGACTTGCAAAACAGTTAAATATTCCGTTAATAAAGGCAAAAGAATATATCGATGGATATTTTGAAAGATACAGCGGAATAAAATTGTGGATGAAACAGATTATCGAACAGGCTTTAAAAGATGGATATGTGTGTACAATTACTGGAAGAATAAGATATATATCTGAACTATATTCAACAAGTGTTCAGATTAGAAATGCTGGCGAGAGGATGGCTTTAAATACTCCGGTTCAGGGAAGTTCTGCAGATATAATAAAAATTGCTATGATAAATATATATAATGAAATTAAACTTAAAGGTTATAAGTCTTTAATGCTTTTACAGGTGCATGACGATCTGCTTTTTGAAGTTCCAACTTATGAAACTGAAGCTATGATTTCAATGATAAAAGATAAAATGGAAAATTCTGTAACCTTAAGCGTTCCTGTGTTTGTCGATGTCAAAGCCGGTAGAAATTGGGGAGAAATGCAAAAAATATGATAATAGGTTTGACTGGTGGTATTGCTACTGGTAAAAGTGAATGTGCCAAATATTTTGAAGCAGTTGGTGCTTATATTATAGATGCAGATGCAATCTCCAGCGAGGTTACTGTCAAAGACATGCCTGCTTTAAACGAATTGGTAGAAAGTTGTGGACGTAGTATTTTGTATTCGGATAGAACTTTAAATAGGAAAAAACTTGCCTGTATAATTTTTTCAGATGAAAAAGTAAAACTTAAAGTTGAAAAAATTCTTCACACTTATATAATTTCACGTATTAATGAAATAATTTCACAAAAAATAAATAAATACAATGTAATAATTAATGCGCCGCTTCTTTTTGAGGTTGGATTAAATAGAATATGCGATAAGGTTGTTGTTGTGTGGATTCCTTATAATATTCAGGCAAAACGTCTTGCGTTACGAGATAAATTAAATTATGATCAGGTAAAAAAGAGAATTAATTCACAAATGTTACTAGCAAAAAAGGTTGAACTTGCTGATTTTGTAATAGATAATACAGGTTCTAAAAAAGATTTGGGGAAAAATGTAAAGGATTTATATAATAAATTATTGACATCTAAATAAAAAATAATATAAAATTCTTTATCTAATAAAATAAAAGTATCCAATCAATAATAATAATCCTAAGGAACTAATCAAACCAGATAAGCAGTACAATATAATACAAACATACTTAGCGCAAAAATCTTTTTATTAAATAATCAGTAGTGTGTTAAAACTTTGGAGGAGTAATGGAAGAAAAGAGATCTATGGATGTATCTGTTTTGTCAAAACGAACAATGACAGAACTGATAGAAATTGCAAAGGATACTAAACTTGATTCTATTGCAGGTTTAAGAAAGCAAGAACTTATAGCAAAGATTTTTGAGGCACAAACAAAAGAAAATAAACTGGTTTACGATGAAGGTGTTTTAGAAATTTTGCCTGACGGTTTTGGTTTTTTACGTTCTCCAGATTATAATTATTTGCCGGGTCCAGATGATATATACATATCTCCCTCTCAGATAAAGAAATTTGCTTTAAGAAAAGGTGATACAGTTGGAGGTTTTGTACGTCCTCCTCAAACACAGCAGGAACGTTATTTTGCGCTTTTACAGGTAAAATCAATTAATGGACAAGAAAATCTTGAAGGAATAAGGGACCGCGCGCTTTTTGATAATTTAACACCGTTGTATCCTAATGAAAAAATAGTTCTTGAAACAAGAAAAGAAGAAGTATCAACAAGAATTATAGATATGCTTGTTCCTATAGGAAGTGGGCAGAGAGTTTTGATTAATGCAGCTCCAAGAACTGGTAAAACTGTTCTTTTACAAAAAATAGCTAATGCAATAACTGAAAATAATCCTGATGTTATGCTTATGGTTTTGTTGATAGATGAAAGACCAGAAGAAGTTACAGATATGCAACGTTCCGTCAAAGGAGAAGTTATATCTTCAACTTTTGATGAGCCGTCGGATAGGCATATACAGGTTGCAGAAATGGTTATAGAAAAAGCCAAAAGAATGGTTGAAAATGGAAAAAACGTTGTTGTTCTTTTGGATTCAATTACAAGACTTGCAAGAGCGTATAATACTGCAATACCATCAAGTGGAAGAGTTCTTTCCGGTGGACTTGATTCAAATGCTTTGCAGAGGCCTAAAAGATTTTTTGGTGCGGCAAGAAATATTGAAGAAGGTGGCAGTCTTACCATTATAGGTACTGCTCTCGTTGAAACCGGAAGCAGAATGGACGATGTTATATTTGAAGAATTTAAAGGGACTGGAAATTGCGAAATTTATCTCGACAGAAAGCTTGCTGACAGAAGAGTGTTTCCTGCTATAGATCTTTTGCGTTCGGGCACTAGAAAAGAAGAACTTCTTTTAAATGAAGATGAGAAAAATAAAATGTGGATAATTAGGAAATGGATGAATTCGATGAATTCTATAGAAGTCATGGAAGAGTTATGCAAAAGATTACGTAATTCAAAATCTAATAAAGATTTCTTAAAACAAATGGAACTTTCTAGTACAGAAGGATTATAACTAATAGTATAGTTTAGTCTTTGTCCGTTTTTGTAAAGCTCGAAGGATTGTGGTAATCTTTTTTTTAAAGGCATAATTGCTTCACTGTTTTAGGACGGTTCACACACAATAACAACGAAAAACCGAGGATTCCTATAGGAGTTTATCACCATCAAATGGCTAAACTGGGGGAGGGGGCGGAAAATAGTTGACTATCAATTGAAAAATTTGATAATATACAAAGTTATTAAGTAATATAGCAACAAATGCAAAGGAGAAGTTACAAAATGAAAGAAGCGATACATCCCAAATACGAAGAATGCATAGTTTCATGTGCGTGTGGTTATACTTTTAAAACCCGTTCAACAAAACCTTCAATAAAACTGGAAATATGTTCAAATTGTCATCCATTTTTTACCGGCAAACAGAAACTTATAGATACAGCAGGAAGAGTTGAAAAGTTCCAAAAACGTTTTGCAAAAACTGAAGGAAAGACTATAGTAAAAAAGAAAACTGAAAAGAAGGTTTCGATACCAAGAAAGACTTCAGGAAAAATACTTACGAGTTCACCTAAAAAAGCAAAAACTGTTCCTAAAAAAAATAAAGAAGCTAAAGGTAAGTTAGTTTCACAAAAATAATATTATGACAAAGCTTTGAGTGTCATATTTTGTCACGACAAACGTATGAAGATAACTTTCTGTTGTCATTGTGAGTTTTTTACCTCAAAAACGACAAGGTTGCCATAAAAAAATCACAATCTTTTGTGATTTTTTTCGTAATTAACAGGCAAAAAATGTGGTAATCTTATTTTTTCTTTCATGCGGTTATTGTGATATTTTATAGGTAATATATGTTTTTAGAAAGATTGAAATTGTTAAATAGTCAATTTGAAGAAGTTGAGAAAAAACTCAGTGATTCATCTGCTGTCTCAAATCAAGAAGAATACAAAGAACTCACAAAGCAGTATTCTTATCTCCGTCCACTTACCGAAAAGTACATTCAGTATTTAAAGCTTTTGAGTGATATAAAAGATACTGAAGAATTAAAAAAATCAGAAGATAACGAAATAAAAGAAATGGCTTTTAGTGAACATAACGATCTTATCGAGAAGCAGCGTAAAATGGAGTCAGAAATAAAAATTTTACTTATACCTCCTGACTCAAACGAAAATAAAAATATTATTGTAGAAATTCGCGCAGGGACTGGTGGCGACGAAGCATCTTTGTTTGTAGGTGATTTATATAGGATGTACACAAGATTTGCTGAGAGAAATGGATGGAAATATGAAGTTTTAGATTCGAATCCTACAGGTCTTGGCGGGTATAAGGAAATTGTATTTGAAATAAATGGTGACAGAGTGTGGCGTTATTTTAAATTTGAAAGAGGTGCTCACAGAGTTCAGAGAATTCCGGCAACAGAAGCATCAGGGAGAGTACATACGTCAGCGGCAACTGTGGCAGTTCTTCCTGAAGCAGAAGAGGTTGATGTTGAAATAAAAATGGAAGATTTAAGAATTGATACTTACAGGGCATCTGGAGCGGGTGGGCAACATGTCAATAAAACGGATTCAGCAATAAGAATTACTCATTTGCCTACAGGACTTGTTGTTGCATGTCAAGATGAAAGAAGTCAGATAAAAAATAGAGCTAAAGCTTTTAAAGTTTTGAGAGCGAAACTTTATGAACAAAAAGTTTTGGAATATGAAAGACAGCTTTCAAGTGAAAGAAAACAACAAGTTGGTTCTGGTGATAGATCAGAAAAGATAAGAACTTATAATTTCCCACAAAATAGAATTACAGATCATAGAATAGGATATAGTGTATATAATATTACAGAAGTTATGGACGGCGATTTATCAGAACTTGTCAATAAGCTTATTGAAGCTGATGTTGAATCTAGAGTCTGTTCGTCCTATTCTAAACTAAAGGAAAATAATATTTAAATGCTTGATGGCAAAAATGTTTTTACTTTATTAAAAACAGCTGAAACATTTTTAAAATCAAAAAGACTTTCTGAACCTGAGTCAGATGCTCAGGTTCTGTTAAGTTTTGTTTTAAGTATCAAACGTTCAAAACTTGTTCTTATAAGAAGTCAAAAACCTACAGATAGACAATTATCTCACTATGAAGAGTGTATTTTAAGACGTTCTAAAAGGGAGCCTGTAGCATATATAACAGGTTTTGCCGGGTTTATGAATTTTGAATTTAAAGTAGATGAAAATGTTTTAATACCAAGACCTGAAACTGAAATTTTAGTTGAAACTGTATTGAAACTTACAAACATAGAAAATAAAAATTCAGTGTTGGATTTATGTACAGGCTCAGGATGTATAGCTGTCAGTTTAGCAAGACTTGGTAAATTCAAAAATATTACGGCTTCAGATGTAAATAGTGATGCTATTGAAATTGCAAAAGAAAATGCACGAATCAATAATGTTCTTAATATAGATTTTGTTGAAAGCAATGTTTTTGACAAAATAAACAGTAAAAAATTTGATATAATTATTTCAAATCCGCCTTATGTTACAGATGAAGAGTATAATATTTTAGAGCCTGAGCTTAAATATGAGCCAAAAAGTGCTTTAACTGCACGAGATGGTGGTTTATTTTTTTATAAAGAAATAGCCAACAAGGCCGGGAAATATTTAAATAATAATGGGTTTATTTTACTTGAATTAAATGCAAATAAAGCTGATGAAATAAAACAGGTCTTTTTGAATAAAGACTATAAAAATATTGAAATAATAAAAGATTATGCAAGATTGCCTAGGGTATTAAAGGCAAAATGTATGTAAAATAGATAATAAATCATTATTAAAACAATGCTAAAAAGGCATATACAAAGGAATAAAAAGAATTATAGGAGATGGCTTTTTGTTTCAAGAGGCATCTCCGCACTACTTGAGATAGATGTGATAGAAAAATAGGACTTACAAAAGTAATCTATAATTATAACAAATATTTATACCTCTAAGATAAAAGATTTTAATGAAAAGGGAAAAACGATTAAAATTTTTCCTAAAGCATATATAAATTATATTCCTGTGTTAATGGAAGGAATGAAATGTTTAGTTTAGAGTCTGTTGATAACTAGTATGACGAAAGTGCTGCTATGTAGTTAATGACACCTTAAAGACAAAAACATATCTTTCTATGTCGTATCTGAATGTCTTTAACCGGGTACCCAAGTTTTAAAAAATCTTAAAATAGTGACGGGTATCCAAGTTGTCGTAAGATGTTAGTTAACATGGATTCCCGCATACGCGGGAATGACACAACAAAAGAAGGAACAGATTGTCACAACTCTTTGGGTTTTGTAATGATAAAAAGCATGGATTTCCGTTGGAATTTATTCTTAAAAGTCTTAATTGGGGACAGGAATGATACAATGAAATCAACGTGAATTCCCACTGGAGTTTATCCTCAAGTGTCTTAATTAGGAAGATAAATGACATCTTTGGGAAAGCTTGCAACTTTTGTTGTCAATTTTGTCGATGATAGACAAAACCAAAAGGAAAAATTATCACATTGCTGTTGAGTCTTGTTTGTCATTCCCGTTCCCGATAAAAGACATTCGAGGGAAAGCTCCAGCGGAAATCCATGTTTTTTATCATTATTAGTTGTGGAATCAACAAGGTTGGTGAAGCAATTATTTTTTTGCCGTCATTGCAAGGAGGGACAAAGTCCCGACGAAGTAATCTGCGTTGTTAAAAGAAAGATTGTCACAAAAAATACGGAAAGCTGTATTTTTCTCGCAAAAGAAAAGTTGTTAAGAAAATTATCAAAAAGAGGAAAATAATGTTAGCAGATAAATATGTAAAAATTAATTATAAATCGTATGAAGATTTTATAGAAAACTGCAAAATACATGTTCCAGAAAACTTCAATTTTGCTTTTGATGTTGTTGACGAAATTGCAAATATTTCTCCTGATAAAAAAGCAATGATATGGTGTAATCCAGAAGGACAAGAAAGAGTATTTACTTTTAATGATATCAAAAGAGAAAGTAATCGCGCTACAAACTTTTTTAAATCTTTGGGTGTCGAAAAAGGCGATGCTGTAATGCTTATGTTAAAAAGACGTTATGAGTATTGGTTTTGTACGATTGCACTTCATAAGTTGGGCGCTTTGGTAGTTCCCGCAACACATCTTTTAACAGTAAAAGATGTAGAGTATAGAGTAAAAGCTGCAGATATAAAAATAATAATTGCAGCGGCTGATAAAAGAATTACGGATGTTATTGATGGAGCAAAAAAAAATTTGCCTGAATTACAATTTGTAATTTCAGTGAATGGTTATGCTGACGGTTGGATTGAGTATTCGAAAGAAGTTGAAAATTTTCCTAGCATTTTTGAAAGACCATCTGATAGTGAAACGACAACTGTAGATGATAAATTTTTATTATATTTCACTTCTGGCACTACTGGAATGCCTAAAATGGTTTGCCACGATTTTTCGTATCCTTTAGGTCATATTATGACTGCTCGATTTTGGCAGAATTTAGATGATGAGAGTTTACATCTTACAGTAGCAGATACTGGTTGGGCAAAAGCTTCTTGGGGGAAAATATATGGGCAGTGGTTGTGTGGGGCTTGTATTTTTACTTACGATTACGAGAGATTTCATCCTAAAGATTTAATGGAAAAAATAGTAAAATACGGGATTACTTCATTTTGTGCTCCTCCTACTGTTTACAGACATATAATAAAAGAAGATTTTTCAAAATATGATTTATCTCAATTGAAATATGCCGAAACTGCGGGTGAGCCGTTAAATCCTGAAGTTTTTTATCAATTTAAGAAAAGGACAGGACTTGAAATAAAGGAAGGTTTTGGTCAGACTGAGTCTGTTGCTTTTGCAGCAACTTTTCCATGGATTAATGTAAAACCAGGAGCTATTGGTAAACCATCAGCCGGATGGGATGTTGATGTTGTTGATGAAAAAAATAATCCTTGTAGTTCGGGTCAAGAAGGTCGACTTATAATAAGAACAAGTAAACAAAAACCAATCGGTTTATTTTCAGGATACTATAAAGATGAAGTATTGACAAAAAATGTTTGGAATAATGGTATATACGATACAGGAGATGTGGCTTATAAAGATGAAGATGGGTATTTTTGGTTTATTGGACGTTCCGATGATGTTATAAAAAGTTCTGGGTACAGAATAGGACCTTTTGAAGTTGAAAGTGCTTTGATGGAACATCCCTGTGTGCTGGAGTGTGCTGTAACTGGAGTGCCTGATGCAGATAGAGGAGCTGTGGTTAAAGCTTCTGTAATTCTTGTTAAAGGATACGAACCAAGTACAAATCTTATAAAAGAACTTCAAGGGTACGTTAAAAAAGTGACAGCTCCTTATAAATATCCTAGAATTATAGAGTTTGTAAAAGAACTTCCAAAAACGATAAGCGGAAAAGTAAAAAGAAAAGAAATAAGAGAAATTAAATAACAGTTTTATTTAGGGAGATATGTATGAATATTAGGGAACATATTTTAGAATTGGCAAAAAAAGTAAAAGGTAAAGTAATTTTACCTGAAAGTTTTGATATAAGGGTTTTAAAAGCCGCACAAATGCTTACAAAAGATGGCGTAGCTTCGGTTGTTTTGCCTACCGATAACATAAAAGAAATTGAAAAGATTGCGTCGGGAACTGGTATAGATTTAAATGGTATTGAACTAATTAAGATAGATAGATCTCTTCTTGATGAAAAGAAAATTAAAGAGTTTGTTGATGCTAGAACAAAAAAAGGTATGCCTGTTCAAGATGCATTAGAACTTTTAAAGAAACCTTTATATTTTTCAATGATGTATTTAAAAAGTGGGAGATGTAATGCATGTGTTGGCGGTGCTGTTTATGATACTGCAGATGTTTTGAGAGCCGGTATTCATGTAATAGGTCCTGCCGAAGGCATCAAAATGATTTCTTCATATTTTCTTATGATACCTCCGGAAGAACATCCTGTTGCAAAAGAACCTATAATATTTACAGACTGTGCAGTAAACCCAGATCCTCAAGCATTGGGTTTAAAAGACATTGCTGTTGCAACAATTGGGAATTTTAAAAAAATTTTCCCTGGCAGACAAGCAAATGTCGCAATGCTTTCATTTTCAACAAAAGGAAGTGCAAATAATAAAGTTTTATCAAAAGTAATAGAAGCAACTGAACTTGTCAAAAAACATTTTGCAGGGCAGAGTGATGTAAATGTTGATGGAGAACTTCAATTTGACGCTTCTATTATGCCAAGTGTTGGTAAGAGAAAGTCTCCTGATTCTTCCGTTGCTGGGAATGCAAATATTTTAGTTTTCCCAGAATTAAATGCTGGAAACATCGGTTATAAAATTGCAGAAAGATACGGTGGTTTTCAAGCTTTGGGTCCTATAATTCAAGGGCTTTCGCTTCCAGTAAGTGACTTAAGCAGAGGTGCTAGTGCCGATGATATATATTTAATCAGCGCAATAATGTTGCTTAAGTAATTTTAGAGAATGAAATGGATATAATTGATGCACACAATCATATATGGCCTAAAAAAGTAGTGTATAAGGCAAAAGATTATCTTGAAAATATTTTAAACCATAAAATGGTAGTTCTGCCTATTGCTGATAATCTATTAAGGTATATGGATGAAGCAGAAATTTCAAAAAGTATTATATCTTCAGTTGCCTCACATCCTTATCAGGTAATTTCAATAAATAATTGGCTTTTCTCTATTAAAAATGAACGGTTTATTCCTTTTGCTTCAATACATCCCTTTTTTTGTGGACTTAGAGAAGAATTAAAAAGAATAAAAGATAATGCATTTGGCATCAAATTGCAGCCTGAATTTCAAAAATTTTACGTCGATGATGAAAGGGCTTTTGATCTTTATGAAGAACTTGAAAGATTGAAAATTCCTGTATTACTCCATTGCGGGATAGAATTGAGTTCTCCAGGTGAAGTCCGTTCTTCTCCTGAAAGAATTATAAAAGTTCTTGAGAAATTTCCAAGTCTTAAAGTTATTGGTGCACATATGGGTGGTTTTTTAATGTGGAAAGAAGTTTTAGGTAAACTTGCGGGCAAAAATTTATATTTTGATACTTCTGATAGCATAAGAGTTATGAAAAGAGATTTACTTGAGAAGTTTTTTGAAAAACATGGTTTTGATAAAATCATCTATGGTTCGGACTTCCCATTTGCAAAACAGAAAGAAGAGATTGATTTTATTAAATCATTAAGTATATCTGAAGAAAATAAACAAAAAATACTTTTTTTTAATGTTAAAAATTTACTTAAAATCTGTTCACACTAAGCACACTAATAGGGTAAAAGTATTAGACACAAAAATAGTCAATTACAAGATACGAAAGTATGGTAATAGCGAAATTATTTTCGCTTGAGCAGCGTGGTGGTAGTTGACTATCTTTACCCTAACCCTTCGGGGTAGAATTTAAAGTATTTTATTAGTCCTCTTTTGGTTTTTAAATAACGTGAAGATGGACATTGATATAAAAAGTTTGTAAAATTAAAACAAAGGAAAAAATGAAACAAGGACATTATACATACTGGAGAACAAGACAAGACAAGACAAGACAAGACAAGACAAGACAAGACAAGACAAGACAAGACAAGACAAGACAAGACAGATATTCTTTAAAAATTCTTTTTTACTGGCTATCAAGAGAAGGTTCAGTTCATCAGAAACATACAGAAAACTTGTATTTCCATTTAAAGTAATTAATCTCGAATGCCTTAATGGTATTTATAGAGTTATTTTCTGTTACCAATCAAAAGAAAAGAAACAATCAAAACATAACAAATATAAAAGGACAATAGGTAAATGTAAAGAAACATTAGGTATTTTTCCTATTGTCCTTTATGATAGAATCTATTGAAAAATTGATAAGGAGGTGCTATAAACAAATGAGTATGAGAGTATGTTTATTAGTTTTGTTTGTATTGAAGACTTGTGTGTATGCAGTCCCTCCTTCCCGTTGGGACAACGCTATAGCTCTCGCTCGCTTTGCTGATACCACTGAACTGTCCATTGCCCGCATCGCTAAAGGCATTACTAAGCGTGCTTTCACTGAGCGAGACTGTACTTATCCCATCACTGATGTGTACGATGTACTTGTCGCCCTCGCCCTTGTTGATGCTCTTCGTGCTGATGATTTTACTCGCGTCGCTTTCGAACCTGTTTCAGACTTCGGTCGAGTCCCATCGAGGATATTAACATGCACTGTTATATTCGCAATGAAAGAGGTGAGCGCATATCTTATCGCTATCCAATCTGTAGGATATAGAGAAACTGATCCTTTACGCGAACGCAATGCTGCCTTTGCCCGTGCTTTCGCCCGGCGATTTGATTTCGATTTTGGTTCCTGCACCCGCACCGGCATATATGGCACTGCTGTCTGCTGGCATAACTTCAATCCGTACGGTGACTTAAGACTAGCTCCCTGCATATATGATCACGGGCGTATGTTTATATTTGACGATGACTGCGATACATTTGCTAATGGTCGCGTTCCGCGTCCATGCCGAACAACAGATGAGTGGAAGAGGCATTGTAACAACCGAAGATAGCGGTGGGACAATAGTGGATATTGCTCGAGTTGCAATTTTCACAAAAGATATCCGCATCAATATTTTCAACATGTTAGTTGAATCAAATGCGCTATTCTATATCTCATCC
>JAITPF010000011.1 GCA_031289585.1 Endomicrobium sp. | reverse complement strand
CTGTTTTATCATCAATTCTAATGGATATTTGCTGCATTTTTTAACTCCCTTGTAAAATTGCTATACAAGTATAGCATATTAAATTTTTTATTGAACTGTCGCAGTGTAGCCTATGGATATTTTGTGTATTATGATTACGAAGTGTGATTTGAAGGGGCTTTTGAGTAAATCACTTCAAAAAAAGTAAAGCAGTTTACTTTGCGCTTGTGCGCTGTTTCACAGCTTCAAGCTTGTAAGACGCACGCTGTTTTTCTATGCTCGTAAACTCTCACAAGGAAAAACCGCTTAATTTGAAATCATCTCCATAAATAAAAGACAAACAAAAACGTCTTTAAGATAGTTAGGTGCAAAGTAGTAAAAATAATTAATTTAAGAAATAGGCAGTAACCATAATTGTTATTGTAGTGCAATATGGAGACTGGAATAATTATTCAATCGTCTTATCCTTCTCCAACACTTTAAATTTATTTTTTATAATATTTAAAAAAGTAGAGTTACGCACGTCAGCGTCTTTCACAACCGCATCAAAATCCATAATAAACATACTGACAGGGAACGATATTTTGGGAGTTTGTTGTAAGACAATATCTTTTTCTTTGTAATATACTTTTCCAATTGAAAAAAGACGATGATAATCAGATGCCAAATGTAACTCGTATTCATCGTTAAATTCTACTATTCCATAAAACCATATTTGTTGAATTTTATTTTTGTAATATTGCATTAATTTTCTTGCTCTTTTTTCCAATTGCATTTCAACTATAGAATTAAGTTCAGCGGAAAGACCTTTCTTTTTTAACTCAACAATAACGACATTTACTTTTTTATCACTTTGTTCATCGTTGGGGTTATCTGAAAAAATCAATGCTATATCAGGTCTACCATCATCTTTTTCATCTTTTTCACCATCGGTGATGACATTTATCACATCTGACATCTCTTCGTCACTTAATACGGTATCATAAGTCATATATTTATCATCAAGCACCCAAACATTATTACGATATAAGTCATTTTGCAGAGTGCCACTTTTAAACTGTTCTTTCATGGGAACTATTAAATTGTGAATAGTTGATTCGCTATCGCCTCTATTAATTTCTTTGAGTCTATTAATAATAATTTGTCTAAATAAAATATATTCTGTCAATGCTCGCGAAGAGAGCTCCATGGACTCTTTATATTGTTCATCGTCTAATTGAGTGGCTTCTAATATCTCTTGTTGGTCTTTAAAAAATTTATCCTGCGCCGTTTTTAAAATATCTTTTCTTGAAGCATAACCTATATCTTCATATTCAAAATAACCATTTAAATGTGGAAAACGGTCTATAATATCTTTTTTCATCTCTTTATTGCGTTCTTGTATTTGAGGCAATTCTTGATTGATAATACGAGCGATATTTTTTCTAAATATTTTTTTAATTTGCTCTTTATATGTATCAGGCAATAAGATGTTTTCTCTTGTGATGTCCACTTGTCCATTAAAGCTGTCGGAAAACAAAAGAAATACCATATTGTATCCACTTGGCAGATTTTCTTTTGCTATAACATCAACACTATGATTTCTATCATCTATAGATATAGCGGTAATTATCTTATTTTGCGACATAGGAGTCTCGTCTATACGATAATAAATTTCATTTGAAAGCAAACCGAAAGGCGGCTCTGCTTTTATTATTTTTAGCTCAGGTATATCTTGCGTAGATAAAACCTCTTTTGCCTCTTTTTTGTCTATAGTAGCTGAGATGGATATAGCTATTTGCTCCCTTGCTTGCTTGAGTTTGTATAGTCTTGGATAAAACTTCTCCAATATTTTTTCTTTAAGATATGAAGGTTGTATATAGTTATAATTAGCCAATTTACTCAAAGTATAGCCCGACATAGACAATTTCGCGTTTGATGCTCGCTCTTCATTGACTTTTGTTATAGAAGATTCGCCATCAAAACCATCAGAAAACTCAAACGACCTGTGATAATACTTGTCGTAGTTACTTTCAACCAATACTTTATCAAAATAACACAAGTAAGCCAATCGCCCAATGCCTTTATGAGATGTTTCGTCTACATCAAACAGGTTGCTAAATTTTTTAAATTTTTCATCAGTGAACCCTATACCATTATCTTCTATGCTTACGGTCAATGTTGCTGGTAGTGTATAGTTTTCGGCATAGATGTTTATATTTATATTGGTGGCGTTAGCGTCTAACGCATTGGCAATAGCCTCAAAATAAATCATTTCCAATGATGAGTTACCAAAAAACATCTTAACAGCTTTGCTTAATTTAACTCTCATCATTGTGCCTTGTAATAGATATAGGCGGTATTTTACATTACCATCCCTTAAAATATAAAAATTTAAACTTCACAGTATTATATAAAACATAAAAATTTTATTATAATATTAAAATTATTCTTTGTTTAATGAGTTATTAAAAGTAATATTATTGCTCCTTGTCATAGGTATGAGAATAAGAAATGTTTTGGCGTTAGAGTGATTGGATATTGAATATGGTTTTATAACAATATCAAAAAACCATCAACAGACATATCATATCCACTACAAAAACAAGGAGCGTTAGGCAGGTTATGATTTTTCACAATTTGCAATCTTCTTGCAAAAAGAAGGTAGGATGCTTTATTAAATAAGGCACACATTTGCAATTAAGGCGTTAAATGGTGGCAAATTTACTATAAACCAACAAGTTTTATTAAGGCAGAAAACAAGAAAATTAATAAGGATTTTAGGCATAATTTTGAACGCAGGGAGCGTCAAAAGATAGAGAGAATGGTGCGGATAAAGAGACTTCACGCCATTTTGCCTATCGCTAAGCCTTAGAAGTGCGATGAGTAGGGCTTTATGTATCGCTTTAAGGTTCTGAATTTTAGGTAATTAGTTCCCTATTTG
>JAITPF010000034.1 GCA_031289585.1 Endomicrobium sp. | reverse complement strand
TTTTGTTGGTTTAGGCGGCGTATATATAAAAAGAATTGGAGAAATAAGCAAGATGACAGAAAGAGTTATAATAACTATGGCGTGTAGTGAGTGTAAAAATAGAAATTATTATTTTGATAGAGGTAAGAAACAGGAAGGGAAACTTGCATTAAAAAAGTTCTGTAAAAATTGTGGAAAGCGGACTGACCATAGAGAGACAAAGTAATTAATGGGGGCATAAGCTAACGGTAAACTGCTGGTCTCCAAAACCAGCTTTGGAGGTTCAAATCCTTCTGCCCCTGTTTTTGATAATATTTATAAAGGCATAAAATGAACTTAATTACAAATGTCATACAATTTTTTAAAGATGCATATTATGAACTTACAAAGGTAGCTTGGCTTGGTAAGAAAGAAGTTTTAGGAACTACTATAGTAGTAATTATATTTGTTATTATTATGTCTATTTTTGTCAGTATTGTTGACTTTTTTTTAGGTACAGTTGTAGGTATTATATTATAGGTGGAGTCAAAAATGGCAAACCAATGGTATGTAGTTCATACTTATTCAGGACATGAGGATAAAGTAAAAAAAAGTTTGGATATGTCTGTTGCAAATTTAAATATGCAAGATGTTATTTCGCAGATACTTGTTCCTACTGAAGAAGTAGTTGAAATAAAACAAAACAAAAAAAGAATAAAAAAAAGAAAGTTTTATCCCGGTTATGTTTTTGTTGAAATGGCTATAAGTAATACGACTTATTGGCTTATCAGAAATACTGTAGGAGTTACCGGTTTTCTGGGAGGTGTAAAACCTGCCCCAATGGCACAAGATGAAGTTGCAAATCTTCTTAATACCATTGTCAACCCAGATGCTTCTAAACCTAGACCAGCAGTATCGTTTGAAAAAGAAGAAAATGTTCGTATTATTGAAGGACCATTTAAACATTTTATCGGTATTGTGGAAGAAGTTAATCATGAGAGAGGAAAGCTTAGGGTTATGGTAACTATATTCGGAAGACTTACACCGGTAGAGCTTGATTTCTTGCAAGTTGAGAAAATGTAATAATAGGAGTAAATGCAAAATGGCCCCAAAAAAAATAAAAGCAATGATTAAATTACAAATTCCTGCAGGTGGAGCAAATCCAGCGCCACCGGTAGGCTCTGCGTTAGGACCTCAGGGTGTAAATATTATGGATTTCTGCAAACAATTCAATGAGAGAACTAAAAAAATGGAACAGGGTATGACAATACCTGCAGTTATAACTGTATTTGAAGACAGATCATTTACATTCATAACAAAAATGCCTCCGGTTTCATCTTTGGTTAAAAAAGCTGCTGGTGTTGCAAAAGCTTCAGGAGTTCCTAATAGGAACAAAGTAGGAAAAATTACTGCAACGCAAGTAGAAGAAATAGCAAAGCAAAAAATGCCGGACTTAAACGCAAACGGAGATTTAAATGCTGCAAAGCTTATGGTTGAAGGAACTGCAAGAAGTATGGGCATAGATATAGTTAAATAATAACAGTAATTTTTTTGTATATATCTGGATATAATATAAAATAAAGCGAAGAATTGTGGGAGCTGGATTTATCTGGCGTGTAACCACAGGAGGGATAAAATGGGTAAAAGGTTAAAAGAAGTAGCTGTTTTAGTTTCCAAAAACAAAGTTTATACAATATTAGAAGCGGCAACTCTTTTAAAAGAAACAGCAAAAGCAAAATTTGATGAAACTATTGAAGTTCATATTAAACTTGGAATTGATCCTAAACAAAGTGATCAGATAGTAAGAGGAACGGTATCACTTCCGCATGGTATTGGAAAAACAAGAAGAGTTGCAGTTTTAGCAAAAGGGGAGAAACAGAAAGAAGCAGAAGCAGCGGGTGCTGATGTTGTAGGTTCCGATGATTTAATTGAAGATATATCAAAAGGTAAGTTTGAGTTTGATGTTTTAGTTGCAGCACCTGATGTTATGAAGGATTTGAGTAAAGTTGCAAAAATACTTGGTCCTAAAGGTCTTATGCCAAATCCTAAATCAGGGACTGTAACATTTGAAATAGGGACAACAGTTACAGAACTTAAAAAAGGAAGAGTCGAATATAAAAATGATTCTTTTGGAATAATTCATGTTCCCGTAGGAAAAGCCTCTTTTGAAAAAGAAAAACTTGTAGATAATATAAAAGCTTTAATTGAAGTTGTTGTAAAGGCAAAACCTTCAAGTTCAAAAGGGCAGTATATAAAAAGTATTTCTGTTGCATCAACTATGGGTCCAGGTATATTTGTTGAACAGAAAATATAGTTGCTTTTTTAAATTTGTTTATATATGATATTAAAAGGCGGCTTTTGGCCGCCTTTTACTTTTGTAAGGATTATGAATGAATAAAGCACAGGAAATAGAAGATTTTCTTACACCAGTTGCAACGAGAGAGAAAGTTGAAATAGTTGATGTGCAATACGTTAAAGAAAACGGCGATTGGGTCGTAAGGGTTTTTATTGATAAAGATAATGGAATTACAATGAGCGAATGCGAAAACATGAGTCATATTTTTGGTGCTTTTTTAGATGAAAGCGATATATTAAAAGAATCTTATGTTTTAGAGATTTCTTCTCCGGGATTTAACAGAGTTTTAAAAAAAGAAGAAACTTTTAAACATTTTATAGGAAGCAAAGTAAAAATTCATACTTTTAATGCAATAAATAATCAAAAGAATTTTTTAGGAACTCTTTTAGATTTTAAAGATGGAAAAGCAAAAATAAATGATGTAACGAATGGAACTATAGAAATAGAGTTTTTGAATATAAAAAAGGCAAATGTAGAATTATAGTTTATTAGTTATCAATATTAAACTGATTGACTTAATAGATATTTAGGAGGGAAAATGGCAGAAAAGGGCGAACTTTTGGTGGCTCTTGAACAGATTGAAAAAGATAAGAAAATTAGGAAAGAAGATATTTTAGCTGTGATAGAAAATGCACTTGTGTCAGCATATAAAAAGCACGTAGGCAGAAACGTTAACGTTGAAGCTAAAGTTGATACTGTGACAGGAGAGATGGTAGCACGTGTTATAAAAGTTGTTGTTAGAGACGTTGTAAATCCGCTTTTAGAAATATCTATTCAAGATGCAAAGAAACTTGATAAAGAGGCAGAGATTGGTGCTGAAATAAAAATACCTCTTAATACTCAAGATTTTTCACGTATCGCTGCTCAAACGGCAAAACAGGTTATAGTACAGAAGATCAGAGAATCTGAAAGAGATTTGTTATTTAACGAAATGAAAGAAAAAGTTGGACAGATTGTAAGTGGTGTTATATACCGTATAGCAAATAGAAATTTTATAGTCGATTTGGGTAAAACGGAAGCTATACTTCCTGTAAGTGAACAGGTTTTTAAAGAAAAATTTAATGTTGGACAACATATAAGAGCTGTTATTATAAAAGTCGAAAAAAATGTTAAAGGTTCAGGAATAGTTTTATCAAGAGCAAATACCGATCTTGTAAGAAGGCTTTTTGAACTTGAAGTTCCTGAAATTTACGAAAAAGTTGTAGATGTAGTAAATTTAGTTAGAGAACCCGGAATAAGAACAAAAATAGCCGTGCTTTCGCATAATCCTAAGGTCGATCCTGTAGGTGCGTGTGTTGGTGTAAAGGGTGCAAGAGTAAAACCTATAATAGATGAATTGAGAGGTGAAAGAATTGATTTAATACCGTTTTCGGTAGATTTGGCAAAATATATAGCTTGTGCATTGTCTCCAGCAAAAGTTGTTTCCGTAGCAATCATTTCTGAAGAAGAGAAAAAAGCAGAAGTTTTAGTAGCTGATGATATGTTGTCTTTAGCTATAGGTAAAAATGGACACAACGTAAGACTTGCTGCAAAACTTACTAGTTGGCATATTGACGTAAAATCAGAGGGGCAGAGAAAACAAGAAAGTGATGAAAAAGTCGAAAGACAAATTGAGGGTCTTGAAAAACTTGAAGGTCTTAGTGAAAAAACTATAGCAATACTTATAAAAGCAGAATTTACAAATATAGAAAAACTGACCTTATTGACGGTTGATGATCTCATTACTTTGCCAGGTGTAGGTCCCAAAACTGCTGAGAAAATTATTGAAGCATCAAAAAAAGCTTTGAAAAATAAGTAAGTAGGAGCAGAATTATGCCATCAAAACAAATTAATAAAATGAAAAGTTCTGAAGAAAAAACTATAAAAAAGAAGTCTACGTCACCAACTAAAACAAAAGAGGTTTCAGCTAAAAAAAACGTAAAAAAAGTAATTGCTGTAAAAAAAACAGTTAAAGCCAAAGTTGCATCTAAAAAAACAGAATCGAAATCTGCAACAAAAGATATAAAAACAAAAGTAGCAAAAACTCAATCTACTAAAAAGAAAAGTGTAAAAAAAGCTGTTTCTGTTTCTGAAGGGAAGAAACAGCAGTCAAAGCAGGAGCAAGAAAAAAATATTATAAAAAAAGATACTTCTGAATTTATTGTAAAACAAGAAAAAATAAAGAAAGAACCTGTAGTAGTAAAAAAACAACAAGTTATTACTCCTTCTGTATCATCATCTAAAATAATAGATGATAATCAAAGGTTAAAACAGCCTGAGCAGAAACCGATAAAACAAAAACAGTCTGTTTCAAAACCTGAAAAATCGAAAAATATTTCAGAGTTAGCAGATTCTAAATCGGAAACTATTGAAAATAATTACGTAGGAACAATTTTAATAAATGAATTGATAACAGTGAGAGAACTTGCTGATAAAATGAAACTTAAAGTTGGCGACGTTTTAAAGAAACTTCTTTCTATGGGAAGTCTTACCACTATAAACCAAAGGCTCGACACAGATACTGCCATTCTTTTGGCTAATGAGTTTGGTTATGATGCTAAACTTTTGTCAATTTATTCTGAAGAAAAGATAAATATCGAAGAAGAGGATTCCTCAAAATTAAAATTACGCCCACCAGTTGTTACAATTATGGGACACGTTGACCATGGTAAAACTTCGCTTCTTGATGCTATAAGAAGCAGTAATGTTGTCGCGGATGAACATGGTGGAATTACGCAGCATATTGGAGCATATAAAGTTAAATCGCCAAGTGGTGAATATATTGCATTTTTAGATACTCCTGGTCACGAAGCTTTTACAGCAATGCGTTCCAGAGGAGCGCAAGTTACCGATATAGTAGTACTTGTTGTTTCTGCAACCGATGGTGTAATGCCACAGACTGTTGAAGCTATAAATCACGCTAAAGCTGCAGATGTACCTATTATGGTTGCAATAAACAAAATAGATTTGCCTACTTCAGATTCGCAAAAAGTAAGACAAGAGTTAAGCAATTATGGTCTTACACCTGAAGAATGGGGTGGAGATACAATAATGGTTGATATTTCTGCAAAACAGAAAATTAACATAGATTCGTTGCTTGAAATGATTTTACTTAAAGCTGAAATGATGGAGCTTAAAGCGAATGCTGATAAGAATGCTGAAGGAATAGTTATTGAAGCAAAACTTGATTCACGTAAAGGTTCGGTTGCAACTCTTTTAGTTCAAGGTGGTACTTTGAGAATTGGTGATAATTTGGTTATAGGAACAACTTATGGGAAAGTAAGAGCGATGATTGACGAGCATGGAAAAAGATTTAATGAAGCTCCTCCAAGCACTACGGTGGAGATTTTAGGTATAAACGAGCCTCCTTATGCGGGTGATAAATTTATTGTAGTTGACCATGAATCACAAGCAAGGGAGATTGCTCAATCGAGAAAAGAAAAAGTGAAGGAGGCTTCTTTAAAGCCAAGACATCACTTATCTCTTGCTGATATAAATTCTGGACAAGCAAAAGATTTAAGAATAATATTGAAAACTGATGTTCAGGGTTCTTTAGGAGCATTAAGCGATGCTTTGGAAAGACTTTCAACTTCTGAAATAAGTTTGAAAATAATACACAGAGGTGCTGGTGCAATTACAGAATCAGATATTGCTTTAGCCGTTGCTTCAGATGCTTTAATGGTTGGCTTTAATTTGCGTCCCGATGCTGCAGTTGAAAGACTTGCAGAAGCTGAAGGAGTAAGCATAAATGTTTACAGAATCATCTATGATTTAATTGCAGATGTTAAAGCTGCAATGGAAGGGTTACTTGACCCTGATATGAAAGAAAAAATACTTGGTAGAGCTGTTGTAAAACAGATATTCAAATTGTCAAGTCATGGAACTATTTCTGGATGTTCTGTTATAGATGGAAAAATACAGAGAGGTGTAAAAGTAAGACTTTTAAGAGATAATATCATTGTTTTTGAAGGAAATATTTCTTCATTAAAAAGATTTAAAGATGATGTCAAAGAAGTTGAAAAGGGTTATGAGTGTGGAATTGGTATTGAAAATTTTTCTGATGTAAAGGTAGGAGATATAATAGAAAACTTTACTACAGAAAAAGTCGCAAGAAAATTGAGTAATTAAGAGGACTAATATGCCACTATCATATAAAAGGTCTGTTAGAGTTGGAGAGCTTATACAAAAAACTGTATCTGAAATCGTGAGAGAAATAAAAGATTTAAATGTAGGGCTTGTTACAGTTATGAGTGTTAAACTTACAGATGATTTATTAAGCTGCAGAATTTACTATTCCGTATTTGGTTCACAAGAAGATAAAAAGAAAGCTGATGAAATTTTAAAGAAAAATACAAAAGAGGTAAGGCATCAGTTGGCTTTGCGTTTAAATTTGAGACGTACCCCGACAATATCTTTTATCTATGATAATACTAATGAAAACGCAACAAAAGTATTTGATGTCCTCAAAAAAATAGAAGAAGAAAAAGAAAGTAACTTCGCCTTTTGACTTTGTGCTCCCTTTATGCAGTGCCTCATTTGCAGTCTTTAGTAAACTTCGTCGCTCTAATTCGTCACCTAATCAAAGAAATGTTATTATAAAGGCATTGTAATACAATAGATATCTTACGAAATTGATACAAAAACAGGTAAATAAATCGTTGTGAAGGCAGTCACAAAAGAATAAAAAGAGTTATGAGAGCGGAGCATTATTTCAGGTGGGCAATCTATTTCTTTTTAATAGTGAAGTAATTGTTTTTTCCCATCTGCGAGGAATTACAAAATTCTGACGAAGCAATCTGTGCAGTTAGTAAAGAAAAGATTACCGTAGTCTTTTGAGCTTTGTAATGGCGACCAAGATCATAAAACTATGTCATACCCGAATGTCTTTATCCGGGTATCCATGTTGTTGTAAGATGTCGTTAACATGGATTCCCGTGTTCGCGGGAATGACGATGAAGCCAAAGATGGGTTGCTCACAGGAGAGTTTACGCTCAAGTGTTTTAATGGGGGCGGGGAATGAATGTCCGTAGGAATTTACCCTCAAATACCTTAATGAGAGCAGGAGAGACCGTATTTTATCCTCGCTGCCTTCCACAGTGCGGTTTAAATAACAACAAAATACCAATGTCGTCATTGCGAGGAAGGACAAAGTCCTGAACCCCCCGAAGTAATCTGTGCTGCTAAAGAAGAAGAGATTATCACAGTTCTTCGAGTTTGGGCAACGACGGACAATGCCAGAATTTTATGACTTTACCATATCCGCCCCAGATGAATAAGACATTTGAAGATAATTCCAACGGGGAATCCATTTTATATAGTAATAGAAGGAAACAGTTTGGTTTAAGGTTTCTTTAATTTTGAATCTTGGTTTCATAAGAGGTCTAATGAGTTTGACTAAAACTGATATCAAAAAAATCTCTGAAATATCTAAAATAATCAAACAATCAAAAACATTTTTTATTGCTGGACATGTAAAACCTGATGGTGATAGTTTAGGTTCAGCTTTAGCTCTTGAGTCTGTTTTAAATAGACTTGGCAAGAAAGCCTGTGTTTATTGTGCTGATGAAGTACCGCTTTTTTTAAAATTTCTTAAAGGTGCGGATAAAATAAAAAAGTCAGTAAAAAAAACTGATGTATTTGATTGTGCGTTAATCTTAGAGTCAATCAATTTTGCTAGAATGGGAGATATAATTACTCCTAATCAAGCAAAACAAATAATAAATATCGATCATCATCTAGTATACACAAATTTTGGAACTGTAAACTATATTGCTCCATTTTCAGCGTCAACAGCGGAACTTGTATTAAATATTTTAGAGTATATGAAAATTAAACTTGTCAAAAACGAAGTAGAAAGTCTCTATACAGGCATATTGACTGATACAGGACGTTTTCAGCAGATAAATACTACTCCCCATTCACATATTGCTTGTGCTAAACTTATGAAGTACGGTATAGATGTAAATGAGATTTATAAAAAAGTTTATGAAAATGGTTCTATAAATGCTTTAAAATTGCAGGGAATTGCTCTCTGTAAAATAAAAACAATTCTTGATAATAAAGTTTCTTATATTGTTTTAACTAAAGATATGTTTAAGAAAAGTAAGGCAAAAAATGATGATGCCGAAGGTATAGTAAATTATACTTTGAGAATAAAAGGCGTTAAAGTTGGCTGTCTTTTCAAAGAAATAGATAAAAAAACTACAAAGATTAGTTGTCGTTCCGTAAGAGGTTTTGATGTATTGGAAGTTGTAAGCAAGTTTGGTGGTGGTGGTCATAAAAATGCTGCAGGATGTACTATTAAAGCTGGATTAAATACTTCAATTAAAATGATGAGTAGTATTTTAAAAGAGAAACTTAATGTTTAAAGGTTACAATGATATTTCTGGATTACTGCTTTTAGATAAACCATTAGACGTTACTTCGTTTAAAGTTGCTTATAAAATAAAAAAAGTTTTAAATGCTAAAAAGACTGGACATTGCGGTACTTTGGATCCTGCAGCTACAGGACTTTTGCTTATCCTGGTAGGTAAAGCTACAAAACTGCAGGATAAGTTTATGAAAAAAGACAAAGTATATGTAAGTTCTTTTCTTCTTGGTACGGTTACAGACAGTGGTGATATATATGGAAATATAATTTCAAAAAAGACTGTTGCAAGTATAAATATTGAAAGGATAGAGAAAGTAGCTAAAACATTTGAAGGCGAAATTTTTCAAATTCCTCCAATGTATTCAGCGTTAAAACAGAATGGCAAAAAACTCTATGAACTTGCAAGACAAGGTATTGAAGTTGAGAGAAAGTCAAGAAAAATTACAATAAAAAGATTTGATATATTATCTTATTATGAAGATGTTGTAAAAGCAAGAATAGAGTGTTCGAGTGGAACTTATATAAGAACTTTGGCACAGGATTTAGGAAATATTTTAGGATGTGGTGCAGCAGTTAAATCTTTAAGAAGAGAAAAGATAGATGTATTTGATGTTAAAGATGCTTTGAGTTTTGAATATACTGAAGATGTTGAAGTAGTAAAAAATAAACTTATATGTTATGAAGAACTTATAAAATGACTGAAAAATCAGTAATAACTATCGGAACTTTTGATGGAGTGCATAAAGGGCATAGACTTCTTATAAATAAAACTTTGTCTGCTGCAAAAAAACATAGTTTGAAAAGTATAATAATTGTTCTTGAGAAGCCTGTTAGAAAAGTGAATGGTTTACTTACAACTTATGAGGAAAAAATAGAAGAAATAAAACTTTCAGGAGCGGATGAAATTTTAGTAATAAAAGTTCCATCAGAAATTCTTTACTGTGATTCAGATGAATTTTTTGATGAGTTTTTACAAAAAACACTTAATGTATCCGAAATAATATGTGGTTCTGATTTTGCTTTTGGAAAAAATAGAAAAGGTGATATTGAGTGGCTAAAAAAAAAGGCAAAAAAAAACAATATAAAGATAGATGTTATTAAACCTTTGAAAATTATTTCGAAACAAGTTTCATCGTCTTATATAAGAACACTAGTTGAAAAAAACGATATAAAAAATGTAAATTTATTGCTTGGTAGAAATTATTCTTTGACCGGAATCCCATTTAAAGAAAACGGGATAGGAAAAAAACTGGGATTTCCTACTGTTAATCTTTGCGTAAACATTGATAAAATTTTACCACGAGGAGTTTATATAAGTCTTATATCTCAAGGAGAAAAAATTTACCCTTCACTTACAAATATAGGGATACGAGTTACTTTTAGCAGGGGAAATAAAATTGTTCCAGAAACACATATTTTGGATTTTAATGGAACTTGGAAGAAATTGAAAACTAAAGTTATGTTATTAAAAAAAATAAGAGATGAAAGAAAATTTGTAAATGCTAAAGATCTTAAAACACAGATTTCAAAAGATGTATCAATGGCATTGCGATTTTTTAAAGTGAGGAATGTAGAGAGAGGTATACTGAATTGTGAAAAAAGTTTGAAGAGATATAGAGGGCAAAGAGGGTATAATGAAGAGAAAGGGAAATAAGGGATTAAACTTCTATAGGATATTGTCTAAAATTATGCGAGGTTGAGAATAAAGTAGAGCTGTTATATGGGAGCAAAGGATTAGCCAATGGAGACCGGATGCCTAAAAGGAAGAGGCAAAGTAGTATAAGGTAAGAAGAAGAGAATATATATCAATATCGTGATAGATAGGGGGATACAGACAAAGAAGGAATAAAGAGGCATTTAGAAGGAAAGAGTAAAACAAAAGGAATAGAAACGATAACCGTATCTAGAGTGTGGCGAATAAAAAGGGAACTTAAGGATAGAGGGGAATTAAGTGATGAGGTTAAAAATATAAAGTTAACGGCAAAAGAGGCAAATAGAGGGAGGAAAAGAAGAAGTATAAATCAAAAGAAGACGAAAGGAATATGAGCCGAAAAAGCCTGTGGATTTAATCCAAGCTGGAAGAGTACAATTGAATAAAGAGGGCAAGAAACGATAATTAATAAATGCAATAGAGTTAAAAGGATGGCTAGGATTTAGTTGGGAATATGACAGAGTAAACAGCCTAAAAGCGAAAGATTTATTTGAAAGAGCAAAGGGGGTTTTCCGTTTAGAATAAAATGAGTGGAAACAAGAAATGGGAGTGAATTTGACGGACAAGCCCGTGATTATTTGAAGGAAAACAACTTAACGCATTTTTGGAATTATCCAAGAAGTCCAAAGAGCAACGCTTATATAGAACGGTTTAACAGGACGATAAAAGAGCAATTTGTTTGATTGTATTGCAGATTGCCAAGAATGCAATCAAAGACTTGCCAAGTACTTATTTTGGTATAACATGCAAAGATTTCACAGAGGTTTAACAAACGCCTCTTCATTATGCTTTGGCTTGTATAAATGCCTAAAAGTCTAATATGTTATGAACGATTACACTGGGTTGTGTTTTTTTATAAAATCTGCTATAATTTATAAGCGTTTTTAGCGAAGGGAATGTAATGTTAAAAGATTGTCTTTTTTGTAAAATATCTGAAGGCGAAGTTCCATCTTATAAAGTTTATGAAGATGAGAAAGTTTTTGCGTTTAAAGATATAAATCCGCAGGCACCGATTCATATAATCATCATTCCCAAAAAACATATAAGCGGATTAAATACAGTAAGACAAGAAGATGAAAGAATACTAGGCTGTATTCAAATTGTTGCATCAAAAATAGCAGAGCAATTTCATGAAATGAAAAGAGGATTTCGTGTAATAGCTAATTGTGGTTCAGATGGTGGACAAACTGTTTTTCATATACATTATCATCTTCTTGGCGGTAGGGTTTTTGGATGGCCTCCTGGGTAGATTGAGGAAATTTTGACACGAACTAAACTTTTTTGAGAAAGGTGGTGTTTTAAAATATGGTTAATATTAAAGTACATGAAGGTGAGTCTATTGAAGAAGCTATTAGACGTTTTAAGAGAGAATGTGAAAGAAGTGGAATAATGCAAGAAATAAAAAAACGCGAATTCTATAAAGCTCCAAGTGTTTTGAAAAAAGAAAAACTTGCGGAAACAAAAAGAAAAATACATCGCAAAATGCTTAAAGATAACAAATGGTCTAAGTCTAAATAATTGAAAATAAAGAAGGAGTTATATTTAGCGGAATGCTACTATACAACTCTTTTTTGTTTTAAGGTAAAAAAATGAAATTAAAAGAGATATATAGATTGTTTGTAGAAGAAGGAATTAAAGCGGATCCAAGAGGTATAGATGTCGTTAAATTGGATTTGTCGAAACGCAAAGAAGAATATGATGTTCTTTCAGATAAAAAGAAAGAGAATTATGATATAGAAAGTCTTACAAACCCTTATTATGATTCAAGAATTCTCTACGGTGATGAGAATACTGAAGTTAAGACTGTTATGGTTGGTATAGATATAGAAAGTCAGGAAATTTTGCTTGCAAAACAGCTTACAGGCTCAGGAATCAAAATTGATTTAGTTATAGCTCATCATCCTGAAGGGTATGCCTATTCGACATTTTATGCTGTTTTGGGAATGCAAACTGATATATTGAATAAGCAAGGTATTCCTATAAATATTACTGAAAGAATCGTTTCTGAGAGAATGAAAGAAGTGCAAAGGAGTGTACTTGCACAGAATAACGAAAGAGTTTATGATGCTGCAAAGCTTTTAAATATAACTCTTATGACGGCACATAGTGTTGCGGATAATCATGTAGCTATGTTTTTACAGAATGAAATTGATGCTTTAAAACCAATATATTTGAAAGAAATTATTTCATTGTTAAATAAATACCCAGAATATAAACATGCATCAAAAATAGGACACGCTTCATTTATTTTAAACGGAAATGATTATTCTCGTTGCGGAAAAGTTTTTGTTGATATGACAGGTGGTGCTGAAGGTCCTCTTGAATCTTTCGAGAAACTTGAAGCTGCAGGTGTTGGAACAATTGTTGTAATGCATTTGAGCCCTAAAAGCGTCAAAGAAGCAGAGAAGCATCATTTAAATGTTGTTTTAGCTGGACATATTGCGTCTGATAATTTAGGATTAAATCTTCTTTTTGATAAGTTAGAAAAGAGTTTAGGAGAACTTGAATTTATAGAGTGTTCTGGTTTTAGAAGATTTAGAAGATAAAAATGGCGATTTCAGAAGATATAATTGAAAAAGTAAGACTCTCAAATAACATAGAGTCTATAGTTAGAGAGTATTTACCAGATTTAAAAAGGGCAGGTCGCAATTGGAAAGCCTGCTGTCCGTTTCACAATGAAAGAACACCGTCCTTTATAGTAAGCCCCGAAAAAGGAATTTTTAGATGTTTTGGCTGTAATGCAGCAGGTGATGTTTTTAAGTTTGTAATGCTAGTAGATAATATATCATGGATTGAAGCTGTCAAAAAACTTGCAAAAAAAGTAAATATAGAAATTCAAGAAACAAAACAAAATGTAATAAAATCGTCTGAAAAAGCAAAGTTATTTGACATTTTAGAAAGTTCTACTGTATTTTATCATAGACATTTGCTTGAAAGTGCGAATGCAAAAAAAGCAAGGGAATACCTTGAAAAACGCGGAATTACTCGTAATACGATAAATAAGTTTAAAATAGGCTTTGCTCCTAAAGGACAACTTTTGCAGTCAGCTTTAAAAAAAGGTTATACAATTGACGAGCTTTCAAAAGCAGGTTTGATAACAAAAACAGAAAAAGGAATCCTTTTTGAATACATGTCTGAAAGAGTAGTTTTTCCAATTTTTGATGTTCAGGGCAGAGTTGTAGCATTTGGTGGAAGAACTATTACAAAACAAGATCCAAAATATTTGAATACTCCTGAAACAATTGTTTATTCAAAGTCGTCAAATCTTTACGGATTATTTCAAACTTTACCTGAACTTCGTAAAGAAAAGAAAATGATTATTCTTGAAGGGTATATGGATGTTGTTATTCCACAACAGTTTGGAATAACAGGCGCGGTTGCAACGCTTGGTACTGCATTTACTCAAAACCATACGAAATTGATTGCAAGATATTCAGATACCGTTACGTTACTTTTTGATTCTGACAACGCAGGAAGAACTGCGACACAAAGAACTCTTGAGATTTTAGTTGATAATGGTGTAGAATGCAAAGTGTCTGCCTTACCTGAACATATCGATGCTGATGAGTATCTCAATCAATACGGAAAAGAAGTTTTTTTAAAACTTCTTAAAGACAGTTCTCAGAATGCAATAGATTTTATGATTGCAAGAGTATATGGCAGTTTATCTTCAGATGAGGAAAAAAAATCAGCTGAGATAAAAGCAAAAGCTGTTTCTGCTCTTTTAGATTTTATTGCAAGAAGTTCAAATTTTGTAGTTCAAAGAGAATGGATAAAAAATGTTGCACAATGTATAAATGTTGATGAAGAAGCAGTTTGGAAAGAATTCAAAAAAAAGCAGCGATTAAAACTTAAAGGTTATTTGCAAGATAGTAAAATTTCGATTAGTGTTATTAAAGATAAAAAAGTTTCAATGTCTTTGGAAGAAAACCTTTTAAATCTTGTTTTGAGTAATAGAGATTATTTTGAAAAAATTGATTCTAATTTTTTCGAGGATAGAAGATGTGAAGAAGTTTTTAGCCTTGTAGTTGCAGGTTTAAGTGATGCCGAAATATTAAACAAATTGTCAAAAGAAAATAGGGATTGGTTTTCAGAACTTACATTAAATGCTGTAGAATATAATAACATTGAAGAAGCTTTTGGTATTATTTTAAAAGATATTGAAATAGACAAACTTAAAAAAAGAAGACACCAGCTTGAAAAAGAAATTCTTTTGATGAGCGAAAATAAAAAAGAAAAAGATGAAAAAATAGTTGAAGAATATAAAAAATTAACAACTCGTTTAAAGGGTTCGGGGAAAGAGAATGGCTAAAAAAGATTTATTTCAAGGTTTGATTGATATTGGTAAAGAACAAGGATATTTGACTTACGAAGACATTAATAACAGTCTTCCACAAAAGTCTATGGTTGCTGAAAAAATTGACAGTTTTTTCGTGACTTTGGAAGATTTGGGTATAAAAGTTGTGGATAATAGAGAATATCTTTCTGATAAAACAAGAAAGAATAATGGTGAAGCTGTGGAGCAGTTAATAAAAGTTACAAACGAAGAAGAAGATATAAATCCTATAAGAATGTATTTAAGTGAAATGGCAAAAGTTCCATTGCTTGAAAGATCTGTTGAAGTTGAACTTGCAAAAAATATAAGAGAAAATGAGAAAAAGTTAAAATTTATAGTTTTAGAATCTCCCCTGATTATAAAAGAAATAAGGAACTGGGAAACGCTTATAAGTCAGGATGAAATGACACCTAAAGAACTTATGCCAAGAGGAAGAAAATCACAGGCTCAGTTAAGAGGAATGGGTGTAAAAATAAAAGCTGCTGTAAAAAAAATAAATCGTATTGAAAGAAGTATAAATGTTTATGAAACTAAATTAAAACTTAAATCAATCTCCCAAAAAGATAAAGAAAAATATCAGGCAAAATTAAAAGAACTTCGTAGTGAAGTAGTTAGTCTTATCATTAGGCTTAATCTTAATCATGATAAAATTAAAAGACTTATAAATAAGATTAAAACTACAGCTCAAAAATTAAATGAAATAAAAGACGATTTAAGAAGATTTGAACGTAAATATAAAAATACTCTTACAAAAGTTAAAATTTTATTTAAAAATTGTGATTCTGGAAAAATTTCTGCAACTGAATTTAAAAAATATACTGGGGTATCTGTAAAAGATGCGGAGGCGGATATAGAAAAGATTGAAGCTCTTTTAACAAAACAGGCTAATATGCAAGAAGGTTTTGTTATAACTACAGAGGAGATGATTGAAACTGACAAAAAAATTAGAAAACTTGAGGATATTATACATAGAGATAAGATGAAACTTATTGAAGCAAATTTCAGACTTGTTGTTTCAATTGCAAAGAAACATATTGGTGTAAGCAATCTTGAATTGTCAGATTTAATACAAGAGGGAAATCTTGGTCTTTCAAAAGCTGTAGAAAAATTTGAATGGAGAAAAGGATTCAAGTTTTCGACTTATGCTACATGGTGGATAAGACAATCCATAAACCGTGCTATTGCAGATCAGGCTAGAACAATAAGAATTCCTGTTCATATGAAAGAACTTATATCAAAGCTTATAAAAGTTAAAAAGAAATTTCAACAGGATATAGGAAGAGAACCTACCATAGAAGAATATTCAAAATCATTAAGACTTTCTACCGATAGGATAAGAAAAATATTAAAAATGATGCAAGAACCAGTTTCTCTTGCAACGCCCGTTGGTGAAGAAGAGGATTCACGACTTGAAGATTTTATAGAAGATCTAAATAGTCCAAGCCCTGTAGCCAAAACACAACAGTACAGACTTCAGCTTGAGCTTGAAAAAGTGTTAAGTTCTTTAACTCCACGAGAAGCTGAAATTATAAGTTTGAGATATGGAATAGGTGTTGGATATCCGAGTACTCTTGAAGAGGTAGGTAAAAAGTTTAGTGTAACAAGGGAAAGAGTAAGACAAATTGAGGCTAAAGCGATAAGAAAATTAAGACATCCTAGCAGAAGTAAATTCTTACGTGAATATTTGGATTAATATTCATAAAAACCTTATTGGAAACGGGCGTAAGCCCATAGAAAAAACATATCTTAAATTATTTGATGAAATGAAAAAAATTTAGGACAAGCGGAGCTTGCAATCTGATCAAGCTACGGACTGAAGTCCGTAACAGTTGACTAGTATTCCTATTTTAATTAGTAACAAATTCTGTCTTTAACAATTCCCAATGGGAAAGATTTAATAAATGTTTCTTCAACCCATTTTATTGAATCAAGAGGAGTCATACCCCAATCAACTGGACAATTTGAAATAACTTCAACCAAGGAAAATCCTTTTCCGTCAATCTGACACTGAAAAGCTTTTTTTATTGCTTTTTTTGCTTTTATTATATTTTGTGGGTTATATATAGCAACTCGTTCTAAATATGTTGTTCCTTCTAATGTTGATAGAAGTTCACAGAGTTTTATTGGATATCCTTCTCTTTTTGGATCTCTACCGAAAGGTGTAGTTGCTGTTACTTGTCCTATTAATGTTGTAGGTGCCATTTGTCCGCCCGTCATGCCATAATTTGCATTGTTTACAAATATAATTGTTATATTTTCACCTCTGTTTGCCGCGTGTATAGTTTCTGCCATTCCTATTGCAGCTATATCTCCATCACCTTGATAAGTAAATACAAATTTGTCTGGATTTGTTCTTTTTATTCCGGTGGCAACTGCTGGAGGTCTTCCATGGGGTGCTTCCGTAACATCAAAATTAAAATAATCGTAAGCAAAAACCGCACATCCTACAGGAGCTACAGCAATAGTTTTTTCTCGTATACCTAATTCATCAATGCATTCAGCGACAAGTCTGTGAATTATTCCATGTCCGCATCCTGGACAATAGGATAAAACAGCATTCTTTAGACTTTCTGGTTTTAATAATATTTTTTTCATAAAATTTTCATGAATCATTGTTATTTTCTAGCCAATTATTTTTTTCACTGTATTTTCTCAAGTATTTCTAATTCTGTAACAAGTCCGCCGCCAGCTTTTCCTAAAAACTCAACGTTGGATTTTCCGTTTACCGCAAGTTTTACATCTTCAACCATTTGTCCATGACTTAATTCAACAGATAGAAATTTTACATTTGGTTTTGCAAGCGAATTTATTATTTTACAAGGAAACGGCCATAAAGTTTTTGGTCTAAAGAGTCCAGCTTTAATACCGTTTTTTCTTGCAAGTTTTACAGCAGATTTTGCTATTCTTGACGAAATACCATAAGCAGTTATAATAATTTCAGCTTCTTCTATCATATATAATTCATATTTAATTTCGTTTTCGGATATAAGTTTATATTTTTCCTGAAGTTTAATATTGTGTTTTTCTAAAGCGCCGTCTTTCATAAGCAATGATTGAATGGATCTCGGTTCTCTTCCTTTGCAGCCATTGAGAGTCCAATCTTTTTCAGGAAGATTTTTTTTGTCAACTCTATTAAATTCAACAGGTTCCATCATTTGTCCTATAATACCATCTGAAAGTATCATAACTGGCGTTCTATATTTTTCTGCTAAATCAAAAGCATCATAAGCTGTTTCATACATTTCTTGTGCTGAATTAGGGGCAAGAACAATTATTTTATAATCTCCATGTCCTCCACCTTTTACAGCTTGAAAATAATCTGATTGTGAACCTGCGATATTTCCTAGACCTGGGCCACCTCGCTGTACATTTACTATGACTGCTGGAAGCTGCATTCCAGCCATATAAGAAATTGCTTCTTGTTTCAAAGATATTCCTGGAGAAGAAGAAGACGTCATAGCTCTTACACCTGTTACAGCTGCGCCTAAAACCATATTTGCCGCTGCTATTTCAGATTCGGCTTGAACGAAAACTCTTCCAAGTTCAATCATTTTTCTTGAAAGATATGCTGGAATTTCATTTTGAGGTGTTATGGGATAACCAAAATAAGATTTAAGTCCTGCTGTAATGGCACCCTCACAGAGAGCAATATTTCCTTTAATAAGTTTTTTCATAATGTATCTTTATAAACCTCAATACAAACATCAGGACACATCATATAGCAAAAACCACAACCTATACAAGCATCTGTTTTTTCTAAAAAAGTCCAGTAATATCCAGCTTTATTAAATTGTTTTGAAAAAGATATGCATTGTTTAGGACAAGCTTTTACACACAAACTACATCCTTTACATTTTTCTGAGTTAATTTTAATAGTAGGCATAATAAGTATTCTATGTTTTCTAATAGATAAAAGTCAATTTTGTGTAGTATCTCTTAACATATTAAACACCACGATAAACACATTAAAACAATTTTCTGTTGTTGCGAGTTTTTTGCCTAAAAAACGACAAGATTTTCACAAAAAATCACAAAAGATTATGATTTTTTTTCGCAGTTGACAGACAAAAAACGCGACAATCTTTTTTTCTTTCATGTAGTTGTCGTTAGAAATACTACATGCCTATATATTGACACATCTGAAAAGTAGATATATAATATTTATGTTAGCGAAATGTTGTACAAATTTTTAAAGGAGGGATAATATGGAAATTTTACACGTTTCAAAGTTAGATGATGAAAATTACGAAGAGAATCAAGCAAAATGTGCTTGTGCTGGTTATGAGGGGTATTGTAGTTTATTAGTAGCCCCACCCCCACCTATTTGGGTTCCGCCGCCGATGCCGAGGCCGTTTTTATGAATTTACCTCCCCCATGGTACAATGTACCATGGGGGAGGTTGTTTGTTAACGAGGTCAAAATATGCAAAAAGTTAAAATTTCTCAATATAATTTTATTGTTAACTTAGATGTAGATAATTTATTACTTTATAATAGTAGAAGTAATAATTTTATAAAACTAGAGAAAAATATTTATTTTGATTATGTAATAAAAATTAATAAGGATGATATAAATTTTAAAAAAGACAATGATTTTAGAAAGCTCTTTGAGTTAGGTTTTTTTATAAATTATAATAGAGATGAAAGAAATGAAATAATCATTAATTTTGAAAAAAATAAATATTGTTTTAATAGCTTAAATTTAACAGTAGCAATTACGAATGAGTGCAATTTAAATTGTATTTTTTGTTATGTAAATAAAGAAAAAATACAAAAATTATCATTGAAAACTTACAAAAACATTCTTAATTTTATAAAACAATACCATGAGGATTATAAAATTAAAAATTTATTTATAACATGGTCTGGCGGAGAGCCATTAATTGATTTTAATAAAATAATAAAGTTATCAGAAGAAGTTATTGCTTTTTGCCATAAAAATAACATTAATTTTGAGTCAAATATTATAACCAATGCCGTTTTGTTAAATAAAGAGGTTATAAAAAGTTTACAAAAGATAAGTGTTAGTAATATACAAATTTCTATAGAACCAACAGAAATTTTGGATTCAATAAATAGACCTATTAAAAATACAAATAAAGCAAATTTTAACAATACTTATGCAAATGTAAAAAACGCAGCTGGACTAATCCCAATCGTTTTAAGAATTGCATTATCAAAGAAAAATTTTACTCAAATTGTTGGTTTTGTTGAAAAACTAAAAAGCGATAACTTGTTTTTTAATAAAGTAAATTTTGCTTTAGGTCCCTTGCATATTCCTTATTTAAATTCAAATTTAGATTACGGTATTTTAAATGATGTTTTTGATTCTAGAAAATATGCTAAGGCATATTTTGATATTTATGAGGAGCTGCTTAATAAAAATATTATAAATCTTACTCCTTATCCATCATTAGATAACGAATGTGGAGCTTATAAAAATAATGTGTTTAGTATAGATGCAAAGGGAGATATTTTTAAGTGTTTCGAAAATGTATTTGATAAATCGGAATCTATAGGGAATATCAAAAATAAAAAAATAAAATTAACTTACAAGCACACAAATTGGATAAAAAAAGATTTTGATTTTGAAAAACTAGAATGTTACCATTGCAAATTACTGCCTATATG
>JAITPF010000029.1 GCA_031289585.1 Endomicrobium sp. | reverse complement strand
ACTTAACTCATCATGTAAAACGGTTGAAGATGTAAATGACAATACCACTAAATATCAGTCTGGACGGACTCTAGCTATCAAAATGCAAAAGAGGCTGAAAGAATTATCTCTCTCAGCCTTTTTATGTTTAAATATACTATTAACAGTTTATAAGAAAATTATAGTCTTCATTCTGGTTTTAGCTTGATTTTTTTCTCAGTTGTTGCTACATTCCACTTTGCGTATCCTATTATACTCGTTCCTATTGCTGCGCCAGTTGCTACTATTGCCATTCCTATTATTTCAAAATGTTTATACCAACAAAGATCTTCAGTTAACCTTTTTTCTGTTTCTAATAGTGCAAATAAAGGGGAAACAACAGCAATGTTTAAACACATAACAATCGCAATCACAAACAAACTTTTTGTCATTTTTGATTTACTTTTCATAACATCTCTCCTTTTTTTATTGCGTTTATAACGCAGTTTTTCAATAAAACAAACTTCTTGACTAATTTTATTTTATTAAATAAAGTTTAGGTTTAACCGCCAACTTGTGAAAAAGTTGTGAATTTTCAACACGCTTAAAACTACCTATCATTTGCTTAATTACAATAACAACAACTTGGATTCCCGCTGGAGTTTCGCCTCAAATGTCTTTTATCGGGGGCAAGAATGACACTTTAAAGACAAAAACATATTTTTCAGTGTTCATACCCGTGAAAACGGGTATCCATGTTGTTGTCGTCATTGCGCACTGCCGAAGGCAGAAAGGGTAGGGACAGAGTCCCGACGAAGCAATCTGTGTTGTTAAAAGAGAAAGATTGCCACAGCCCTTCGGGTTTCGCAATGACGGACAGGACTAAAAGAAAAGATTGTCATAGTCTTTCGGGTTTTGCAATGACGACCAAGATTATAAGTACCACGTCATACCCGTCCCCAATTAAGACCTTTGAGGATAAATTCCAACGGGTATCCATGTTGTTGTAAAATGTTAGCTAACGTGAATTTACCGCATGCGCGGGAATGGCACGACAAAAGAATATATCCCTGCTGTGGAGTTGCCCTTCGAATATCTTTTATCGGGGGCAGGAATGACACCGTATTTTGTTGTTATTGCGCCCTGCCGAAGGCAGCGAGGGTAAGGACAGAGTACCGACGAAACAATCTGGGTTGTTAAAAGAGAAAGATTGCCACAACCCTTCGGGCTTCGCAATGACGGACAGGACTAAAAGAAAAGATTGCCATAGTCTTTCGGGTTTTGCAATGACTACCAAGATTATAAGTACCATGTCATACCCGTCCCCAATTAAGACCTTTGAGGATAAATTCCAACGGGTATCCAAGTTGTTGTAAAATGTTATCTAACGTGAATTTACCGCATGCGCGAGAATGGCACGACAAAAGAATATATCCCTGCCGTGGAGTTGCCCTTCGAATATCTTTTATCGGGGGCGGGAATGACACGACACTCCTTATATCTTTATTTCTATACAACTACAAACTCTACACTCTTTTAGTTCTGACACAACACATACTCTCCTATATTTTAACAATAAAATTAACAGACAAAATACTTTACAACAATACAGATTTCTTCGCTCATATAAGGCTTTGTAAGTGGCAAAAACTTAACGGCATAATTGTTTCACCGGCCTTGTTTGTTTAGTCTCTTGAGCTACCAAATAATCTTGCCAATTCATTCCACCCCTTCTTCCAATCAGTCAAATAGTTTTGATTTCCAGCTGTAACGTGTGAATCTTCAAATATTTTTCTATTAGTTACCGTATTTTTGGCAACCCAAGAACCAGTTTTTCCTGCATCACTGGTAATTTGATATTTAGCCGCACGAATATTATCAGCTCCAACAACAAGCCCATTATTACCAATACCACTTGTACCATTTAACTGCATTACCATTTTTCCACCAAGTGCATTTGTAACAACACCTGTCATCATTACAGATTGACCTTTTCCAACAGAATCCTTGAATATATTAAATGTTGCTAAGTCTCCTACTTTGATATATATTTCTTCACCATCTCCAGCACTAATAGCTTTAAATCCAGCTCCATCAAGCATATTTATAGAATCAGCACTCATCTTAATATATACCGCTTTACCTTCAGCTATCATACTTTCTACTCTATCTGCATCTATAGCATTACCTTCTGCATCCACATATCCCGTCATTTTTCCTTCTATAATGGTATTGTACCCATAGAATTTATCAGTAACATGACTACTGCTTTCCAATTTTATAACACGTCCGTTTTCGAAAACATATGATTTGTGGTCATCTCCTAAAAAAGTAATGCTAAATGACAAATTAGAATATTCCTCTTGATCATAATTGACAGTAGTTACTTGCGCACCTGTTTCACTATCAACAGCAGGTGTACCTTCTTCTCTATTAGTTTCTCTTGATTCACTTCCACGACTAATTGAAACTGTAAAACTTCCTCCTTGTTTTTTGATAGAATCCAAGACTCGCTTAATGGATGTAAAATATCGCTCTCCTTCAGGAAGTCCACCCTCCTCTGCAGAAAGAACGGCAAGAGCAGTTAAAAGATTATCTAAAGAATAATATCCTTTCATTATAGCTTTTAATCTATCAAGCTGTTCGCTTGTTCCTCCATAAGTACTGCTAAAGAAAAGAACCTGAACTAAAGCCCAATTGTTTAAATCTTCAGGAGTAAGCTGTAAACTTAGAATATTACTTTCTGCAATAGCTAATTCTATATCTTGTGCAGTTGAGTTCGGATCGCGAATTATTTGCAAAAGATCTTGTACTTCTCTTCTCAAGTCAAATTCATGCTCGCTTGTTCCTGATGTTATAAATCTACCATTTGCATCATATATAGATATACCTGTTTGTACTCCATTCTTATAATCTAACCTAGTAGAGATTATCCCAGCTGGAGAATACTTATATTCCGTAATTATAGAACCTTCTTTATTTTTAACATAAGAAGCTTTGTTATTTGTATAGTATGTAATATCTCCTGTTTCAAGATTTTTTTCATATTTTTTAGAACCATCGCTACGGTAACCATATTCTGCAATAGCTAATTCTTCTAATACTTCATTTGTACTAGTATCTGTAACTATTCTATATGTTTTTGTTTCTAAACCTTTTTCATCATATTGCGTACTCGTCTTTGTCAACTTATATTGACCTACAACATTACCATCATTATCTGTTTTAAATTTTGGATTACCATCTTTATCATAGATAGGCTCACCTGTTGTTTCATCAATTTCTGGTTCAGGATTAAAAGAATAGGAATATCCAATATATTCTTGAATATTTCCGTTTTTATCATATATCCATTCACTCATTAACTCACCACTATTGTTAATAGTTTTTCGCTGTTTCCCATTAGCACTTAACACAATTTGTGTTTCAAATAGCGAAATAGCTATAGTCGCAGAAGCATTTACACCTGTACTTATCCATTCCATTGTAGTGTCAATACCTGAAGTATCGGTAGTAGCATCTTCACTAGTTGGCAAAAGTGAAGCTATTTGACTTTCTGTAAACCCTATAGCTTCTAGGAACTTAATCAATCCGCCAGCGGCTTCTATTTTTTTAGCATCACTGGCATAAAGTTGAAAACACGTATAAGCAAATGTGGTTGTTCCATCTACATTATCTATTCCTTCAATGCTCGCTCTAAAACCATTGCTATCATAGACATCAATAGTACCATTTCTATGCCTTATTGAGACCAATTGCCCATTTTGATAATTCATAACTGATGTTATTTTACCAACAAGATTAATTCTATTGGATTCTTCAAACGAAAGTGTATTAACACTATTTAGCATTGGTATATTTTTTAGAATTTCATTCTGTGCAGAAGAAAAACTTCCACTATTATTACTACTAGCAGGTTCTGAAAAAACATTATTTATACAACAAATCGACAGTGTCAAAACCAAGATTATACTTAATAATTTTCTCATAACACCCTCCATTTTATTTATTACATTTTAAGAGAACTATTGTGACAGACAAGAACTAGCAACATAGCTTGCTATGTTTTCTCGCAACCCTCGCCACCTTTAACAGTGCATAATGACAACAAAACATCAGTATCGTCATTGCGAAAAAAGACAAATCCCCGACGAAGCAATCTGGGTTGTTAAAAAGGAACAGATTGCCACGATTGCTACGCAATCCCTCGCTGCCTTTGGCAGTACGCAATGACGGACAGAACTAAAAGAAAAAATTGCCACACCCTGCCTCGTAGGCCCGCAATGACGACCAAGATCATAAGTACCGTTCATTCCCGAATGTCTTTTATCGAGTATCCATGTTTTAAAAAGTCTTAAAGTGTTGCCAAAGCATCCAAGTTAAAAACTGATGACAAAAAACGTGGATTCCCGCTGGAGTTTACCCTCGAATGTTCTTATCGGGAGCGGGAATGACATTACTAAAGTATAATATCCCAACACGGCAATAACAGCCCTTATTATCGTATTCTATCCAGAAAACGTTTGACTTCTATTTTATCTGGTTTATAAGTCAAAGCTATTTTGAAAAGTTCTCTAGATTTTGCAAAATCGCCCTTGCTGTAAAAAACCATCCCCTCTTTATAATATTTTTGAGCAAGTTCTTCAGTAACTCTATCATACTCTAGCAATGCTGAAGTATTGCTAGAATTATATCTTAAAGCAACTTTATACTCCTTTGCAGCAGCTTCAAATTTGTTTTTTCTATAAAGTTCAAAACCTTTTTTATAATAAATATCAGATAAATCTTTGTTGACTTTTGATATGTAGTTCTGGGATTTTGCTGAATAATCTTTAAACTCGTATTTATCTGCAAGTTCTTTGCTTTCCTTAAAATATTTCACTGCAGCCTCAAGATCATTTTTATTATAATAGCTTAAAGCCTTTTCAAATATACTTTCAAGCTCTCCTCTTACTTTATCCTGTGTTACTGCAACTTTACTTGTTCTTTCATATTGTGCTATTTCTTCAATATTTTTTTTTGCTTTTTCTATTAATTCACGCACATCCATTCTTTGAGGAACTGCTATTACAACAGCTTCAAAATATCTTATAGCATCTTCAAAATTACCTTTATTAAACAAATCCATTCCCTGATTATATATCTCAGTAACTTTATCAGATGCAATTTTTGAAAGTTGATTGTCTATGTTTGTAATTTCTTTTTTTGCAGCTGTGTTTTCAGGATCCATGTCTAAAATAAAGCCAAGTGATTCTTTTGAATGTACAAGCTCGCCTTTTTTATAAAATTTCTGCGCTCTATTCCACAAATACTCAATACTTTTTTTATTTTTTGCTTTTGCCTTTTCAATAGAAACCATTCGTGTATAGTCTTCTATTTTTTCTATGCCGTCATTTGCTAATGCATTTTCAGAATCTAATTCTAAAACATACTCAAAATTTTTTCTGGCTTCAATAACATCACCTTTTTCAAGAGCTTTGTTACCACGTTTCATATATTTGTTTACTATGCTTGCTCTGTATTCATCAACTGCATTAAGTGCATCCTCAATTTTTCCTAAATATTCCTTTGATGGAGCATGACCGGGGTACACAGCAAGAATTTCATAAAATTTTTGTCTGGCAGCTATAAAATCTTTTTTGCGGTACAATCCAACTGCTTCTCTGAAATGGTTTTGCATATAATAATCGTAAGCTGTTCTTTGCGAATTAAATTTACCTACAGCCCAGCTTAAATTAATATTGTGTGTACCCCCACCAAGTTTTTGCTCTGGAGAATAAGAATAGTCAATCATAATGTTTTCAAATTCAAGACCAAAACCCACACGAACGTCTGCATTATGAGATTCGTCAGTAAGCTTGACTCCTCCCCTTAAACTCAAAAAATATATCGGCGAAATTGAAGTTCCTGCAGAAAAAAAATTACCAGAATAAGTCTGCATATTATAATCCAAAGCAACTTTAAGATTATAAAAATTATCTTCGTGATAAGCTGTGCCAAACGCTAAAGTTTGCGGTAAATCATAACCTTCACTAATAAATTTTATTTTTGGACCTAAATTCTTGTAAGCTATTCCTAGCGAGAAATTTTCTATCTGCGGTAAAATGAAAATGGCTCCGACATCAGCCGCAAGAACTTCTGAAATATAATCCCCTAAAGATGACCTTAAAGCCTTTATGTTAATGCCAAGTCCACTATAAACTACTTCTAGCGGAATTGTTTTCTTTAAATCGATAGAATAGTTTAAAATAAAACCAATATCGTTTGTGCTACCCATTTTTATTGAATTCCCGCTGTTGTTTAAATAATCCTTATTTCCAAGTCCAACATACATAAAGGAAAAACCGAATTTGCCAATTTCCGTAGGGAATTGTGCACCTAAATAGTTATATTGTATATCTTTAAATATTAGGGAATTGCTTACTGAAGCAACAATTCTATATGAGCCTATAGTAGAGGCAGGATTTAATATTGCAGAACATACTTTATCTGAAAGAAGTGCAGTACCAGCATCGCCCATTGCGGATGTTACGGGGTTTGGATTATATGCAAATGTTTGTCCTCCGATAACATTTGCAGCAGGAAAAACTAAAGAAGGGAAAATTGATGTTATAAGAAAAGCGGAAATTAAAGAGAATATCTTTTTTCTAAACATTTTTGATTTTAGCCCCACAGTCATTTCAAAGCGTCTTAAGATTGCTGCAGCATATAATCCAAATACTATCAACGAACAGACCTAATACCCGCACAATGTGATGATTTAAACTATTTTAACTAGCTTTGCAACGAAAAATATGAGTTCCTACTGGAGTTTACACTCCAATGCCTTAATTAGGAGCAGGGATGACACCTTAAAAGCAAAAAATATATCTTTCTATATCGTACCCAAATGTCTTTAATCGGGTATCCATGTTTTAAAAGGTCTTAAAGTGTCGCCAAGCATCCAAGTATTAAAAAGACTTAAAGTAGATTCCCGCGAAAGCGGGAATGACACAGCACTTATGATATTGGTCGTCATTGCCAAGCCCGGAAGGGCTGTGGCAATCTTTTCTTTTAGTCCTGCCTGTCATTTGTGAGCCTACGAAGTAGGCGTGGCAATCTTTCTTTTTCAACAACATAACATAGGTTGCTTCGTCAGAACTTTGTCTCTCCTTGCAATAATAACTTTTTCCAACTGGGTTGTGTTAGTTCTTGCCCTCAGTCAATTGCCACAGGCTTACGCTCGTACTTCCCATAAGGTATGGTATGACCAAACAAGACCAAAAGAATATCGTATGACAACATGGACATTTCTACACTATATTACATGTATAGTTAGATATTCTCTATTTTTCAGAAGGAACAAATTTAAAACCTATTCCAAAAACTGTTTCAATACGTTTTCCCCAAGACCCAAGCATCTGTCTCAAACTCTTTATATGCGTATCTATAGTTCTTGTAGTAATTGTAGCATTATAATCAAAAACATTTTCTAAAATAAACTCTCTATTTAATACAATATTCGGTTTCAATAAAAACATTCGAAGTAAATCAAACTCTTTAGGGCGTAACGAAATCTTTTCTTTATTTATCAAAACTTCTTTTGAATCTAAATTCATTACAAGTCCATCATATTTTATTTTGTGCTGTTTATCTTTACAACGTACACGACGAAGTAAAGAGTTAATTCTTGCTACAAATTCTCTGTTGCTAAATGGTTTTGTTATATAATCATCAGCCCCAGTTTTAAAACCTATAATTTTATTTGTTTCAGTAGATTCAACGGTAAGCATAATGATAGGAAGATTTTTTGTTTCAGGAGTTTCTCTAAGAATTTTGCAAAGCTCAATACCTCCTATTTGAGGCATATTGACATCAAGCAGTGCAAGATCTGGTTTTGACTTTAGTATTCTTTTATAGCCTTCATCAGTATCCTGACAAGCAATAACTTTAAATTTTTCATTTTCAAGAATGTCCTTTACAAGATTTCGAAGATTTTCTTCGTCATCCACAACAATTATTTTATTCTCAATCATCATCTCTCCTTTCACCCCAGATCTAACGACAAAAGAACAAATAATATTTCCTTAGTATTTTATAATTTTAAAACTGGTAAAACAAATTTAAACACAGTCCCTTTACCAATTTCACTTTCAGCCCAAATATTTCCGTGATGAAGCTTGACTATTTCATATGCAATGGAAAGGCCCAATCCTGTACCTTTAGGCTTTTTATATTTGCCTTCTTTTACCTGATAAAATTTTTCAAAAACTCTTTCTACATCTTCTTTTGAAATTCCTATACCAGTATCGGCAATCCAAACTTCTATGTATTCGTTACCGTAAGATGGAGACAACATAGTATTTACAGTAACTGTATCGCCTACTCTTGTAAACTTAAATGCATTTTCAAGAATATTTGTTATAACTTTTTTAATTTTTTCAATGTTTCCGTTTACAGTAAGAAGATTATTCTGTACTTTATAGACAAGATGTTTATCCTGCGCAGTTGCAAGAGACTCAAAAAGATTTACTGTTTCTTTTATCACCTCCTCGATATGTACCGGAACCATTTTTAAATCAATTATTCCGGTTTTCATTTTTGATAAGTCTAAAACACTATTTATGAATTTTGTAAGTCTTGCTGTAGCTTCCTTTATAATATTTAAACCTTTAAGCTGCTGCTCATGAGAATAATTTTTACCTATTGCTCGTATTAGTAAATTACAATACCCATCTATCGCAGATAAAGGTGTTCTAAGTTCGTGTGAAACACTTGAAATAAATTCATCTTTAAAATTATCAGTTTCTTTGATTTTGGTTATCATACCGTTAAAAGCTTTAGCAAGCTGCCCTATTTCGCCACTATCTTTTACATCAACTTTAGCACTCATATCGCCTTCGCTTATTTTTTTTGCAGCTTTTCCCAAAAGTCTTATAGGTTTAATAAATAGCGCTAATACAAAATTAGCACCCAAAATACTTAAAAGTATGCTAATAATTGCTATACGCTTAATCTTTTTTATAATAACCGAAATTCCTTCATTTATACGAGAATCTATATAATCCTGAGAAAATCCGACTATGAAAGTACCTATATATTGATCATTAGACATTATAGGCGAAGAATATTCATAAATGTTTTCTCCGGTCAAAGATTCGTATTTTTCACTTTTATAAACAGACGAAGCATTCGCTCTAGAGATAAAAACAGAGGCTGCATTATTCTTTGAAACAAAAACATCATTGTTTTCTGAAACAAAATATGCATATACAATAGCAGGCTCATAAATAGAAACCATTGCTTCTACTATTTGAGCTTCCTTATTTATCTTAAGAGCTTCTTTACAAGAGTTTAAAAGTAGTTTAAAAGATGTGTCTGTATTAAATTGAATTTGTTCGGTTAAAAATTTTTTTTGTGTATAGTAAATTGTGTAAGAAACAAAAAATATTACGATCAACAATAGAACTAACACAAATGATGTGAACTTAAGTCTTAAGTTCATTAAAAACCTTAGTATATGATAGATTTCAAAGGCTAGAAATTATTAGAATCTGTTAACACTAATAAAGCAAACAGACTCTAATCTGCCGGATTCTTTCCCGGCAGATTAGCTACAAATTATTAATTATTCCTTTGGCTCAAGAGAAATAACAACACCGCTGTTTAACTTCGCTGTCACAAAATTATAAAGCCATGCTACAACAATTGCTCCTACCACCATAATAACAGTGTAAAGAACAATAAAAATAACACAAGACAACAATTTCGCACCAAAGCCAAGACCCGCAGCTAAATCAGTTGGGACAAAGAAAAACGTAAACACACCAATGAGAGCACCTAAAATCACAAAAACAATAGGTAACACTTTGAGAATTGAAGAAATCTCCACTTTTTTCACATCGTAAAGTGACATTATTGAAGCCTCCTTTTTTGATTTCCAATCCAAACTACCTATCCTGGATTGTAAAAAAAAAAATTTTCTTTGTCAACTGTCGGTCAACACACTGCCAAAAACAACAATGTGAAAATATTGTTTAAAAACAGAGCCAACCCAACTTAAGTTCAAAATTATTATAACAAACCTCTTTACTTTGAAATATATATTTTCTTCACATCTTCAAGAGATTTTGGCACATAATCTTTTGCATGCCCTGCAGTTCCAAAATCTTTCATTTTTGTAATTATAAGGTTTTTAAGAGCAGTTCTTGCTGGTCCTAAATAATCTCTTGGATCAAATTTTTCAGGTGTTTCCGTAAAAACTTTTCTTATTGCAGCAGTAATTGCAAGTCTTCCATCAGTATCAACGTTAATTTTTGATACACCCAGCTTAATTGCTTCCTGAAGATTTGACATAGGCACGCCAGTTGCTCCCGGCATTTTTCCGCCATATTTATTTACTTCGTCAATCAATTCTCTAGGAACTGACGATGCACCGTGCAACACAATCGGAATATCTATTAAAGCTCTGATCTCTTTTAAAACATCAAAAGCAAGATTTGCTGCACCTTTAAATTTATACGCGCCATGTGAAGTTCCTATTGCAATAGCTAAAGAATCAACACCTGTCTCACCTACAAATTTTTCTGCTTCCTTAGAATCTGTCAAATGTATTTTACCAGAACCTACACCATCTTCTATACCACCAAGAGTTCCGATTTCTGCTTCCACTGAAACGCCTCTTGCATGTGCATACTCAACAACTGAGCGCGTAACTTTCACATTGTAATCATAAGTTGAAGGCGTTTTACCATCTTCCATCAACGAACCATCGATCATAACCGATGAAAATCCAAGCTCTATTGCTTTTACTGCTGACTCTAAAGAGTTGCCATGATCTAAATGCATTGCAACTGGAATGTCAGGATTTTCTATGACAGCAGCTTTCATCAAATATCCCAAGTATGTAAAATTAGAATATTTTAATGCGCCTCTGCTTGCCTGAATGATTACAGGAGACTGTGTTTCCTTTGCAGCATCCATAATTGCCTGTATCTGCTCCATATTATTTACATTGTACGCGCCTACCCCGTAACCTTTTTTTCTCGCTTCTTCTAAAATCTGCTTCGTCGATACTAGTGCCATTTTATTTCCTCCTATTTTTTTACAGTTTTTTTCTTGTCCTTTTTTGTTTGCTTTTATATCCTGCAATTTCTTCATAAATGCCCATATTTCTAAATTTTAAATATCTTTCAGCAATAATTTCTTTACCACTTTTAGATTTATATTGTTGTAAATACTTATTTAAAACAGTTTTTATGTTTGTTGCTGTTTTTGTTGGATTGTAATGAGCGCCGCCAAGCGGTTCTTTTATAATTTCATCTACAACCTTTAAATTTAATAAATCTTTAGCTGTTATTTTCATTGCCTGCGCAGCTTCTGGAGCTTTTGAACCATCTCTAAAAAGTATAGCGGCACAACCTTCCGGAGAAATAACAGAATAGTAAGCATTTTCAAGACACAAAACTTTATTTGAAACACCTATACCCAAAGCTCCACCAGAACCGCCTTCACCAATAACAATATTTATAACAGGAACTTTTAAATCTGACATATCTCTTAAATTTCTTGCGATAGCTTCAGCCTGTCCTCTTTCTTCAGCAGCAATTCCTGGATATGCACCTGGCGTATCTATAAAAGTTATTATAGGCCTATTAAATTTCTCGGCAAGTTTCATCACCCTTATTGCTTTTCTATAGCCTTCAGGATGCGCCATACCAAAATTTCTATCCATATTTTCTTCAAGACTTCTACCTTTCTGATGTCCTATAACAACAATTGGATTATCATCAATCGTAGCAATACCGCATAAAATTGCCTGATCATCACCAAAGATTCTATCACCGTGAAGTTCTAAAAAATCTTTAAATATAAGTTTAACGTAATCTGCAAAGTAAGGTCTTTGAGGATGTCTTGCGATTTGTATTCTCTGCCAAGACGTTAAAGAACCATAAATTTTCTGCTTTAATTCATCCCTTGTTTTTTCAAGATCTTCAATTTGTTTCGATAAATCTATATTACTGCTATGAGAAGATTCCTTCAACTCATCAATTCTTTTATCAATTTCAGCAATAGGTTGTTCAAAATCAAAAGATATTCCCATTTATCCTCTTTAATGTTGTTCCAATCTTTAAAACAAAACTAGAGTGAGCCAGAATGATAAACAACTAAAATTTACCAGAATAACTTACCTTAAAAATCCTCTCATTGGGAATTCTACCTGCGTCAACATCTTCCTTTCCCCAACAATCTCTTATAATACAATCTACATCTATATACTCTGTTAAAGAAAATTTCAAACCGAAATTAGGCCTTGCATCTGGGAAATAATGCACATTATCGTATTCTGTCATAAAAAAAATAACTTCTCTATATAAAGGTACTATTGTATTTATAAAACCATAAACTTTAGGCTCTGAAAAAGTATTTATATTAGCGCCAACATTAACTACTAAGCCATCAATAAAAAATTCTCTGCCGGCAACAAGATACAATCCCCTACCTTTCTGCAAATACTTATCATTCCTAGAACAGACAAAAAAATAACCCTGACCATCATAACCTATTGCTATTCCAGGCAAAGTCATATTTCCTTCATAAATCCTAAATTTAACCTGTAGAGCAGGAATTGCAACTTTTACCTTTTTATCTCCAATAAACTGGTCTAATTCCCATGATACACCTATGCTTAGAAATTTAAAAACGCCGAAATCAATTTTAGAAATTATATTACCATTTGAAAAAAATCTAAATTCTGTATTATACGAACTGTAACTTAATATATTCGAATTAGGTGTATCTATTATATATGTTTTATCAGCAGGCGATAAAGAAACAAAAATAAAAACTAACAACAATGAACTTAATATTTTCTTAAACATTTATTTCTCATCCTGTTTGACATATTTGACATAACTATTAGATTGTATAACTTTTAATGTACTAAATCAAAAAACTAGATTATTGACATAAACTGTAAGTTTATAATATCTTTCTTATACTATTCTCACTCAAAATCTTATCTGCGACTTCTGAGGCTGTTAGACCATCTGTATTAAAAGATATATCATAGTTTTTATAAGCGTCTTTTCTAACGGTTAGGAGTTTTTTTATCTCTGATAAAGGATCTTTGCATTTAAGAAGAGGTCTATTGTTCTCGCTTTTGAGCCTTTCATATATAATTTCCGCTGAAGCGTAAAGATTTATTATTATTCCTTTCTTCCTTAAAACTGTAATATTTGCAATATTTAAAACTGCACCACCACCACAAGAAATTATAACAAAATCTTTTTCAGACACTTCTTTTATTATTCCAGTTTCTATTTGCCTAAAATAAAACTCGCCAAATTTTTTAAAAATATCACTTATTGAAAGACCTAGCTTTTTTTCTATTAAACTATCTGTATCAAAAAAATTCATTTTTAGTTTTTCTGATAAGATTTTTCCGGTTTTTGATTTGCCAGTACCCATAAAACCGGTAACCACTAAATTCATTTATAATGCCTTTAGTCTTTCTTTATATATACTTACATTTTTTTTCATATCTTCAAGCGAATCGCCGCCAAACTTTTCCTTTAGTGCTTTTGCAAGTTCTATAGCAACTGCAGCTTCTGCAACAATACCGACTGCAGGAACTGCACAAACATCGCTCCTTACAGCTTCAGCTTTATCAGTTTTTTTTGTGACAAGATTTACTGAACTTAACGGACTGCTAAGTGATGGGATTGCTTTCATAGTACACGTTACAACTATAGGTTCTCCATTACTCATGCCACCTTCTATACCACCAGCTCTATTTGTATTTCTATAAAATCCTTTCATTTTATTGTAAAAAATCTCATCATGCGACTGCGAACCTAAAAGTTCAGCAAGTTTTGTTCCAGCTCCAAACTCAACAGCTTTTATTGCCTGAATTGAAATTAAACTTTGCGCTAAGCGTCCATCAAGTTTTAAATCCCATTGCGTATGGCTGCCAAGACCGGCAAAAACATTATTTACAACAACAACAACTTTACCGCCTACACTATCACCTTTTGTTTCTGCTTCTTTTATCAACTGAATCATCTTTTCACCTGAAGTTTTATCAGGACACCTTACATAAGACATTTCCGCATTACACCATATTTTGTCCTCTTGAACTGAAGACATATCCGCTATAATGTTTCCTATTTGAGCTGTGTAAGACATAACACTTATCCCAAACTCTTTTAAAAGCGCTTTACATACAGCACCAGCTGCAACTCGTGCAGCGGTTTCTCTTGCAGATGCTCTTTCTAAAATATCTCTAAAATCACTTACACCGTATTTCATAAGACCAGACATATCTGCATGTCCAGGACGAGGTTTTAAAAGAGCTGTCCCATTTGAATCAGAAGATGTCGGCGACATTATGTGCGTCCAGTTCTTAAAATCTTTATTTGCAATATACATTGCTATTGGCGAACCTATAGATCTCTTATGACGCACTCCTGAAAAAATTTTAACAGAGTCCGCCTCTATGTTCATCCTTTGTCCTCTACCATAACCTTTCTGCCTTCTAGCAAGTTCTACATTGATACCTTCATAATTTATGAGAAGTCCTGCAGGAATACCTTCAAGAATAACAAGAAGCCCTTCTCCATGTGATTCCCCTGCTGTAGTAAATCTGATCATAAGCTACTGACTCCTAAGTATGGTAAACTATGAATTATTTTACAGTTATTTTTTCTGAAACTCTCATACCGGTTTCAATATCTGTTCCTGTAAGAATATAATACAAAACTTTAGGAATCAAACCATCATTGGCAAAAACATAAACTGTTGAAAGATACGTTTCTTTATTATTTATTTTAATTTCAGCTTTAGGTTCGCCTTTTACAGTAACAACTTTTATAACTCTATCAGGAACAGCTTTCAAAACTAAAGTATAATATCCATTATCATTATAAGTTACTTTAAATCCATACGCTTTCTTTTCAAATACTGTTATTTCTTCACGTTGTCCTTGCTTTGTGTACAAAAGCCAATAAGCATCTATTGGATTAATTTTATCTATATTACCATTATTATCTAATCTAACATCATACATAACAACATTCGCATTTTTATTTCTTTCAATTCTAAAAATATTTTTATTTACAGTTTGCGCAGATACCAATGATGCTATAAACAACAATCCAACAATAACAATGTAATAACTTTTTTTCATTTCACATTTCCTCTAAAAATTAAAAATTTTTGATATTATACAAAATTATTCAGATTTTAAGGTGTATAAAGCTATTGGAGTATTATCAATCTTATCAATATTATCACCTGTAAGATAATGTTTTGTTTCTGCTGCTACAAGATTACTTAGTAACAAAACAGCAACTAAATTTGGAATTGCCATAAGAGCATTAAACGTATCTGCAAGTCCCCACACAATATTTAACGATATTACAGCTCCTAAAAAAGTTGTAGCTGTATATATTATTCTGTAAGGAATATTTGCTTTCACGCCAAACAAATACTCTATACAACGCTCTCCATAGTATGCCCATCCTAAAGTTGTTGTAAACGCAAAAAGAATTAATCCAAAAGTTAGAATTATAGGACCAATGTATTTAACTTGCCCAAATACAATACTTGTAAGAATAGATCCATCAACATTATGTATATCAATCAATCCAGGATTTGCAAGAATACCTGAAACTATAACAACCCCTGTCATAGCACATATAACCACTGTATCCCAAAAAGTTCCGGTACTTGAAACCAAAGCCTGCCGGAATGGATTTCTTGTTTTTGCAGCTACAGCAGCTATAGCTGCAGAGCCCATACCAGATTCACTTGAAAATAATCCCCTGGCAATACCAAATCTTGCAGCAGACATAAAAGTAGCCGCAATAAAGCCGCCACCTGCAGCTCTTGGTTGAAATGCCGAATTTATTATTTCTGATATCGCCGGTAAAATATAATTTATATTTTTCAAAAGAACTATTAAACAACCTACTACATACAATATAGACATTAAAGGAACAAATTTTGTACAAACTCTTGAAATAGATTTTATGCCTCCAACTATCACAAGCGCAAGAAAAATAGATATTACTATTGCTGATACCAAAAAAGGAATATGCATATTTCTATTTAGGACTGTTGCAATTGCATTGGACTGAACAGTGCTACCAATTCCAAAAGAAGCCAAACAACCAAACAAAGCAAATAAAGTGCCAAGCCATTTCATTTTTAAACCACGCTCTAAAGCATACATAGCTCCACCAAGCATAGTTCCTTTTTCTGTCTTAACTCTGTATTTTATAGCAATTAATGATTCAGCATATTTTGTCGCAATACCAAAAACACCTGAAACCCACATCCAAAATATAGCACCAGGGCCACCAAGCGCAATGGCGGTACCAACACCCACAATATTTCCGGTTCCAATCGTTGCAGCTAATGCAGTAGCCAAAGCATCAAAACAATGTATATCTCCTTCTGCCTTAGAGTCTTGTTTTACAGAAAGTTTTATACCGAGAAAAACTTTCCTTTGAATAAAGCCCGTTTTAAAAGTTAAATACAAATGCGTACAAACTAAAAGAATTAGCATCGGTGGGCCCCACAAATATGAATTCAACCAATTAATATAAGCACAAAAGGTTTCCATTTTTTCTCTCCTATAAAAGCCTTCAATTGCGCACTGTCGAAGACAGCGAGAATTGCGAAGCAACGTGGCAATCTTTCTTTTTAGTTCTGCCCGTTATTGTGCACTGCCGAAGGCCGTGAGGATTTGCGTAGCAAGTGGCAATCTTTTCTTTTAGTCCTGTCCGCCATTGCCAAGCCCGAAGGGCTATGGCAAGCTTTCTTTTTCAACAACATAGATTGCTTCGTCAGGACTTTGCCCCTCCTCGCAATGACGACATTGATGTTTTGTTGTCATTCCTGCGAACGCAGAAATCCACATTAGCTAACATCTTACGACAACTTGGATTCCCGTTGTCACGGGTATGACACGACACTTTTTGGTCTTGGTCGTCATTGCGAAGCCCAAAATATATAGTGCACTGTCATTGCGCACTGCCAAAGAAACATTATTTTCATCTACACATATAAAAATATTTGCATGCCTTGCAGTTAACTTTATCCTCTTGTTCAAATTCAAAATAATCGCCAATGTTTATTTCGTCAAGCACCGCTTTAATTGCATCAACACATTTGTCATATATTTCTTTTTCTCTAGGAAATTCTACGATTTCAGCCTTCTTTATATCGTAAAGTCCGCATTCACAAGCAAAAAAACCAGTTTCTTTTTCAAATATATATTTATATAATGGAAGCTGTAAAGAACTTATTACTTTTTTTATATTTTGTCTATCAAAATTATTTGATAGCAAATCAAAATGTTTCTTTGAAACAATACTGTCCGCAACTGCACCGGTTTTATAATCAAATATCATATAATCTTTGCCATTTGTATCTATTCTATCAATTTTACAATTTAAATTGTAAACCCTACCCGATGCAGTTTCAATGATTGAACTATATTTTTTTTCACAGTCAAAAATATTTTTATATGATCTTTGCCTCTCATAGTATAAAACATTTTTCATCCTATGCATTAAAACTTCTTTTATCATAAAAGAATCTTCCCTGAATTTAAAATATGTAGATTTATCAAAACTGTTTTCAAGTTTTTTTAAATACTCTTTTTCAAATTCTAACGTCTGTAGTTTTTTAACATCAAGATTTTCATATAATGCACTTTTTAAAAAACTATGCACAAAATTTCCTATATCGCTACTTGAAAGTTCTTGTCCGACTTCTATTCCTTCATCAAGTAACAGCACATACATAAAGTAAAATTTAAGTCTGCAACCTAAATAAACGTCAATTTTGCTATACGTATAAGACATATTTTTAAGATATTCTTTAATCTCTTCGGTTTTTGCATATCTTCTTTTTACAAATTGCCTAATTGAAAATTTAGGCAAAACAAATTTATTTATTTTTACAATATTAATATCTTTTTTTTCCAGCTGTTTATTCCAAATAAGGGACTCGACAAACCTACTTCTCTCATTTTTTTCATTATCGGGATAAATAAGATGCAATTTTTTTGCACTTGCAATAAGTCTTTGAAAATGATATTGCTGTATTTCAAATTCTTTTTTCGCCATTTCAATTCCTAAAGCATACATTATATCTTTAGGAACAAGAGAATATGTTTTTTTTACAGCTGGCATTACGGAATCTGTCATACCGACAATAAAAACATTGTCAAATGAAAGATTTCTTGATTCCAACAAACCTAAAATCTGTAATCCTTTAAGCGGTGAGCCCACTAAAGCTATTCTTCTATTTTTAATTAGTTTCTTTAAAATGTTGAAAATATCTTCATTATGAAATTTTTCTTTTGACACTTCACCAAATTTCAACTCTTCCGCCAAAGATAATAGGGATTCCATAGCCTCAATGTTTAACGGATAACTACCAGCAACACTTAAAGAATATATTTTCTCTAAAAATTCAGACAAAATAAAAGACAGACTATTAAAAGTATCAATCTTCTCCCAAGTTCTAAAAAAATTGTCAAAAATTTCTTTTAATATCTTTACTATTTTTTCGGGAGATATATATTTCCAAGCTTTAGTTACAGTAAGACTTATTTCATCTATAAGCTGCTTCTCATTCGTAACTTCTTCAAAAGAAATAAACATCTTGCCGCTTAAACAGCTTCTTAAATCTTGATCTAAAGCTTTCTCAATCTTATGGGCAACAATTCTTGATATTGAACTTTCTCCAAAAAATCTAATATTTTTAAAAAGTGGATTAGTTAATACTTTCATAACGTCTTTTGAATAGTAATAGTGTCCTTTTCTCGAAAGTTGCGCTTCTACAACTGCATTAAGCAAAGAAAAAACAGCAGTTTTCTCAGCAGGATATCCTGCTGAAACATTGCATCTGTCCGTAACTACTGAAATTTCAGATATCACAGATTGCAGCATTTTCGAATCCGGTACGATAATAACGGTGTTATCTATCTCATTTTCAGAATAATTATTGATAAGATTTTTAAGCAAAGCTCCTTGAGATTGGTCATCAAAAGCTGAATACACATTTAATTTATATTCATCTTTTTTATTTTTTACATCTGGCAACGTCTCGCCAAATTCAGAATATATGCGTGTTAAAATTCCATATTCTTTAGGATTTCCTTGAGTAAACAAAGTGAGCTTTCCAGTATTATAAATTTTCTTAAAAATATCGATTTCAGTTTTATGAAGGTAAAAAGGTGCCATTAATATTATCTCATCAAAATCTCTTGTCAATAAGTCTGCTTCCATTGATACAGCCTTTAAAAAACTATATCCTTTTGTAGTTTTTGATGATCGTTCTAAACTATTATGAAAACTTCTTCTTATTGTAAAAATACTTTTTAATAAATAATTTATATTTTCAGGAACGTCATAGCCTATTTCGGCGTTTGCCTTTATAGCTTTAAGTTTTTCTTCAGGAACATTTTCTAAATCTAATTGCTCAATAAAAGACAAAATTTCAAAAGACCACTCAATAAAAGATGCAAACGAAGTCTTGTTATTTAAAAGATGCGAAACTTCATTCTTAATAGTTTTAAATATTATAAATGCTGCTTCAATATCAGAAATTTTTATAAGTTCTGTATTGTCAAAAATAATTTTTTCAATAAAATCGTCACTTGTGAAAAATTTAGGAGGAAAAAAAGATCGCTTTTGTTTTTGTGCAAGTTTCCTTTTAATAAATAAAAAAGGTCTTTGTCCTCCACTTATTAAAGCTGTCTTTTTATCTGAATTGAAAAGATAATCCGATATAAAATCTACTATATTTTCATGAATATCTATATTTATTATTTTCCCTAGCATTATATACTCTTTATATATTTAAGATTATTATTTTATTTAGAATCTGTTCACACTAATAGGGCAAACAGACTCTAACTATATAGATTATCGCAGTCCTTCGGGCTTGGCAATGACGACAAAAATGTGGATTCCTGTTTGCACAGGAATGACACAATCGAGACTTAACAACATCGATTGCCACGCCTACTTCGTAGGCTCGCAATGACGGACAATATGGATTCCTGTCTTCGCTGGAATGACGCCTTATTTTGTCGTCATTGCGCACTGCCGAAGGCAGCGAGGGTAGGGACAAAGTCCCAACGAAGCAATCTGTGTCGTTAAAAAAGAAAGATTGCCACGCTAACTTCGTTAGCTCGCAACGACGGCTTTTTTCAAGTGAGTTGCTGACGACAAAAACAATTGCTTCACCGATTTAGCCAATTCGCAATGACGACAAAAATGTGGATTCCCATTGTTAAGCAACACGCAATAACATTGCCATTTCAATATTTACAATATAAGCTAATACTTTTTTATTTGGATAAATTTCAGAGATAAGAGCGATATAATTATCCATCTGCTTTTTATTTCTTTCTTCATCATAATTTGAGCTTTTAAAATCCACTATTATGACTTCATCATTATTCGTTATCAGTTTATCGATTCTAAATGTTTCGCCCATCGCATTTACAATTTCTTTTTCATTACAAATATTGTTTTCATCATACATAAATAGTTTTAAAATTCTTTGTGATTTAAATAATTCATTAAGTTTTTCTTTAGCAAATTCAATATTTTCAAAGAAAAATTTTCTTTTTGTAAACCTAAGTGCCTGATTTATAGCACTATGTATATCTTTATCTTTTAAAGATGTTATTTTTGATAAGGCATAATGTATAATTAACCCTTTTTTTTGTAACTCATTTATATCAAGCGTTGTTTTATCTGTGTTCTTCAAATATTCTTGTATATCTTTGTAACCACTTGCAAAAACATCTAAAACGATGAGATCTTTCTTGGTACCTTTTGGATTATATGTTCGTTTAGAACCAGAAATAAGACTATTGTTTCCTAAAAATACTGAAATTAGATTATTTGAAATTCCATCTTTTAAAGGAGCTATAGCGTAAAATTCATATTCCGCTCTTGTCATTGAAACATACAAAACATTAAGCTCAAACAACAAAGAGTCTAATTTTGACCGTATATATATTTTTTTTGCTTTTTGTGAAAACTTTATAATATTTTTAGATATATTTAACAGTTTTATTTTTTCACCTGAATCGTCAAAATATGGTTTACCATTAACTCTTTTTTCTGAAAGTTTAAGAAAAGGGATGATCACTACAGGGAATTGTAGCCCTTTGGCTTTATGTATCGTCATAACTTTTATACCACTTCCAAAAGCGTTTTTTATAAACAAAGAATCTTTGTCATCTTTTAAACTATTAAAATATTCTAAAAAATTTCTAAGTCCAGAGTCCTGCGTCTCAAAATCTTTTATAAGTTCTAAAAAGCACATTATAAATGTTTTAGTATCAGGGAAATTATTTATAATTTTAAATTTTTCGATAATTGCAAGAGTCAATTCATAAACAGGTATAAAACCTGCTTTTACAAAAAATTCTTCGAAATATTTATTCCAAAGCTCTTCATACTTGTCTCTGAAAATTTTATAAAAAGTTCCCAGCTTATTTTCTTTGTTATAAATAAAAACAAATCTTTCAAATGTATCACTATCAATTCCTGTGACTTTACTAAAAATATCTCCAAGAACAAAAGAAGAAAACGATAAAGCATCTATAGGGGAATTAATAAACATAAGCAATGATACAATCTGTTTTATAAAATTATTGTTCTTTATATTTAAAGTCTGCGATGACTCTACTTCAAATCCATTTTCCAAAAGCCACGAACTTACTGTAAATATTTCTTCGTTTGTTCTGCATAAAACAGTTATATCTTCTGCATTAAACCTTTCTAATACTTTAATAACGCATTTCATAAATTTTTGTTTTATTTCTTCTTTAACGTTTTCATAGAATTCATCCACTATATCTATTTCAACATAACCATAATTATGTCCATCCGGCGTTTCTTGTTTAGGGAAAGAATAAGTTTCAATAAATTTTGAAAAACTATATTCAATATCTCTTCCTTTATAAATTTCATTTAAAAATCTTTCAATATTTTCCTTTGAAAAGATATTATTGTTAAAGTCTACAATGATTTTTCCACTTCTGAAATTTTGCGTAAGATATCTTTTGTCAATCTTTGTAGCTGGAAATTCCTTTGTCACAGTATCAAATATATCAGAATTGCCACCTCTAAAAGAATATATGGCTTGTTTCACATCACCTACATAAAAAAACGTTCCTCCTACAGCAAGACTTTCTTCCAAAAACCTCTTAATACCAGCCCATTGAACAAAACTTGTATCTTGAAATTCATCAATTAAAAAATGCTTGTATTTTTCTGATAATCTATAATATACTTCAGGCATAACAGTATCGTTTTTTTCAAAAAAATTAACCGTTTTTTTATTTATTTCATTTAAAAATACAACGCCATCTTTTTTTGATTGCACATCAAACTCAAGTGCAACTTTTAAATATATATCAGAATAAATACCATAATAATTTTCCATATAAAAATCGCAGAAAGATTTAATTTCTTTATTTATTTCATTCCAAAGCTCACCCGCTTTAGCGTTAACTTTAGCATCTTTTTTATATTCAATGGTCTCATATGCAAACCTTGCCGGAATATCCATCGAAAGAAATATTTTACTGCCTTCTTTTAAAATGCATTCAACTGCCTTAGTGTAATGGGAACTAATTTTAAGTTTTGGAAGGAATTCTGAAAATGTTTTAATTTTTTTTACAATCACCGCAGTCCTTGAAAAAAGTTCATTTTTGAAATAAGACTTTTCTCCAGACAGAATGTCTTTTCCTGTATTTCCTGACTTTTCAAATACTTTTTCAATTTCATTATAAATATTATTTTTAGGGAACCAACCCGAATCCTCTATTAAATACTGCGACAAGTATTGTAATAGAACATTTTTCAAACTTTCAAAAAGTTGAGCTTTCTGTAAAAAAGTTTCTAAAGAAAATAAAAGATTTTCAGAATAATCCTGTTCTATTTTAAAATTTGGAGAAATATCAACGCTTATAGCACAGGATTTTAAGATATGATTTTTAAAACTGTCAATAGTGCTTATATTAAAGTTATCATAAGATTTTAGAATATTTTTTAAAACAATATTGCTTTTTTTAGCTATTTCATTTTTTGTAAGTCCTAAATCATCAAAAAAACCATTGGTATCTAAAGATAATGCCGCTTTTTTGAGATAACTTATAACTCTGTATTTCATTTCTACAGCTGCCTTGTTGGTAAAAGTTACAGCTATTATATTTTTTATATCAATATCGTTATCAGCACTAAGCAAAAGATAAAGGTATCTCTTTGCAAGATTATAAGTTTTACCAGAACCTGCAGATGCCTGCACGGAAATTATTTGAGATTTGTTCATATATTAGTTTTAGAGTCCGTTCACACTAATAGGGATAAGCGTTAGAAGCAAAAATAGATTATCACAACTTTGGGGCTCACAACGAGATATAACAACACAGATTGCCACAGCCCTTCGGGCTTCGCAATGACGACAAAAACAATTGCTTCATCGATTTAGTCGATTTGCAATGACGACAAAAAACATGGATTCCTGCTGGAGTTTATCCTCGTCCTCGAATGTCCTTATCGGGGGCGGGAATGACACCGTATTTTGTTGTCATTGCGAGGAGGGGCAAAGTCCCGACGAAGCAATCTATGTTGTTAGTAAAGGAAAGATTGCCACAGCCCTTCGGGCTTCGCAATGACGACAAAAACAATTGCTTCATCGATTTAGTCGATTTGCAATGACGACAAAAAACAT
>JAITPF010000048.1 GCA_031289585.1 Endomicrobium sp. | reverse complement strand
TGATGATGGGAGACAATAGAGATTTTTCTTTTGATTCGCGCTTTTGGGGACCATTGCCTGATAAGTATATAAAGGGTAAGTCCTTATTTCTGTACTGGCCAATTATACGTTGGAAAATAATAATATGACGTGGAATATTTGGCTTATAATTGCAATTGTTCTTGTAATTTTTGAAATAGTTACGCCGTCTATTTTTTTCTTTGTTTGCCTTTCTATCGGTTCTATTTTTGCAACAGTTGCAGCATATTTTAATTTTTCAGGCTGGATTGAATTTTCTGTTTTTATAGTAGTTTCTGTTCTATCTTTATACTTTATAAGACCAATATTTAAAAAAGTTATAAATAAATTTAAAACAGTAAATTCAAATATAGATGCTCTTATTGGAACAGAAGCAGTAGTTACTGAAGAAATAACACCTTTCAAAATTGGTTTTGTAAAAGTTTCAAGTGAAATATGGAGAGCTAGCTCTGATGTTAAACTTGAAGTAAGTGAAGTGGTAAGAATAAAAAATGTAAGTGGAACAACGCTTATCGTTTCTAAAGTAAAATAGGAGAATAGTATGGCAATACTTATTTTGGTAGTTACAGCTTTTATAGTTATTTTTATAGCAAATTCTATAAAAATAATAAGACAGTATGAAAAAGGACTTGTTGAAACTTTGGGTAAATATACAGGTACAAAAAATTCTGGAGCAAATATTATTATCCCAATATTTCAGAGAATGTTAAGAGTGGATATGAGAGAGCGTGTTATTGATGTTCCACCTCAAAGCGTTATTACGAAAGACAATGTTTCTGTAGTTGTGGATGCCATCATTTATTTTCAGGTAACCGATCCTGTAAAAGTTGTTTATAATATTGAGAATTTTGCAATGGCAGCTTTAAAACTTGCGCAGACAAATTTGAGAAATGTAATTGGCGATATGGAGCTGGACAGTACTCTTACATCAAGAGAGAAAATCAATACACAGTTGAGAGTTGTGATGGATGAAGCTACAGATAAATGGGGTGTAAAAGTTACAAGAGTTGAGATACAAAAAATTGATCCTCCAAGAGATATTACAGATGCTATGTCAAAACAGATGAAAGCTGAAAGAGAAAAAAGAGCAAATATTTTGGAAGCCGAAGGTTTAAGACAGGCAGCAATTCTTAAAGCAGAAGGCGCAAAACAAGCAGTAATACTTGATGCGCAAGCTGTAAAAGAAAAGCAGGTTTTGGAAGCTACCGGCGAAGCTGAAGCAATAAGGAAAGTTGCAGAAGCTGAAAAATATAAAATAGAAGTAATCTATAATGCCATACACGAAGGTAAACCAACTAACGATCTTATTGCTATTAAATATCTTGAAACTCTTGGTAAGGTTGCTGATGGTCAAGCAACAAAAATTTTCCTTCCGTTAGAGACAGCTGGTGTTACAGCCTCGCTTGGCGGCATAGCGGAGCTGTTTAAGGATATGCCAAAACATGCAAAAATAGATAAAGATAAATAGAAAGTCTTTGGCGCTCATTTCCGTGCCCGCGCGTAGTCTAAGTTTTTATTGTTTAACCATTACCTCGTAGTCTGTTGTGGGGTTGGGGTATAGAATTTGTGTCGTTCCCGTGAAAACCGGAATCTATGTTTTAAAAAGTCAGTTAATTTACTGATGTCACACAGTAAGCTGTGCGCAGGTTTATTTATATGACAGGCTTATATATTCATATTCCATGTTTTAAAAAGTCAGTTAATTTACTGATGTCACACAGTAAGCTGTGCGCAGGTTTATTTATATGACAGGCTTATATATTCATATTCCATTTTGCAGGCAAAAATGTTTTTATTGCGATTTTTTTTCTCAAAAATATGACACAGATTTAGCCGATAAATATATTGACACTCTTATTAAACATGCTAAGCAGTTTGAAAATGAAGAAATAAATTCAATATACATTGGTGGCGGCACGCCGTCAGTTTTATCTTCTAACCAAATGCAAGAATTGCTACAATCTTTAAACAATGCTTTCAATTTATCAGAAGTAAAAGAATTCACTTTTGAGCTTAACCCCGAATCAGTTTCAAAAAAAAAGCTGCTTATTTTGAAAGAATTTGGAGTCAATAGACTAAGCATGGGGCTTCAATCTGTTGAAGATAAAACTTTAAAGTATTTAGGGCGTATACACGATTTCAAAACTTTTTGTGCTGCTTATGATACGGCAAGAAATGAAGGGTTTGATAATATAAGCTTAGATTTAATATACGGACTGCCAAACCAAACTGTTGACGACTGGGAAAGCGTTTTGAAAAAAGCATTGTTGTTTAACAGTGAGCAATTGTCATTATATCCTTTATCAATAGAAAAAAATACGCCTTTTTATGAGAATGGAATTGTTACCGATGACAAATTACAACGTGCGCTCTATGAAAAAACTGTAGAGGTTTTGGAACATAGTGAATACGTTCATTATGAAGTTTCAAATTGGGCAAAGAAATGCAAGGAAGCTTTTCACAATACAAATTACTGGCGTAACTTGGAATATATAGGTCTTGGTGCTGGAGCTGCAGGATATTTAGAAAGAAGGAGATATAAAAATGTTGAAGATATTGAAAAGTATATCGAATTATGTTCATTGTTACAAAGTACAAACCGCCGCAGTAATCTATCATTTTTAAATATTGAAGATGAATATATAGATAACAATCTTTATAAAACAGAAACCATTATGCTAGGTTTAAGGCTTTTAAATGAAGGAATAGATATTAATTGTTTTAACAATCCTAAACACCACACTATACTTTTAGAATGTTTAAAAAACAAAACATTGCAAGAACAAACCGGTAAAATAAAAATTGCCAAAGAATATGTTTTTATTTCAAATCAAATCATTTCAAAATTTATGTAATAAATAACAAAACATATTTTAGAGTCTGCTCATACTAATAAAACAAAATCGTTAGCAAGTTCAAGTACATGAATAGGACAGGGGTACTTGACAGCGTCGCAGTTTCCATGACAAGCTGTTTCAGCTTTACAACAAGTCTTAATGTCCTTTGATTGAGACTTCTCGCAAGCCGCACAGAGCTCAGAACACCTTTCCGCATTACCAACTCCAGCAAAAGCGCAGCATAACAAAACTGCCAAAACAAATTTCTTCATAATCTTTTTTCCTTTTAATTTAAATTACAGAAGTTAAAAACTTCTGTTTGATTTAATTTTAGCATTTTAAGATTTAGGTTGTAAAAAGGTGTATATTAATATGAATTTTTTGCGAAATCCTACATCTTTATTATTTTTTCTCAGCTATACCCATGCGTTTAAGAAAGTTCCTGTGGTTACTACAACGGTCGTGTCATACCCGTAAAACGGGCATCCAAGTTGTCGTAAGATGTTAAGCTAACATGGATTCCTGCCGGAGTTCACCCTCGAATGTCTTTTATCGGGGGCAGGAATGGCACTGTATTTTGCTGTCATTGTGGGCATAAAGGTCAAAAAAAGTTGTTAATTTTAATATTTTTATAAAAACAATACCAATTTAAGTAAGTAATTTTGTGTTTCAATGAAAAACATTACCATTATATTCAAAGAAGCATTCGTATAGACTTGTGACTGGGACCAGGAAAGGGATAGAAATAAATGTTTAAAATCTTTAAGAATAAAGTATATATTTTGTTTTCTTCTTTTCTTTAGCTTTAACGATATGTCTATGGTAGTCCTTTAGCACATTCTCGTAAAACGGTTGCTAAATCAGGAATTGCTTGGGAGTCTCATGACGTATTTGTTTCCAAATGTAAGGTACAGTACGGACATGAAAGAGGTAGCAAAAGCTTATAAAGCGTGCAAGGAAGCTCTTAAGATTGCTACTAAAGCTAAGATGGTATATCTCTCAAATACCGGTCCGCAAAAATTAGTCTTATTTTAGTCTTACAATGTTATTTTGAGTTGTTTTCAGTTATCTTGAAAACATCATGAATTATCTATCGGTCGTCTACAAATAAAAAAGGCTTGAAAAATAAAGATTTTTTTTCCAAGCCTTCGTGAATCGGGGCGACTGGATTTGAACCAGCGACCTCTCCCACCCCAAGGGAGTGCGCTAGCCAACTGCGCCACGCCCCGATTTATACGTTAGATACAAATAAATATTATATTATTTTTTTAAAAGTTTTAAAATTTGTTTAAGATCTTCTTTGAGAGTTCTTAAAAATTTATGGTCCGGCATGTTTTCAAAATCTAAATTTAAATTTGTCTGCAGATCTGTAAGCTTTTTACGCTTATCACCAATTAAATATTTCTTAACACCTTCAATTGTATAACGTTTATTGTACAATAAATCTTTGATTTTAAAAACCAGTTCAACTTCTTCTTTATTATATCTTCTTTGTCCAGAACTCTTTCTAATGGGACGTAAAAGTTTAAATTCACTTTCCCAATATCTTAAAGTGTGTTTTGGAACAAGTGTTACCTGAGAAATTTCGCCTATTGTAAAATACTCTTTATCAGGTATTGGTGGGATCTGAAACATATTATGTTTTCTCCTAGCGCTATTCGAAAAAATCTTTTGACTGTTTAAATCTTATTTTTTTCATTGGAGCGATAAGAAGTTTTTCTCCTGTTTTAGGGTTTCTTCCTCTTTTTGTTTTTGTCTCAAACATATTAAAACTACCAAAACCGGTTATAATAATTTTTTCACCATTCTTTAAAGAATTTAACATTTCTTCAAAAACTTTATTCACTGCCATGTCAGCTTCTTTTTTTGAACTCAAAATTTTTGACAATGCTTTCGCTATATCATTTTTCGTCATATTACCTCCTACCTGTCATCCAACCTAGTTGAATATGAATTGTGTACTGCTAAAGTCAGCTCTGTCAATAATGATTAGTTTCATGACTTTATCGTTCCTGCTCTTGATAAAAATATTCGAGGGGGAACTCCTGCAGGAATCCATGTTTATTGTCATTATTTTTTAACTTGGAAAACCACGCCGTTTTAAGACCTTTTAAAACTTGGATACCCGTTGTCACGGGCATGACAGGGTACTTATGATCTTGGTCGTTGTCATTGCAAAGCCCGAAGGGCTGTGGCAGTCTTCCCTTTACTAACTGCATAGATTGCTTCGTCAGGACTTTGTCCCTACCCTCTCTGCCTTCGGCAGTGCGCAATGACAAACTAAAACTTCATCGGCAGTGCGTAATGACAGCGAAATACGGCGTCATTCCCGCGAAAGTGGGAATCCATAGAATATAATGTCATTACTCATGCTTCGGACATCTCGTCATTAGTGCATTTACGGCTTTAAGAGGGGTTTTGCTTTCAAATAAAACTGCATAGACTTCATTTATTATTGGAAGATCAATATTCAATTTTTTCCCTATTTCGTAAGCACTTATAGTATTTTTTACACCTTCAGCTATCATACCCAAACTTTTTTCAGCTTCATCTAAAGTTTTACCTTCTCCAACAGCCTGACCTACAGCGCGGTTCCTTGAATGCTTTGAAAAACAAGTAACCATTAAATCGCCTATTCCAGAGAGACCATAAAAAGTTTGTTCTTTGCCACCTAAAGTAACACCGACTTTTATAAGTTCTTTTAGACCTCTTGAAACAATTGCAGCTTTTGTATTATCTCCGTATTTTAATCCATCGACTATTCCAGAAGCTATAGCAAAAACATTTTTTAATGCAGCTCCTATCTCAACGCCTACAATATCAGTTTGATTGTAAACTCTAAAATAGTCATTCATAAAAAGTACTCTGCATTTTTCTGCAGTTTCAAGATTTTCTGCTGTGGATGTAACTACAGTAGGTATTTTTCTGCATACTTCTTCAGCGTGACTTGGTCCTGAAATAACTGCGATATTTTTATAAACTCCTTTAAAGACATTGTCTATTACTTCAGACATTCTCAAAAGAGTTTTATTTTCTATGCCTTTTGTCGCGCTGATTAGAAGCTTTTTATCAAATGATATCTCTCTGTTTTTTAATAATTGACATGTGGATCTCATATATTGCGATGGGACTACAAATAAAACAACTTCACTGTTTTTTAAGCTTTCTAAACTGTTTGTTACAACCAATTCTGATGGTAAATCAATACCCTCTTTAAACGGTTTTATTTTTCTGTCATGTAAATTTTTTGCTCTCTTTGCATCAAACTCCCAAAGAGTAACATTATGTCCATTTTCAAATAAAAGAGTAGCTAGAGTTGCTCCCCAAGAACCTGCCCCTAAAACAGTAATTTTCATATTATTTCCTTTTAAATATATTAAATCTGTTTTCAGAACCTGCTTTTAATCTTTTTATATTTGCTCTATGTTTGTAAATAATTAAGACAGCCATAGCAAAAGCAAATATTATAGATTCTGTGCTATATCCTGAAAAATAAGATGCTAAAGGAAGGCTTATAGCAGCACAAAGTGATCCTAAGGCAACATATCCTGAAAATACAAAAACCAAACTAAAAACAGCAAATGCTAGCAGCGATGGTAAAGGCATAAGAGCCAAAAACACACCTAGTCCAGTTGCAACACCTTTGCCACCTTTAAAGTTTAAAAATATTGTTAATATATGTCCTAGCATTGCAGCTGCTCCAACAGCAACTGAATAAGAAAAGGAATTGTTTATAAATATTGCAAAATATACAGGAATAAACCCTTTTAAAGTATCTGCAATAAAAGTTATAATTCCTGCACATTTTCCAACTGTTCTAAAAACATTTGTAACACCGGGATTACCAGAACCTACGGTACGTATATCAACTTTTCCAATTGCTCTCGAAATGATATATGCAAAAGGAATTGAGCCGCAAAAATATGAAAAAATGATATAAATAATTTTAATAATCATCTCTAATTTTAAAAGTAATGCAAATTTCTACTTTTGCAGGAATTAGAATTTACTTACACTACTCAACCTTTTTTTTATAATACCTTCTAAATTTTAAAACTATTGGAGTACCATAAAAACCAAATCTTTCTCTTAAACAATTTTCAAGGAATCTTTCATAAGAAAAATGCACGAGTTCTATATCGTTTACCGAAAAAATGAATATCGGCGGTTTTGAAGCTACCTGCGCATATTCTTTAAGTTTTAAAGTCTTGCCTTTGCTTGTATAGGGTTTTCTTGCAAGAGCATCTCTTATAACTTCATTAAGTTCTTCCTGTGTTAACTCTTTTGAATACTGTTTAAAAACAAGTTCAGCTTCCTGAAATACTTTATCTAATCTCTGCCCTGTTTTTGCAGATATAAAGATAATATCTGCCCAGTGCATGAATTTCATTCTTTCTCTTAACTGCTCCGTAAAATATTTTGCAGCTTCTTCTTTTTTTTCTATCAAATCCCATTTATTTACAACTACAATAACGGGTTTCTTTTTTTCAAGCAGTAATCTTGCAATTTTAACTTCAGTCTCGCCTATCCCTTGTGAAGCATCTGCAACTAAAACAGCAACATCGGCGTCTTCAATGGCATAATCTGTACTTAAAGTTGAAAGATATTCCATATCATCTTTCATCTTACTGCCTCGGTGTAGTCCAGCTGTATCTATTAAAATATATTCTTTATCGTTACTGCAGACATGTACTGTGAGAGAATCTCTTGTAGTTCCTGGAGTATCATGAACAATACTTCTTTCCTCTTTAGCTACAGAATTAATAAAAGAAGATTTCCCTACATTTGGCTTTCCTACAAGAATAATTTTTAACATTTCTTGAGCTTTTTTTGTTTTTCTGTCATATTTAATATTATCCCAAATTTTATCCAGTAAATCGTGTATACTTCTCCCATGGTTTGCAGATATAAAAACTGTATCGTTAAAACCAAGTTCATAAAACTCGTATCCTTTAATCTCCTCTGCCTGCGTATCTATTTTATTTACAACAAGAATTGTTTTTTTCTGACTAAGCCTTATCTGTTGTGCAATTTGAGCATCCATAGAATGAACACCTATTTTTCCATCGACAACAAACAACACTATATCAGCTTTTTTTACAGCTATATTAAGTTGCCGCAACATATCTTTTGAAAATACGGAAATATCTGTACTCCAACCTGCGGTATCTGTAACAATAAATTTTTTATCTTTCCAAAGTACTTCATAATCATTCCTATCTCTTGTTGTGCCTGGCGTTTCGTGGACGATAGCTTTTTTTCTACTTATAAGCCTGTTAAAAAGAGTAGATTTACCTACATTTGCTCTGCCAACTATAGCAACTTTCGTTAACATCGAATAATCCTTTTTTACAACTTTCATACAATAAATTTATTACGAAACTAAGATTTAGAATCCTTAAGAGTTGTTAAATTTTTGTTTTTTTATTTTATCATGCATAACTTGCTCTAGCTAAATTTAAAAATTTGATAAAATAAAGTACGCTTATCGGTAAAAACTACCAAAGACGGAAGCGCAGCAGTTGTGTTTCATGTTTTATATAGAGTAAATAAAACTAAAAGTCACTTTTTTAATCAAACATTAAAACGGAAATCTATTATATCGCCGTCTTTAACCAAATACTCTTTTCCTTCGCTTTTTAAAAGACCAGCATCTTTTACAGTTTTTTCACTGCCAAGTCTGAATAAATCGTCAAAACTCATAACTTCAGCGCGTATAAAGCCTCTTTCAAAATCAGAATGTATTACGCCAGCAGCTTGTGGAGCCAAAAATCCTTTTTTTATAGTCCACGCTCTTACCTCTTCTTCTCCCGCGGTAAGAAAAGTTTCAAGTCCAAGTAAATTATATCCTGCTTGTATTAAACGATTTAGTCCGGGATATTCTAATCCCAAATCTTTTAAAAAAGTTTCCTGATCACTTTCTGAAAGTTCAGAGAGTTCTGCTTCAATTTTTGCGCATATAGTTATTATCTGCGCACTCTCTTTTTTTGCTTTTTCTTTTACAAGTTCTGTATATTTATTTTCCATTGCAGGTAGATTGCTTTCTGCAATATTGCAAACATATAAGACAGGTTTTGCAGTTATTAAAAAGAAATCTTTTAATATTGTTTTCTCATCGTCGTTAAGTTCAATAGTTCTTGCGGGATTTCCCGCGTCAATATGAGCTTTAATTTTTATTGCAAATTCTCTTTCGGCAAGTATTTTTTTGTCATTGAGCCTAACACCTTTTTCAAGTCTTTCTAATCTTTTTGAAATAGACTCCATGTCAGCCAAAATAAGTTCTGTATCTATAATTTCTATATCTCTTAAAGGATCAACTTCGCCCATAACATGCGTAATATCTTTACTTTCAAAGCATCGCACTACGTGAACAATTGCAGCAGTTTCTCTTATGTGTGCCAAAAACTGATTTCCTAATCCCTCTCCATGTGATGCGCCTTTTACGAGCCCTGCGATATCTACAAATTCTACTGTTGCAGGAACTTTTTTCTTTGATTTATAAAGTTTCTTAAGAAAATCCAAACGTTTATCAGGAACTATGACCACTCCAACATTTGGATCTATAGTAGAAAATGGATAGTTTGCTACTTCGGCGCCTGCTTTTGTTATAGCGTTAAACAATGTTGATTTTCCTACATTTGGGAGACCAACAATACCAAGTTTCATATTAATTCCTTATTGTACCGTTGCCTTTTACTATATACTTAGTAGTAGTAAGTTCTTTAATACCCATAGTACCTCGTGCATGAAGTTTTTGCGTTGAAATTCCGATTTCACAACCAAGACCAAAAACACCACCATCGTGAAGCCGTGTAGAAGCATTTACAAAAACTGCAGCAGCATCAACTTCTAAAACAAATTTATTTGCCGTTTCTTCGTTATTTGTAACAATTGCTTCAGAATGCATGGAGCCATATTTATTTATATGAGCTATCGCTTCTTCTAAAGAATTTACTGTTTTAATTGATACTTTAAGATCATGATATTCGGTATTCCAATCTTCTTCTGTTGCAGGTTGCATTGAATTTACTATTTTCTTTGAAATATCACAGCCTCTTACTTCAACGCCAGTATCATTGTAGAGTTTGCAAAGGTTTGGTAAAACTTGAGCAGCTATATCTTTATGTATAAGAAGTGTTTCCATTGCATTACATACGGAAGGTCTTTGACATTTTGCGTTTACTGCAATTTTGATAGCTATATCAACATCAGCATCTTTGTCTATATACGTATGGCACAGCCCTTTACCGTGTGATAAAACAGGTATTGTTGAATGAGTTTTTATAAATTTAATGAGTTCTTCGCTGCCTCTAGGTATTAATAAATCGATAAGATTATCAAGATGAATAAGTTCTTGTACAGCACTTCTGTCTGTAGTATCAATAAATTGTATTGAGCCGTCAGGCATACCTGCTTTTACTCCAGCTTCATACATTATTTTTGCAAGAATTTTATTTGAATTTATAGCTTCTGAACCGCCCTTTAAAATTACTGCATTACCTGCTTTTAAACATAAAGTGGCAGCGTCAACAGTAACGTTTGGTCGCGCTTCATAAATCATTGCTATGACACCCAAAGGTACTCTTATTTTTCTTACATCAATATCGACAGAAGGAGTGTTTTCTTCAATAACAGTTCCTACTGGATCTTGTAAAAGAATAACATCTTTTATACCTTTTACCATAGCGTTCATTTGTTGTTCAGTTAAAGTAAGTCTATCTATAAGAGACGGCGTTATTCCTGCTTCTTTTGCGGCTTCAACATCTATTTCATTGTGGAAAAGTATTTCTTTCATATTCTGTTGTAAAGCATTAGCCATAGCAGAAAGCATGTTATTTTTTTGCTCTGTAGTAATGCTTAAAAGTATTCTTGATGCTTCTTTTGCCGCACTAGCTTTTAATAATACCGCCTGTTTTATTTCACTTTTTTCCAATAACATTCAAGCCTCTTATAAAATCTAAAATTAAAACAAGGTTTCCATTTCCTGTTTTGCTAGTTTAAAGTACGCTTACACTAAAAGCAAAAACGTTAGAAACCAAAATAGTTAAATGTAAGGTACAAGAATTTGGTAATCTGTTTTCGTTATAGACCCAGTTGAAAAGAACAATTAGAAAGCCCGAAGGGTTGCGCAATCTTTCTTTTTAGTTCTGTCCATCATTGCGAGCCCACAAAGTAGGCGTGGCAATCTATTTTTAACAACGCAGATTGCTTCGTTGGGTCTTTGTCTCTACCCTCGCAATAACGACATAGATAACAATACAAATTAGCATATTTAGAATAACAGTTAATTGTTATATTGCTTTTATATCTTGCGCCATTAGAATACCAAAAAAGAAAAACAAAGTAAAAACAACCAAGTTTTAATATTAAATATATTTGTTCCCTTTATCCCTACCCTCGCAGCCTTCGGCAGTGCGCAACGACGATAACAAACGTGGATACCCGATTAAAGACATTCGGGTATGACATTGAAAAATATGTTTTTGCTTTTAAAGTGTCATTCCTGCGAATGCAGGAATCCATGTTAACTAACATCTTACAACAACATGGATACCCGTTTTCACGGGTATGACATAGCACTTATAATCTTGGTTGTCATTGCGAAGCCCGAAGGGCTGTGGCAATCTTTCTCTTTTAACAACATAGATTGCTTCGTCGGAACTCTGTTCCTACCCTCGCAGCCTTCGGCAGTGCGCAATGACAGCAAAATAAGATGTTATTGCCGCCTCCGATAAAAGATATTCGAAGGGCAACTCCAGCAGGAATCCATGTTGTTGTTCTAATTAAACAAAAGATGGACAGTTTTAAGCGTGTTGAAAATTCACAACTTTTTCACAAGTTGGCGGTTAAACCTAAACTTTATTTAATAAAACAAAATAAAATTAGTCAAGAAGTTTGTTTTATTGAAAAACTGTGTTATAAACGCAATAAAAAAAGGAGAGATGTTATGAAAAGCAGATCGAAAATGACAAAAAGTTTGTTTGTGATTGCTATGTGTTTAAACATTGCTGTGGTTTTGCCTTTATTTGCTGAGACACGAGAAGAGTAGGGTAGTGTTTTGTAAGAGAAATTTAAGAGACATCTGAGAAACAATAGAAAATATAAATCTTTTAGTTCTTACAACGGTTTTGAAGCTGCATAAAAGAGATATAATTGGCGATACATATGCATGTAGCCAATACAAAAATTTGACAGAATGTAAAATATTTTATACAGTAGTAGTAGTAGTAGTAGAAAATGAGGATGGGATGTGCAAGTAAAGGAAACAAGTATTTTTAAGAAGTGGTTTAAAAAATTAGATGGACATATACAAGTACTACTATTGAGACATATAAATAAATTAGCTAGTGAAAATTTTTCAAATTGTAAACCTGTAAGCAACGGTATTCACGAATTAAAAATAGATTTTCAAAAGGGATATAGGATATATTTTACAAATATCAATGGCGAAATAGTTTTATTGTTATCAGGAGGACATAAAAATTCACAAATGAAAGATATACAGAAAGCAAAAGAAATTAAAAACAATTTGTAATGAGAGGAAACATATGGAAAATATAAAAACAAAGAAAATTAAAACAGAGGATTTTTTTGAAGGGTTTGCTAGTGATATTAAAAATAATCCTAAAAAAATTAAAGAGTTTGAAAAGGCGGTTAATGAAATCTATAATGAAACAGGTGATATTGATGTTATTTTGGGTGCTTTAAAAGTTTTATCGTGTTTAAAAGGTAATGTTTCGAAACTTGCAAGAGATTCTAATATAGAAAGAGCTAGCGTTTACAATCTTTTCAAAAAGGGCAGCAACCCCACTTTCAAGAACGTTGCAGCCGTCTCTTACAATCTTGGAGTAAATTTAAACTTGTCTTTTGCACATAAGTAAGTAAATAGATGAAATCAGGAATATGGTTCGCAATTTGGAATTTGATTTTGTCGGCGGGAAATTTGATAATTTTAAATCTTTTTTTAACAATAGCGTCCATTGAATATAGCTTCGTCTTTACTAGGCTCTAACGCATTACAAAGAAAAGGGACGTTCTCTACTACATTATTGTGTTCGTCATAGCCGATATATCCCAAATTGCCTATCGTATAATCTTCTTTAAACACAACTCTCTTCAAAAATAACTCTAAATCTTGTTTTATAATTCTCCTAAACTCATTAAAATTTGACAAAATCAATGAAAATAATTATTATACTATCACCATCACAGCTATTGTTAATAGCTTTAGCTGTTCCCTCGAGTTGCGAAAGTGGCTTGGGGATTTTTGTTAGTCAATTATTACATGCAAATCTTTTTGTATGTAAAAAATACTAAAATACTACACACAAACTTATCAAAAGTGATAATCAAAACGTCAAACTTAGACAATCTCAAAAGCCCCATCATAAACAATTCCGATTGTCGTATTCCTCATCAACGGAACGAAATCGCTTATTCTTTGATCTACCGAAAGAAACGGTTTGACAATATTATAATTGTTGTTATTACAACTACAGCAAAGATTAATGCCAAATCCCAGTTCATATCTTCCCCAAGTTGTCGTAAGACGTTAGCTAACATGGATTCCCGCTGGAGTTTACCCTCGAATGTCTTTTAAAATCGGGGGCGGGAATGACAACGAAGTCAAAGAAGAGTTGCTCACAGGAGAGCTTACACTCAAGAGTTTTAATTGGGGGCAGGAGTGACACAGTGAATATGGATATGCCCGTAAGAAATTAGCAATATCTCAATGAGATTAGGAATGATACCGTATTTTGTCGCCATTGCGCACTGCTGAAGGCAGCGAGGGTAAGGACAAAGTTCTGACGAAGCAATCTGTGCAGTTAGTAAAGGACAGATTGCCACGTTGCTTCGCAAACTCGCAATGACGGACAGAGCTAAAAGGTTTCCGCGAAAAATACGAAAGACTGTATTTTTTCCTAGTTGCCTTTAGCAGTGTGCAATGACAGCACATTATATAGATTGCTACAGTCATTTTAAGCTTTGCAATGATGAACAATATCATAGGGGGCGACATGTCATACCCGAATGTCTTTAATCGAGTATCCACGTTGTTGTAAGATGTTAGTTAACGTGGATTCCCGCATTCGCGGGAATGATACAACTTACATAACAACAGATAATAATAACGTTTTGTCATGTTTGCAAAGACGAAGTCTCAAAGAGACATCCATGTTAAAAGTTGATGACAGACTGGCATAAAAAATATATATAATAGATTTTGGAGGGTTTATGGATATTCAACTTTTGATGTGGGTTCTATTTTGGATTATCATTATATCTGCTCTTTTTATAGATTTAGTAATTTTAAACAAATATAAAGGCAATGTTAAAATAAAAAAAGCTATTATAATAGTTTGTATATGGATAGGTCTTGCTCTATCTTTCGGCTCAATTATCTATTTTGCATTTGGTATAGAAAAAGCTTTAGACTATATTACAGGATATGTAGTTGAATATTCTCTTTCAGTAGACAATATGCTTGTCTTTTTTATGATTTTTACATATTTTGTAATATCTAAAGCCAATCAGTCGAAAGTTTTGATTTATGGAGTTATAGGAGCTGTAATACTTAGGTTTCTATTTGTTTTTATCGGAATCCAACTTATCAATACCTTTACATGGATAATATATATCTTTGGAGCAGTATTAGTTTATACTGCAGTTAAAATAATACTGCTCAAAAATAAAAAAATTCACCCGGAAAACAACATAGCATACAAAATTTTTAAAATTTTGTTTCCTTTTAAATCTGACATAGAAACAAATAAATTTTTTATCAGAGAAAAAACTATATTATATGCGACACCTATGTTTGCAGCTGTTATTGTTATAGAAATGAGTGACATAATGTTTGCAATAGATTCTATTCCGGCCATTCTCTCTATTTCAAGAGGAGATACTTTTGTTGTTTATACCTCAAATATCTTTGCGATAGTAGGGTTAAGATCGTTATATTTCCTTCTTTCAAATCTTGCAACAAAATTTAAATTTTTACAGTTTGGTGTTGCAATCGTACTTCTTTTTGTAGGTTTGAAAATGATAATATCTTATTTTATACATATCCCAACAGTTTTTTCGCTATGTATTATAATTATGGTCCTTATAGTTTCAATAATTATTTCTTGTATCAACAAATCCAGGATACTATAATTATTATTTGACAAAAATGTAAAAAAGAAGTTAAATTTTAAACGAGACAGTTTTTTTAGAATTTTTAGTAGTAAAGAAAGATGGTATTTCACAAGTTACTCCGAAAGAGATTTGTTTCAAAAGACTTGAAAAAAACAAGTAAGTTTTGAAAAAGGCTAAGGTACGCTTCCTGTGAAGAAATATCTATCGTTACGACGTAACTACAGTATAACCAACCTAAAATATATTACAAATCAATTATTAGTATCCATAAAAATGATTTTTCTAAAAAATTCAAATATTCTCTATTTTCTGTGTCACAAAAAGCAAAAGTGTTGTATCATGCTCGCGGAGAAGAAATCTCAAGCTGGCAGCCACGTTAAGAAATTTTAAAACATGGATTCCCGTTGGAGTTTACCTTCGAATGTCTTTTATCGGGGGCAGAAATGACAACGAAGTCAAAGAAGGGTTGCTCACAGGAGAGCTTACGCTCAAATGCCTTAATGAGACTAGGAATGAGACCGTATTTTGCTGTCATTGCGCATTGCCGATGAAGTTTGAGTGTTGTCATTGCGAGGAAGGACAAAGTCCTGACGAAGCAATCTGTGTCGTTAAAAGAAAGATTGTCACGATTGCTTCGCAATCCCTCGCTGCCTTTGGCAGTTGCACAATTGTTATAGATTTTGTGATATTTTTATTTCAAATGAAACTACTTTAGTGAATGAGAGGTGCTATGGAACGAATCTCAAAATTTATTGTTACAAAAAGTAAGACATTTGTTTTTTACATTATGTTATTTTATATTTTATCGTTTTCTATTTTTACAGTCAGAGTGAATGCAGATGATGTTGATGTTAGGGTTAGTAACTGTTCAGCTTTGCAAACCGCTATACAGCAAGGAGATGAGAAAACAATAAATGTAGCGACAGTAACAATTACATCCGGTAGTGGTGATAATTACAGTGGAGTTAACGGTATCAAAACAATAGAGGGTAAAAACAATACTTTAGATGGAGGAACTGATTCTAATAACTACGGATTTGTTTTAGATGGTGGTGGCAAAAAGTTGACTATCTCTGATTTAAAAATGCAAAATTTTAAAAAAAATGCTACTTCTTTTGATGATAAAAAAATGGCAAATGGTGGTGCAATATTAGTCAATGGTGGATCAAATTTAGTTTTTAGTGAGGATGTTAGTTTTACAAATAATACTATCAGTGGTGGAGGGGGAAGTTTTGAAAACAATGGGGGAGGTTGTGGCGCATTAGCTTTGAATGAGGGCGCAAGTTTAGAGGCTTCCAATGCTAATTTAAGATTTTTATATAACGGAAGTGGAAATGCTTCTGGCGGAGCGCTGTATTTTAATAAATCAACGGTAACTTTTAATAGTTGTACTATTGAGTTTGTAGGTAATACCGCTGGAGATGAAGGTGGAGCAGTGTGGTCATATGATGATTCATTTATGGGTTTTGATGGTTGCACTGTAAAATTTGAAGGAAATAAAGCAAATGTAAATCCAGATGGTCATGGTAATGTTCTAGGTATTGGTGGTGCAATAAGTATGAAAACAAATAGCGCACAAATGCAATTTCATGATACATCAGTACTTTCACTAGTAATACTGCAAAATCTGGCGGAGCAATATACAATAATGGTGATCTGATTTTTGAATCTCCAATAACATTTGATGGGAATGTGGCAACAAGTAGTGGCGGAGCAGTATTTAATGGGGATGACGGAACATTAACTTTAGATAGTAGAAATGGCGATATAGTGTTTAGGAATAACTCTGCTGCATCTGTTGCAGCTGGACATGATATTATAATACTGGAACAATAAATATATCTGGTATGTCAGGGAATGTAAAAATAAGTGGTGGTATAGCTGGTAATGGGACAATAAATAAAATAAATGCTGGAAGTTTTTTGCTTGGAGGAGATAATAGTTATTACAATGGATTATTTTCTCAAAGTGGTGGTACAACAACAATAAGCGGGAAATATTTTACAGGAACAAGCAGCATAACGGCAAGTGAGTTAGAATTGGCTGATGGGAGCAGTATAAATGGATCGACAATAGGATTATGGGACCATGGAAAACTGGATATAACAGCCGCCAGTGGTTTAACAATATCCGGTGGACAAGTTACAGGAGATGGAACAACATTAATCGACAAAACAGGCACAGGAAAATTAACACTAAGTGGCGACAATAGTGGATTTAGTGGGTTGTACAAACAAAGCGCAGGAACAACAACGGTAGGTGGTACGAGTGAAATCTTTGACGGGACGAATACAATAAGTACTAGCTTACTTGCAATAACAGCAGATGATATATTGGACGCTAACAGCAAATCATTATTTAATATATCGAGCGGGACAGCTGTAAATTTTGAGTTACAAAATTTAACAGTACAAAATGCGCTAGGAGCTAACGGATCAGTAATAAATGCAGGAAACAGTTTGTCAACAACGACTATATCAAACGTGGTATTTAGAAACAATAGATCTTCTGCAAAAGGTGGAGTTATATATGTGCCCAATGGTTCAACAGTATCGTTAACCGATGTAAAGTTTACAAGTAATACTGCAGCAAGTAATGGTGGAGCGATATGTGTAAACGGAGGTATTTTAAATATAATTAATACCGGAGGGTTTATTACTGAATTTAGTGGAAATAAAGCAGATGGAAAATCAAATGCGATACATTTAGAAGGAAATGCTGTAGTAAATTTTGACGGTGTTGGTGAGGTAAAAATGTATGATGCTATGACAAGCGATGGAAATAATTCTACCATTAATATATTGGGAGCTTTGGAATTTGATTTGCTATCTGATGAGAAATCAACCATATCTAACTTGAATGTAAAAGACAATAGTAGATTTGATTTAAAAGGAAATGCATCTTTAGAAGTAAAAGATAATTTAGTAATAGAAGAGAATGCAGAATTTGCATGGAATGGAAGAGAATGTATACTAGCTGGAAACTATACTCAACATGGAACTTTATCTTTAGATATATTCGATAGATCAACTTCCAGCGGTAAATTATCTAAAGCATATAGTTCTAGCAGTGGCAATACAAGTTTTTATATAAGTGATTACATACAAGCAAACGGCCAGGTGTTTTTAAATGAAAATAGCAGTAAATTAAATATATGGTTAAACGGTAATGTTGCAAGTGATGACAGTGTTACAAGAGCATATAGAATAATAAAGTATGGTGCCCTAAGCGGAATGTTTAAAGAAGTGACATTTGGTCCAGATTCAGATTTAGAACCTAATTATAAAGAAGTGACATTTGGTCCAGATCCAGATTTAGCACCTAATTATAATGTGGTTTATGGATATGAAGATCACTGGGTGGTTCTTTTACTAAAAGGACCTAGTTCGCAAACTAACTTTGCGTCGTTGGAAGGTTTAAGTTTTAATCAAATTGAAACAGCAAAAACAATAGATTATTTGTCAGATAAAGTAGCGGAAGATTCAAATTTAGGAGTTTCAATTATTTTGTTAGACATGCTTCCTGAAGATAAGCAAAAAGAAGCGCTGTATGATTTGTCAGGATATTTTATAAGTAATGTAATAATAAGTCAGGCATTTAACAATACAAAGAAAGATGTATATAACCGACTATATAATTACAAGGAGTATGAAGAACCATCGAAAGGAATATGGGGGCAAATCCAAGGTTCTTTGATAAATGTAGATAGTGATATAGAATCTCCATACAAATTTAAAGTAAGGAATGGCGGCATACTAGCCGGCTTTGATACAATGACAAATGAAAATATTACAGTGGGAATATTTGGAAAATTTGATAAAAGTTGGATAAAACAGAATATAAATGAAGCGCAAGTAAGCAGCTATGGGCTAGGAGTATATGGAGGGCTTGTAAAAGAACAGTTTGACGTGAAGACAATACTTTCAGGAAGTATGAATAAATATGAAACAACAAGAGAAATAAGATTTGATAATAACAATAAGGGAAAAGGCGAATTTGATGGAATAAATGGAAGTTTGGATGTAGAAGCGGGATATAGAATACCTTTAACAGAAAGTGAAATTTTTGGGAAAATGAAATTGAGACCATACGCAGGAGCAGCAGCAGCGATAGTGCATACAGATGCATTTAAGGAAACAGGAGCGTATGCGCTTAGTTTAGATGTAAAGGATAATAATTATTTTAGATCGTCATTGAGGGCAGGAGTAGGATTAACGGGAGAAATGAACCGGTTCAGATGGAATGTTTCAGTAGGGGCAGATTATTTAGTAGCTGGTAAGAACTACGAAATAACAAGTACATTTATTGACACAGATAAGAAGTTTCAGTCGAGAAGTGTTACAGTTGGAGAATTGGGAATAGAAGGTGATTTAGGGGCGAGATATTATGTAACAGAAGGACTTGAGATTTATGCAAATGCAAATGTATTAGGAGCAGATAAGTATAGAAGTCTTTATGGAAATATTGGTGTGAGATACTCATTTGGAAGTTGGATTGGCAAGAAAACAAAGAAGGAAGAAAAAGCTAACATAGTAGAAATGAATACAAGGCAATAAGTTCCTAAAAGAGTTTAGAATAAATGCAGCGTTATTTGATGTAAATAAGGCAGATTTAAAACCGAAAGCAAAGGAAGAGATATTAGAATAGGCGCAAGAAATAAGTAAATATAAATATGAACGTATAAGAATAGAAGGACATACAGATTTCAACAGCTAGTGATGAATACAATGATAAATTGTCAATGGCAAGAGCAGGAGCAGTACACGATGAATTTTTAAAAGCAGGAATCCCTACAAACAAAATGAACAAAATAGGATACGGAGAACAAAGACCCATTGATACAAACGAAACAGAAGAAGGAAAAGCAAGAAATAGACGTGTTGAAATATTTGTTGATTTGTATCGAGGTTAAGAGTTTATTAAGAACCATACTTCTATAGCAGTATAAAACAGTATAAGTAAATGCAAAAAGGTTGAAAGATAATTTTTTCAACCTTTTTGTGTTTTGTTTATGTTTGAAAAAATGATAAAATCTAACTATGATTGAAAAGTTGATAAAAAAGAATAAAATATATCACGGATCTGTAATAGATCTTTTTTGTGATGAAGTTGAACTTCCAAATGGCGCTACTGCAAAAAGGGCATATTTAAGACATCCTGGTGCAGCGGCAGTTCTTCCTTTTATGGATAAGGAAAATATTATTTTAGTAAAACAATATAGACATGCCATAAATCAAATAACTTATGAAATACCTGCAGGAAAAATAGACAATGGAGAACCTCCTCTTGAATGTGCAACAAGGGAGCTTGAAGAAGAAACGGGATATAAAGCTAAAAAACTGGAAGCTCTTTTATCTTTTTACCCTACTACTGCTTTTTCAAATGAAGTTATCTATCTTTTTGCAGCTTTTGGGCTTAAAGAGGGGAAACCAAATCCAGATGAAGACGAATTTGTTTCAAGAGAAATTATAAGTTTTAAAGAAGCTGTCGAGATGGTAAAAACGGGTAAAATAAGAGATTCAAAAACGATAATAGCATTATTATATTTTGAAAATATTTTAAAGTAGTTTAAAGTATAGGGTTCAAATATTTTAATACTGCTAGTTTCTAGTTTTTACTGTTTGATTAGTTGTGTGATACGATATGGCAAAGAATAATGGAATTCTATTTTTCCTGTTATCGCAGACCGTCAAAGCCATTGAAGCAATTGTAGGGTGTTTTTGTCTCTTAAGTATGTCATTCCCGCCCCCAATAAAAGACGTTCGGGTGTGACATGGTATTTATGATCTTGGTCGTTGTCATTGCGAGCCTACGAAGTAGGCGTGGCAATCTATTTTTAACGACGCAGATTGCTTTGTCGGGACTTTGTCCCTCCTCGCTGCCTTTAGCAGTGCGCAATGACGCCAACAAACTTGGATACCCGATTAAAGACATTCGGGTATGACATGGTACTTATGATCTTGGTTGTTGTCATTGCGAGCCTACGAAGTAGGGCGTGGCAATCTATTTTTAACGATGCAGATTGCTTTGTCGGGACTTTGTCCCTCCTCGCTGCCTTTAGCAGTGCGCAATGACGCCAACAAACTTGGATACCCGATTAAAGACATTCAGGTATGACATGGTACTTATGATCTTGGTTGTTGTCATTGCGAGCCTACGAAGTAGGGCGTGGCAATCTATTTTTAACGACGCAGATTGCTTCGTTGGGACTTTGTCCCTCCCTCGCTGCCTTTAGCAGTGCGCAATGACAGCAAAATACGGTGTCATTCCCGCGAAAGCGGGAATCCATGTCTGTTGTTGTCGATTGCGAGTCGTTAAAGCCATTGAAGCAATTGTTAAAATGAAAAAAGCAGTTTTATATTTACATATAATATGGCGCTTTATATAGGTGTTACAAAAATTCGGAGATAACAACAAGAGGTTAGAAATGTCAAAAGAAAAAGAGATGAAAGATGAGCAGGTAATGGTGCCGGCAAGTATTACTCCGCGAAACATTGAAGATGAAATGAAAACTTCTTACATCGATTATGCGATGAGCGTAATTGTCGGAAGGGCTTTGCCTGATGTGCGCGATGGTTTAAAACCCGTTCATAGAAGAATACTTTATGTGATGAAAGAAATGGGTTTAAAACATAATACTGCATATAAAAAATCTGCTAGAGTTGTTGGAGATGTATTGGGTAAATATCATCCTCATGGCGATGCGGCAATTTATGGCGCTATGGTTAGAATGGTGCAGGAGTTTTCTTTAAGATACCCTATGGTTGATGGTCAAGGAAACTTTGGAAGCATAGATGGCGATTTTGCAGCGGCTATGCGATACACTGAAGTAAGAATGGACGCAATTACTGATGAAATGCTTGCTGATTTGGATAAAAATACTGTTGACTTTATACCAAATTATGATGGTTCTTTAAAAGAGCCTTCTGTGCTTCCTACAAAACTTCCCAGTCTTTTAATTAATGGTTCGTCAGGTATTGCTGTAGGTATGGCTACAAATATTCCTGCTCATAACATTGGCGAAATTAGCGATGCATTAATAGCTTTAATAGATGATGAAGAACTTCCTGTTTCAGAAATTGCAAAATATATTAAAGGTCCAGATTTTCCTACTGGCGCAATAATTTTAGGAAGAGGCGGCATTAGAAATTATATGGAAACAGGCAGAGGTTCAGTAAAAATTAGAGCCAAAACTGAAATAGAAGAAATGAAGGGGAATAGAGAAGCAATTATAGTAAACGAAATACCTTACCAAGTAAATAAAGCAAATCTTATAACTTCAATTGCTGATTTAGTAAAAGATAAAAAAATTGACGGTATTTCAGATTTACGTGATGAATCAGATCGCGATGGGATAAGAATAGTTATTGAAATAAAAAGAGACGCAAATGCACAAGTGGTTTTAAATCAGTTGTATAAACATACGCAAATGCAGTCATCTTTTGGCGTTATAATGCTTGCGATCGTAAATAATAGACCAAAAGTGATGAATATTAAAGAAGTTTTAATACATCACATTGAGCATAGAAAAATTGTTATTACAAGAAGGACAAAATTTGATTTGCAGAAAGCGGAAGCAAGAGCGCATATTTTAGAAGGTTTAAAAATAGCTATAGATAATATAGATGCTATTATTAAAATTATAAAGGAATCATCTGACGAAGATGCTGCGCGTACAAGCTTGATGTCAAAATTCCATTTGACCAAACTTCAATCTGAAGCTATTTTGGAAATGAAAATTCGTCAACTTACAGGATTAAGGAGAAAAGAGATAGATGATGAGTATTTAGAGTTGATAAAACTTATAGAAAAACTTCGTTCTATTTTAAATGATCCTAAAAAAATTTTAGCGATAGTTAAAAATGAAATCGTTGAGATAAAGAAAAAATACGGCGATAAGAGAAGAACGCAGATCCAAATCGCCGAAGCTGATTTCAATATTGAAGATTTGATTCAAGAAGAAGATGTTGCGGTAACAATGTCGCACGCTGGGTATATTAAACGCATACCGCTAGATACTTACAAAGCGCAACACAGAGGCGGGCGTGGAATAACTGCAATGAACACAAAAGAGGAAGATTTTGTTGAAAATTTGTTTATTACAAGCTCGCATGCATATATGTTATTTTTTACAACCCGCGGAAGGTTATATTGGACAAGAGTATATGAAATTCCTGAAGGAGTAAGAACATCAAAAGGAAAAGCTATAGTAAATCTTTTACAATTGCAGGCAACAGAAGAGAAAATTACCGCAGCAATTCCAATAAGATCATTTAATCCTAAAGATATTAAAAACGAATATTTGCTTATGTGTACGAGAAACGGAACAATTAAGAAGATAGCTCTTGAAGAATTTACAAATCCAAGAAAAGGTGGCATAATAGCAATTAAACTTGAAGACGGCGATATTTTAACGGAAGTAAAAGCAATAGAAAAGAAACCAGAAGTTGTAATTGCAACTAAAAAAGGTGCAGCTATAAGGTTTAAGGAAACTGATGTACGCTCAATTGGACGTAATGGTATGGGTGTAAACGGCATTTCTCTTGAAAAAGATGATGAAGTGATAGGTATGGAAGTGCTTTCTCCTGATGATATTTTTCTTTCAGTTTCCGAAAACGGCTATGGGAAAAGAACTGAGGTTGGCAAATATCGTCTGCAAAAGAGAGCAGGGCATGGCGTTATAAATATGCAAGCGACGGAGAGAAATGGAAACATTATCGGAATTAAAAAAACAAATGACGGCGAAGAAGTAATGATAATGACGCAAAACGGAATAACAATAAGACTTAGAGTAAATGGCATTTCTGTGATAGGTAGAAATACACAAGGAGTAAGACTTGTACGGCTTGATAATGGCGATAAAGTAGCCGCAATTGCAAGCGTTATAAAATGTGAGGTTGATGGTGAAGCTCAAAATATAGTAGAGAAAGTCAAAGAAGAAGACGGTAAAACAAACGAAGAATAACTTACAAAGCTTCTGGTATCAAACCGGATGCTAGGTGATATAATTAAAGTATATAATATCTTTAAGACTGTTTGCCGTGTCCTTCCCGCTTCCGATAAAGACATTCGATAAACTCCTGCGGGAATCCATTTTGTCTGTCATTGCGAAGCCCAAAGGGCTGTGGCAATCTATGTAGTTAGGTCTCGTCTATGCATTTCTTTTGCTGTGTCATTCCCGTCCCCGATAAAAGACATTCGAGGATAAATTCCAACGGGAATCCAAGTTTTTTGTAGTAAAAAACAAATATTTTTTTTGTTTTTCATAGATATTGTTAAAGAGTTAGTGTTGTAGTATGAAATGTTAGGTAAAAAAAGGAGGAGGAGGATGGAAAAACTGTAGGATAAGTTAAAAGAGTACAAGTTAAAATAAATGTAAAGGAAAAAAGACGAAAAATGAAAAAAAGCTTAGAGATGTTTAAGAATGTAAAGATGTCAGTTATGTGTGTAGTTTTATCATTAGTGTTAATGTGTTCGGGAGTTGTTAAGTCAGAAGCAAGTGTAGGTTGGAAAATAGCAGGAACAGCGACAGGAGC
>JAITPF010000026.1 GCA_031289585.1 Endomicrobium sp. | reverse complement strand
AGGCTGAGAGAGATAATTCTTTCAGCCTCTTTTGCATTTTGATAGCTAGAGTCCGTCCAGACTGATATTTAGTGGTATTGTCATTTACATCTTCAACCGTTTTACATGATGAGTTAAGTTTAAAGATGCCCAAGAACTTTTTTTTTGGTAAAATAATTATCAGTTAATAAACGTTAGACCTCTTGCGAAGTTGGTATATGGAGTGAGTAATTAAATCATTGAAGGTAATGCTAAAAAGACAAGTTGAAAAGGATTGTCAATAACAATACTAGAGATTGATCGTCATTGCGCACTGCCGAAGGCAGAGAGGGTAGGGACAAAGTCCCGACGAAGCAATCTGTGTCGGTAACTCCCGTCGTCATTGCGAATCGACGGAGTCGATGAAGCAATCTATATCGTTAAGGACAGATTGCCGCGCCTACTTCGTAGGCGCGCAATGACGGACAAGACCAAAAGAAAAGATTGCCACAGCCCTTCGGGCTTCGCAATGACGGACAAGAGTAAAAGGAAAGATTGTCGCGATTGCTACGCAAACCCTCGCCTCCTTTGGCAGCGCGCAATGACGGACAGAACTAAAAAGAAAAGATTGCCGCAGCCCTTCGGACTTTGTAATAACGACCAATATCATAAGTATGCCATACCCGTGGAAGCTTAGCTTCAAAGGGGCAACTATTTTATATAGGAAACAGTTTGATTTAAGGGTTAATTTTTAATTGCAGGTTCCTCTAATTTTGAATCTTAGTTTCGCAAGAAATCTATTACTTTATAAGAATCAGGAGACAGTATGAATTTTCAGGAACTTATAATGACTTTGCAGAAGTTTTGGGCAAAACAAGGATGTCTTATATGGCAGCCTTACGATTTGGAAAAAGGAGCAGGAACGTTTAATCCTGCTACATTTCTGCGTTCCTTAGGTCCAAAATCGTGGAATGTTGCTTATGTTGAACCTTCCAGAAGACCTACCGATGGGAGATATGGCGAAAATCCTAACAGATTACAACATTATTACCAATTTCAGGTTATTATGAAGCCCGTACCTAAAAATATACAGCAGATTTATTTAGAAAGTTTGAAGTCACTAGGTCTTGACCCAAAAAGACATGATATAAGATTTGTTGAGGATGATTGGGAATCGCCGACACTTGGTGCATGGGGGCTTGGCTGGGAAGTGTGGATTGACGGTATGGAAGCAACACAGTTTACATATTTTCAACAGGTTGGGGGTATTAATTTAAATCCGATTTCTGTTGAAATTACATACGGCACTGAAAGACTTGCAATGTATGTTCAAAAGAAAAACAATGTTTACGATTTACAGTGGAACGACGATATAACTTACGGTGACGTACATCTTGAAGATGAAAAGCAATGGTCTTTTTATAATTTTGAAAAAGCTGATGTAGATATGCTAAAAAGACACTTTGATGATTGGGAGAAGGAAGCTAAAAGGCTTGCTGAAGCAAATCTTTCGCTTCCAGCTTACGATGCAGTAATGAAATGCTCGCACTTATTTAACTTGTTAGATGCAAGAGGTGCTATTTCAGTTTCTGAAAGAGTAAGCTATGTTTTGAGAGTTCGCACAATAGCCAAAGCTGTTGCTGAAGAGTATTTGAGAACTATAGGAGCATAAAATGACTAAAAAGGATAAAAAAAACGCTTTATTAGAAATAGGTACAGAAGAAATTCCATTTTCATATATTGGACCTGCTTTAAAGCAAATTGAAAATTTTGCATCAAAAATATTTAGTACGTACGGATTAAAATACGGTACGCTAAAGACTTATGCCACTCCTAGAAGATTTGTCTTGATAGTTGAAAACATTGCAGAAAAGAGCGATGACAGAATCAAGGAACTTTTAGGACCGTCTCTAAAAGTAGCGCAAGATGCACAAGGCAAATATACGCAAGCAGCCGAATGTTTTGCTTTGAAAAATGGTGGAACTTTAGAAGAACTTGTTATAAAAACAACTGAAAAGGGTAAATATCTTTCTTTTATTAAAAAAACTAAAGGTGAAAAAACTGAAGAACTTTTGTCTACAATTTTCCCGGAAATAATAAAAAATATGTCTTTTCCAAAAACAATGATGTGGGAAGAAAGCGGATTTAGATTTGCAAGACCAATAAGAAATATAATTGCGCTTTATGGAAAAAAAATAATTAAATTTAGAATTGCCGATGTCGATTCATCAAACTGGACTATAGGTCTTCATACTTGCGATAACAGTAAAATAAAAATAGATTTGCCTGAAAATTATCTTCTGAAAATGAAAAACAAATCGGTAATTGTTGATCAAAAAGAAAGGCGTGAAGAAGTAAAAAAATCAATGGAATGTGTTGTTGAAAACATTGGTATTGTAGTGCCTAATGAAGAACTTGTTGATGAAATAAATTATCTTGTTGAATATCCATCAGCTGTACTTTGTACTTTTGACAAAAAATATCTAGCTTTACCTGCAGAAGTGCTTACAGTATGTATGAAAAAAAGTCAAAAATGTTTTGCTGTAAATGACAAAAATGGTAAATTTTCAAATTATTTTATAGGCATTAAAAATGGCGCTTCACAATATCAAGAAATTGCAAAAGAGGGTTATGAAAAGGTAGTTGCAGCAAGGCTTGCGGATGCTGAATTTTTTTATCATAACGATTTAAAAAAAGGACTTATAACTAATATAGAAAAGTTAAAAGGCATTATTTTTCATAAAGAAATCGGGACGGTTTATGAAAAAGTTGAACGAGTTAAACAAATTGCAGAGCTTTTTAACAAAGAATTTAATATGCAAGTTGATGGTATTACGCTTGAAAAAGCAATAATGTTTTCTAAAGCAGATTTAGTAAGCGAGATGGTTTTTGAATATCCTGAACTCCAAGGTATAATGGGGAAAATTTATGCTTTAAAATTGGGCGAAAGCTTAGACATCGCTTTGTCTGTAGAGCAACATTATTGGCCGTTAAGCGCTTCAGGGCATCTCCCTTCAAACAAAGTAGCATTTTTAATATCTTTGTCTGATAAAATAGACACTTTGGCGGCAAATTTTTCAATAGGGATTGAACCTTCCGGTTCGGCAGATCCTTACGGATTGAGAAGAGCGGGCATAGGGTTTGTAAGAATGGTAATGGAAAATCTGCCAGACCAAGATGTTGGTGTTGCTATTGAAAAAGTTTTTGAATTTTTGCCTGAGAGTGTAAAAAATAATTCTAAATCGAAAAATGCTTATGAAAGGCTTCTCAACTTTTTCTGGCAGAGAATCGAAAATCTTCTTGAAACAGAAGGATATAATTCATACGAAGTAAAAGCTGTTACAAATGCATCAAGAGTGAATAAACTAAAAGCGTTAGGAACTTTACAACCAAAACTTAACGCTTTGAGAAATGCCAAACAGAAAGGTGACTTTTTGTCTATAGCAGCAGTATTTAAAAGAATAAGTAATATTATAAATCAAGCACAAAAGCAAAATATAAATATTTCTCAAGTTATTAATGAAGATTTACTTACTGATAGCACTGAGAAAACATTTTATACCATTGTTAAAAAAGTAAAAATAGAAGTTGAAAATTGTGTATCAAAAAGAGAATACATTAAGGTTTTTGATAAAGTGTTAGAATTAAAACTGGCGATTGATAATTTTTTTGAAAAAGTAATGATAATGGCAGAAGATGAAGCGGTAAAAATAAATAGAATTTCTCTTCTAAATTATATAAAAAATATATTTGCTGAATTTATAGATTTTTCAGCTTTACAATATACGCAAAGTTAGAGTTTAAGTTGCTGTCATAAAGCCGGTGAAGCAACGTTGGTAATTGTTTCTTTTGGTAAGCTTCTTATAGTGGCGTTGCAAAGTGTATCATAAAGCAGGTTAAGCAATCTGCACTGTTAAGTTGCGGCATAATAAAAATATCGGTGTCGCAATTGATTTTTTTAAAAGTTTGTTAGGTGCTTAACACACAACAAATTTGTTTGTATGTAATAAAAGTAAAAATATTACATACAAAGTGTTTTGTTAGGCATTTGTTATATAATAAATACGGTTGCGTGTAATAATTGTAATATTAAGTAATAATATATATCTTTGATTGTAAAACAATGCATTTGATAACATGCTAAGAAAAATTTTAAAATATAAAATAATTGAAGAAAAACTATAAAGAGGTAAGATGCAACCGTTTATTGCACAAAAATTACCCATAAAAGATTTAAATTGGGAAAGGTTGTCATTTTTAATAGGTAAAGCAAATAGTTCGCTTTCAATGTATAATGGGTTGCTAGAGGCTCTTATTAACCCTTCAATTCTTCTTTCTCCGATAACAACCCAGGAAGCGGTAATTTCTTCAAAAATAGAAGGTACTCAAGCGACTTTTAGTGAAGTATATAGACTTGAAGCAGGTGAAGAAGCTGATAAGGAAAAAGAAAAAGATGTGAAAGAAATTATAAATTATAGGAGGGCAATTACAGGCGCTCAGGAAATACTAAAAAAAAGACCCTTTATACATCTGAATATGCTCAAAGAACTTCACAAAATTCTTTTAGACGGTGTTAGAGGGGAAAATAAAGCAAGAGGCGAATTTAGAAGAATTCAAAATTTTATAGGTTGCTATGGATGTACACAAGAAACAGCAATATATGTTCCTCCTGTGCCGGAAAGTATATCTGAATCTTTAAACGATTGGGAAAGATATATTAATAGTAATGAACAAGAAGTTTTAGTTCAACTTGCGGTAATGCACGCACAGTTTGAAATAATTCATCCTTTTATTGACGGTAACGGAAGAATGGGAAGAATTTTAATACCTGTTTTTTTATTCCAAAAAGATTATCTCAAAAAACCTGTGTTTTATTTAAGCGAATATTTGGAGTCAAACAGAGATACATATTACAGCGCTTTACGCAATATATCAAACAATAGCGATTGGCAAGGCTGGATTGAATTTTTCCTTAAAGCTATTGCAGAGCAATCTGAAAGAAATATGTCAAAAGCAAGAAAAATTTTAGATTTATATGAAGCTATGAAAATTTTTTTTGCAGATACCACAAAATCACATTACTCTATAAATATTTTAGATGCTTTTTTTAGAAAGCCTATTATAAGTTTGACATTTTTTTTAGAAGAGGCCGGAATTTCTAATAGGAAAACAGCAACAGTAATATTGAATAAGTTAGTAGATAAAAACTATATACAAGTTTTAAGAAAAGGCGCAGGTCGTAGTCCAACAATTTTTGCGTTTCCTGAACTTATAAATATAATAGAAAATAAAAAAGTTTTTTAAAGAACTAGGTTGCTCCACAATTTCTCGTAGCCTTCGGCAATGTGCAAGTGACAAACAGAATCTGATAATTTTGTTTTCCCATGCTTGATATATAAAAGTTCATAACCATACCTTATGGAAACTACGGGTGTAAGCCCGCAGCAGTTGACTAAAAACCGGAGACAAAATGATTAAAGTCGGAATTGTAGGTATAACAGGATATACTGGAGAAGAACTTTTAAAAATTCTCTCAAAGCATCCAGATGTGCAGATAACTGGACTTTATGGTAGGAGTTCTTCACAAGAAAGATATTTAAGAGATGTGTATCCACGTTTTAGTCATTTAAATTTGAAAATTGAAACTTTTGATGCAAAGCAAATTTCAGATCAATGTGATATTGTCTTTTTAGCTTTGCCACATGCTGTTGCTTTTGAAGTTGTTCCGCATATTCTAAAGAATGAAGTTAAAGTTATAGATTTGTCTGCAGATTTCAGATTAAATAAACCAGAAGTTTATGAGAAATGGTATAAGGTAAATCATACTGTAAAAGAATATATTAATAAAGCAGTTTATGGATTATCTGAACTGAATGCTGATAGAATAAAACAAGCTTCGCTTGTTGCAAATCCAGGTTGTTATCCTACAACAATTATTTTGGGTTGTGCGCCTGCTATAAAAAATGATTTTGTGGATTTGAATGGGGTAATTATAGATTCGAAAAGCGGTATTTCAGGTGCTGGAAGAAAGGTTACGCAAGAATATTTTAATAATGAACACCCAAATTTTAGAGCATATAAAATTGCAGGAGGGCATAGGCACATTCCTGAAATAGAACAAGAACTTTCAATTTTATCAGGAGAAGATATAATAGTAAGTTTTACTCCTCATATTGTGCCTGTAGAAAGAGGAATGTTTTCAACAATTTATGTAAATATGAAAAAGCAAGTTCCGATATCTACAATACTTGAAAAATATAAAGAATTTTATAAAGATAGAAAATTTGTAAAAATTCTTGACGAAGACGTAATGCCTGGAATAAAAGATGTTTTAAATACAAATTATTGTGAAATAAGCATGAAAATTGATGAAAGAACAAATAGACTTATTATAGTTTCAGTTATAGATAATTTAGTAAAAGGTGCGTCAGGGCAAGCAGTACAGAATATGAATATTATGTTTGGTTTACCAGAAACGACAGGACTAAAGTAAAAAAGGAAATGAAAATGTTTTTTGATGATTGGCGTAAACAAACACAATTTAATCAAATTTCAAAGACATTGTTGTGGGAGTACGATTTGTCTGATTTTGATTGGCAAGATATGAAAACTTTAGTTATACAACGTGTAATTGAGCGCGGTTGGATGAAAGATTTTTATGCGGCAATAAGGTTTTACGGCGGCATAGATAGGGTAAGAAAAATAATAAAGGGCATACCGTCTCTTTGCGATAAAGATATAGCTTTTGTATGTACTGTTTTCAACCTTAAAAAGGAAGAATTAAAATGTTACAGACGCAAACAGTTAAGGAAGAAACTTTTGAGCTCTTAAAGAAATTAATGCAAGAAAAGATGCTGACAAATTTTTATCTTGTTGGAGGAACTGCTTTGGCATTATATCTTGGTCACAGAATTAGCATTGATTTAGATTTGTTTACTCAAGATTCTTTTGATTCTGTGAAGTTAAGTGACCATCTAATTAAAAAATACAATTTTAAAAGTGATTTTATTGAAAAAAACACTATAAAAGGCACGATTAATAATGTAAAAGTTGATTTTATAACTTATAATTATCCTTTTGTTGAGAAGACGTTTGCGGAAAATAATATCAGGCTATGTAGTATGATAGACATTGTAGCTATGAAGTTGTCGGTAATCGTTGACGATGGTACCCGCTTAAAAGATTTTATAGATATTGCTTGTTTATCAACAAGATTTTCTTTATCGGATATGTTGTCGGCTTACGAGAAAAAATATAAAAATTCAAATGTAGTAGCTGTATTGAAAGGATTAACTTATTACGATGATGTAAATATTAAAGAAAAGATCATATGCTCAAGTGGGATTTATAAATGGAAGAAAATAAAAAAAAGATTGTATGATATGATGCTAGAAAGAGATATGTTGTTTAAATCTTTACCTGTTTGATTTAAGATATATAAGTAAATAATAAGAGGAGTGTTAAAAAGAAATGGCTACGCCAATGGATTTGTTTGTAAAAGAAATGCGAGAACTTTTTTGGCCCGATGAAGTTTATATAATGGATGGTTCTCAACAAGAGGCAGAGAAGTTAGCAGATATTGCTCAAAAATCTGAAGTTGATGGAAGAGTTGTTTTAAAAAAGTTAAACGATAAAGAGTATCCAAATTCATATTATCATCGCTCAAATCCTAACGATGTTGCGCGTACCGAGCATTTGACTTTTGTTTGTACTTCTTTAAAAGAACAGGCAGGACCAAACAATAATTGGATGGATCCAAAAGAAGCAAAAGAAAAAATGACAAGTTTCTTCAAAGCTGCAATGAAAGGAAGAACAATGTATGTAATTCCTTTTGTTATGGGGATGTCTAAATCAAAATATGCAAAAAATTGTGTTCAGATAACAGACTCAGCTTATGTTGCATTAAGTATGAGGGTTATGTCAAGAGTAGGAAAACAAGTTGTTGAAAGAATAGGTAATTCTTCTGATTTTTTTAGAGGGATTCATTCAATTGGCGATGTAAATCCTAACAGAAGGTTTATTATGCATTTCCCGCAGGAAAATCTTGTTATGAGTTTTGGTTCAGGTTATGGCGGAAATGCTTTGCTTGGCAAAAAATGTTATTCTCTCAGAATCGGCTCTTATTTGGGTTATCAAGAAGGATGGCTTGCCGAACATATGATTATTATAGGTGTACAGTCTCCTGATAAAAAAGTGACGTATTTTCTTGGCGCTTTTCCTTCGGCATGCGGAAAGACAAATCTAGCTCTTTTAGAACCTGTGCTTAAAGGATATAAGGTTTGGACTTTGGGAGACGATATTGCTTGGATTAACATCGGTGAAGATGGACAGCTTTATGCAATTAACCCTGAAGCAGGATTTTTTGGAGTTGCTCCGGGAACAGGAGTAAAAACAAATCCTGTTATGATGAAAACACTTAAGAACGATAAGTTTTTTCCTACATTATTTACAAATACTGCTATTGATAACAGCAACAATACTCCGTGGTGGGAAGGTGTTTCAGATGAAGTTCCGTTAGATTTAACGGATTGGCAGGGACAAAAATATGATAAAAATTCTGACAAACCGGCAGCTCATCCTAATTCAAGATTTACTGTTTCAATTTATAACTGTCCTACGCTTTCCCCGGAATACGATAATCCTAAAGGTGTTCCTATTTCGGGAATTATTTTTGGCGGACGCAGAAAAGATACAATCCCTCTTGTATATGAAGCAAAAGACTGGAACAGCGGCGTGTTTATGGCTTCAATAATAGGCTCTGAAACAACTGCTGCTTCAAGCGGACAAGTAGGAAATGTCAGACGTGATCCTATGGCTATGTTTCCTTTCTGTGGATATAATATGGGAGATTATTTTCAGCATTGGCTCAATATTGGTAAAAGAGTAAAAAAACTTCCTAAAATATTTATGGTAAATTGGTTTAGAAAAGATGAGAATGGCAAATTTATGTGGCCTGGATTTAGGGATAATTCAAGAATCATAAAGTGGATGATAGATAGAATTGAAGGAAAAACCGGAGCTAAAGAATCTGAGATAGGTTTGTTCCCTGAGGAGAATGCTATAGATTTAAGTGGCTTAGATATTAAAAAAGAAAAAATGGAAAAACTACTAAAAGTTAATAGAGAAGATTGGAAAAAAGAAATAGTAATGATAGAAGAGTTCTATGCCAAATTTGGCAATAAAATCCCAATAGATTTAAGAAACCATTTAACGGACATCAAAAAGAAATTTGGAATGTAAATATTTTATATGTAGCGAGAAATATGTTATAGTAAAAATATGGAAATCAGTTTTGTTAAAAGTGATTTTCTCTAAACAGACTCTAATATCAGTACGTATCAGATTTTTCAAGAATATAGACGGTTACATTTCTAAACATCCAAGCTTTTTCTTCGGTCGCATTGTTTACGCCTAAATCTATACGTTTCCCCTTTATAAGGTTACCTGTATCACCAGTATATCCATAACCATACCCTGTAATAAATAGACGAGTTTTTAAAGGTATAACTTTTGGATCAACCGCTACAATCCCTCTTTGCATTTTCTGTCCAAGAAAAGTTACTGTTCCATCCCTCCATGCAAGAGGATCGCCCGGATAGTATGCAGTAGCAATCATTTTCATTCTTTTTGTTTTTGATAAATCATAAATGTTTTCTATTTCATTATTTACATTAAAGATAACAAGGCGGCAGTATTCTTTTGCTATATTTTTTTCTTTTATAATGTTTGTATTGTATAAAATGCTGTCATAAAAAACTTCTTCGATAGTTTTGATTATACTTTTCTCTATGCCTTTTTGAAGTTCAACTTCTCTTAAATTTGAATTATATCTCCTACTCCATGTTATTCTAAATGGAATATTTTCAATTATTTCTTTCTGTTTTTTTGTAACGTAAGTAATTTTGACTGTTTGTAAAGCTTTAATTGGTTTATTTATATCGTATGAAATTATATCATCGTTATCATTAAGCAAAATATTATTTTTATCCAAAATAGTCTTTAAGGGTATGTTTTTATAAGGGATTACATTATAAGATGTTTTGCTTGTATTTATATATGCGCATGTTCGCACAAGAACTATTGACGAAAGAACTCTTGATACTATTAAAATACCAAGTGCAATTAATGACAATTTTGCAGTGTTTATAAAAAGTTTAATCTTCATCATTCAAATAAGGACGTGATCTAAACCGCACTTCAATTTTTTTTGCAATTTCCTCAACTTTTAAAATGTCAAATCCGTTAAATTCTACCGCAGTTATAACAACTTCAGGTATATACTTTTTTGCTTCTTTGACAAATTTTAGTACTTCGTCAAAAGATTCTTCTTTAAATATAGGGTTATTAAGTTTATTGTGCTCTCTTGGGTTTGAACCGTTTAAACTTATTGAAATAACATCGACAAGCCCTTTTAATTCAGGCAGAATATTTTTACCGTGATAACGATTTGCAAGTCCTGCGGTGTTAATTCTTACTTTTCCTCCATTTTCTTTTATCCATTTTGAAACTTCTTTTACTATTTCAATATTAACCAAAGCATCGCCGTATCCGCAAAAAATTACTTCGTTATATTTTTTAGGATCCACAATAGATTCTATAACTTCCTTATAAGACGGTTCTTTTTCAAGTTTTAAATCATTGCCTTTGAATTTATTAGCCCATTTATGTTTTATGCAGTACGGACAAGCCATCATGCATTTGTTGGTTATATTTAAATAGAGATTATTTCCGAAAACATAAGATATTGTATTCATAAAAATTCCCCTTTTATTTTTTTACTACTTTTGACAAAACACAAACTTAGCTACAAACTTGGATTCTATCTAGAGTTTACCATCTAATGTTCTAACCGCACAGTACTCGGCAGTGCGATGATGATAACAGAACATCAGTGCCGCCCCCGTCATCAATCCATCTAAAAAGGGCTGTCATTGCACACTGTTCGAAGGCAGTAAGGGTAAGGATAAAGTCCCGACGAAGCAATTTGCGTCGTTGAGAAAAGATTGCCATATCTATTTCGTAGATCCGCAATGACGAACAAGACTGAAAAATATCATATGCGAAGAAGAACAAAGTCCTGACGAAGCAATCTATGTCGTAAAAAGGAAAGATTATTTCGTCCTTTAGAGATACATTAACAGCCCTTTTCAACTGGATGATGACGGACTTAAACTCTAAATTATATTAAAAAGTTTTACTGCATTTTGTGCCGTTATTTGCGCTACTTCATCAAACGATATATTTTTTATTGCTGCTATTTCTTTTAAAGTTTCAATTATATAAGACGGTTCATTTCTTTGTCCTCTGTATTTTTGTGGAGCAAGATATGGACAGTCAGTTTCAACCAACAATTTATTTATATCTGTTCTAAAAACAACTTGTTTTAAATTGTCTGATTTCTTATACGTTAACGGTCCGTCAATTCCAAGTAAAAAACCTGCTTCAACAAATACTTTTGCTTGATCGGGCGTACCAGAAAAACAGTGGATTACACCTTTTGAGATAGACTTATATTCTTGAAAGAAATTAATCATATCGTCATAAGCATCTCGACAATGAATAATAATCGGTTTATTGTATATAGCAGCAATATCGAGTTGTTTTACAAACGATTCCTTTTGAATATTAACACTTTGCGATGAAGAATCATAGTGGTAATCTAAACCTATTTCACCAACAGCTATACATTTTTTATTTTGAATTAGAATTTTTAGTTTATTGTAATCTTCCTCTACAGCTTTAAGAGTATAAGTAGGATGAATACCAAACGATACAAAAATGTTGTTTCGTTTTGAAAATTCTAAATCTTTATCCCAATCGTTTGTTTCACAAGATATTTCTAAAATTTTTTCTACACCGGAACTAAGGGCTCTTTGTAAAACAGATTCTCTATCAACATCAAATTTTGAATCTGATATATGGGCATGTGTGTCTATAATCATTTTTGTTTCTCTTATTTTGTATTAGTGTAAACAATCTCTAAAAAGTGAATTCCTATTTTCGTGAGTGCCATCACAATGTTGTGTTATTTTTGGATATCACATATAGTGATGCAAAGAATTCCTTTTATACGATACGTGGGAAAAGAATTCCAGGTGTTTGTAATTGTGAATTTACAACAGAAAATCCATTTTCTGGAATTATAGCATCTATAAAATATTTTTTTGCAGTTTCATTGATATTGCCGCTTGCGCCAATTATCTGCCATATTTTTTCAGATATTGACGGCATAAATGACAATAAGTGCATTATTATAATACTTATTGCTTGTAAATAAGAATAAATACAAGATGCAAGTTTATTCATATCTGTTTTTGCAAGTGTCCAAGGGGTATCGATTTCAATTTGTCTGTTTACAAGAGTAATCGCATTTTGCAGGATTTCAGCAGCTTTATGAAGTTGAATATTGTCCATATTCAGAGCAAAAGATTCTTTTATAGTTGTAGTTACTTTTTTTGCGAGTTCTAAATCAGGTTTAGTTTCTGGTACTTGAAGATTAAAATGTTTTTCAGCCATCTTTATTGTCCTTGAAATCAAATTTCCAAGATTATTTGCCAAATCAGTATTATATTTTAACGTCAGTTCCTGCCATGAAATATCACCATCAGGACCGAATGGTATAAGAGTTACTACAAGATATCTTGCGGCATCAACTCCGTATTTGTCAACAAGTTCTTGCGGAGATATAACATTGCCTAAAGACTTTGACATTTTATTTCCGTCCAAAGTAAAAAACCCGTGAGAGTATACTTTTTTAGGTAGAGGAAGTCCTGTACCCATTAAAATTGCAGGCCATATAACCGAATGAAACCACAAAATATCTTTAGCCATTAAATGTACATCGGCAGGCCAGTATTTCTGAAATGTCACTTCATTTTTAGGATAGCCTATTGCGGTTATATAATTTATAAGAGCATCAACCCAAACATACACAGTCTGTTTTTTATCAAAAGGTAGAGGTATCCCCCATTCAATAGCGCTTCTTGAAAAACTAATATCTTCAAGACCAAGTTTTAATTTTCCTATAATCTCATTTTTTCTTTCTTCAGGTTGTATTTCTATGTATTCTTTATGATTTGGATTTGTTAGTCTTTCCAAAAGCGCGTCTTGAAAAGAAGATAACTTAAAAAAGTAATTTTCTTCAGACTGAAGCGCAGGCTTTGTTTTATGGAAAGAACAACAACCGTTTTCATCTAAATCTTTTTGGGTGAAAAATCTCTCGCAACCAACACAGTAAAGACCTTCATATTTCTTTTTGAATATAAAACCTTTATCAAGCAAATCTTGGACTATTTTTTCAACAGCAATAAAATGCCTCTGCTCTGTAGTACGTATAAAATCAGTATATGAAATATTTAAAAGTTTCCATGCTTCTTTGAATTTTGCGCTCATTTCGTCACAAAGTTCTTGCGGTGTTTTACCTTTTTCTTTTGCAGCTATGGCAATTTTAATACCGTGTTCATCTGTTCCGGTAAGAAAAAAAACGTTAAAATTATTTAACCTCTTCCATCTTGCTAAAATATCAGAAGCTATGGTTGTATAAGAATGTCCTATATGAGGAATATCATTTACATAGTATATCGGGGTTGTAATATAACATTTCATTTGCTTTCCTTTTTTTGCCATATTAGTGTGAGCAGTCTTTAATTTGCTGTATTGTAAATATCTTAAATGCTTTGTCACCGAAATCAACAGTTACCATTTCTCTTATGCAGTCAATTGCAGCAAGTCTTGCTTTACCTTCAGGCGTCAAAATAATTGTTCCGATTTCAGGGAAATCTTTTTTTACACTTCGATAAGTATCATTTTCATAAGATATGCAACACATAAGTCTACCACAAAGGCCTGAAAGCTTTGCGGCATTTAAAGATAGATCTTGCTCTTTAGCCATATCTATAGTTACGGAGTCAAAATCTTTTAAAAAACGCTGACAACATAAAACTTGTCCACAAGTCCCTATTCCTCCAAGCATTTTTGATTCGTCTCTTACACCTATTTGAACCATTTGTATTCTTGTTTTTAAAATGTGACCTAAATCTTTAATAAGTTCTCTGAAATCAATCCTTGTTTCGGAAGTATAGTATACAAAGATTTTCGAACGATCAAATGTATATTGGACACACGTTAATTTCATATCGAGTTCATGATCATCCGCTTTTTGCATTACTATGCCTTGAGCTTTTAAATTTCTTTTTTCATTTTCGACAAGTCTTCTTTTATCATCTTCAGTAATTTTTCTTAGAACTTTACCTATGGGGTCTTTGCTTTTTTGTATATTTTTTTCTTTTTCGCAAATTACTCCAACTTCAATACCATGTTCGGTTTCAAGTATGATTTTATCATTTAGCTTTAAATCCAAATGTCTTACATCAGCATATATTTTATCTTTAATCCTTCTAAGCATCACTCCTACAACCACTGGCATAATTTTATATCTCCCTTATTATTCTGTCACTGATAACCAGAATTTTGCGATTTTGTCATCAACCCAGTTGAAAAGAACTGTTATCAATTGCAAGGAGAGACAAAATCCAAACGAAGCAATCTGCGTCGTTAAGAAAAGATTGTCACGTTTACTTTGTTGCCTGCAACGGCGAGCAAGACCAAAAGAATATCATGTCATACATATAAAATATGTTTTATATTAACAAATCTCAGACATTTTTCTTAAATCTAATAAGTCGAAAAATAAATTGTCTAAAACCATTTGGGCGTTTACATTTTTAAGAAGCAAAGCTCTTGAATAGTTTAATAACTCAAGTGTTGGTGCCGTTCCTTGAGGATATACTCTAAAATCTTTTTTTGCTTCTGCTATCATTGCATCAACACATTCTAAAGCACCAGTTCTTGCAATGCTTTTTGACAGTTCTAAAATATCTGAAATATAAAAATTTTGGGTTTTAAGTTTAAACCATAAAGACTGTTCTGTTCTTTTACTATCATCAATAAATTTCTTTGCGTTCTCTATAGAACCATCGCTCAAATCCGCTATTTCTTGGGCTTTTGAGATATCTAATGAAAGGTTTAATATAAGCCAATTTGAGATTTCGTTTTGACTTAGAGGTTGAAAAAACAGCGTTTGCGAACGTGAAACTATTGTTTGAGGTATTGTTTCTTTATATTTTGCAATTAAAAATATCACTGTATTTTCAGGTGGTTCTTCAAGCGTTTTAAGTAAAGAATTTGCTGCTGCTGTATTCATTTTTTCAGCAGGCTCTATAATAAAAACTTTCCATTTACCCTCGTGTATTTTTGTCGCAACTTCTTTTTGCATATATCTAATTGTTTCTATTTTTAACGTTTTTTGTTTTTCTAAATCGTCTTCTTCAAGCTCAGCTTGTTTAGCAAAATCTATAAAATGTAAATCGGGGTGAATATTTTTTGCTATTTTCTTACAAGATATGCATTTATCGCAAGCGCCTATATCTGTTTTAATAAAATCATTTGTAGTACAATTTAGAATTTTAGCAAATTCAATAGCTGTAAAACGTTTTCCTATGCCATTCTGCCCCATGAAAATATAAGCGTGAGCAATTTTATTGCTTTTTATCTGGTTTGAAATTATTTTTTTTATTTTTTGCTGACCTAATATCTTTTCAAACATTTACAATACCATATCTATAATTTTTTTTATTAACATTTGTGTTTTTTCTGATGTTTTTTGCGTTTTAACAACTTTTATTCTCTTATTATATTTTTTTGCTTGATTGAGATAGCCTTTCCTTACCATGTTGTGAAATTTTATAGATTCTCTTTCTATCCTATCTCCGTTTTCACCGTAAGCTTCTTTATTTAATTTCTTTGCTTTATTTAAACCTTTAAAAGGCTGTATGTCAAGATATATCGTTAAACCCGGCGTTAATCCAAAGGATGCAACCGAGTTTAATCTGTTTATAAGTTGTAAATTTAGTTTTCTTCCGTATCCTTGATAAGCAATAGTAGCATCTGTAAATCTATCGCAAATAACAACTTTTCCAGATTTTAAAGCAGGAAAAATAAATTCTTTAATATGTTGTGCTCTTGCAGCTTCATATAGGAAGAGTTCGCTTATAGGCACAAGATTTAAATTCGGATTCAAAAGAATACTTCTTATAGCTTCAGCTAAAACAGTACCTCCAGGCTCTCTTGTAAGCAATACTTTATAACCTTTTTTTTCAAGATATTCTTTTAAAAGCAGCGACTGTGTCGTCTTGCCAGAACCTTCTCCACCTTCAATAGTTATAAAGAGATTTTTATTTCTTTTCATTATTTTTTATATAAAATTCCATTGTTTAATGTTTCTTCATCATTCCATATTTGTTCTTCAGGCAATTGTGTTTCTATTATTTCAATTAACGTATCATTAACTATTATACATGCGCATTTATATCCCTTAAACGGTTCATATAACGGCATTACTACTTCATATCCTTCTATTGATTTTTCTATGTTCTTTGTTTTAAATGCTATATGAACGTTTGTTTGAATTCGTTTATTTAGGCTTGACCCTTCATCAAAAGCATGATATTGGATGTGTAATCCCAAATTATTCTTGCCATCTTTTGTGTACATTTTGTATAACGGGGAATATTTAGCACCTTTACCGATTTTTGACTTTTCAATTGGAATGCCAATATGATGAAATGACAACGTTTTAAAATCCATAAGAACCTCCAAAAATATCAAAAGTGTATTATAACAAAAAAAATAGTATAATACGCAAAGCAGATTAATTAAAAATGGGAAACTAATGAATATTTATACTTTTCTTATAGTTTTTTTTCTTATTAGTATATATTTGGTTGAAACAATAGCAAATTTGTTTAATGTTAAAAACATTTCAAGCAATATTTCTTCTGAATTTAATGGATACTTTGATAAAGAAAAATACGCAAAAGCACAAGAATATCTTAAGATGAATACAAAGTTTTCTATAGCTTCATCAACTTTCTTTTTGATAGTACAGATTATTTTTATAGTTTCAGGTGGTTTTGACTATGTAAACACAATAGCTGTATCTTTTGGTTTTGGAACTATTTTCACAGGGCTTATTTTTGCAGGCATTCTTCTTTTGGCTTTTGAAATTCTAAAAATACCATTTTCTGCTTATTCTATCTTTGTAGTAGAAGAGAAATTTGGGTTTAACAGAATGAATGTCAAAACTTTTATTGCAGATCTTTTAAAATCGTGGATTATAGGTGCTGTTATCGGCGCCGTTATCTTTGCTGCAATAATGTGGCTTTTTACCAATATTTACAACTATGCTTGGCTTTATGCTTTTGCGGCTGTTGTTGTATTTGAGCTTTTTATAGCTTTTATTGCCCCTGTTGTTATAATGCCGCTATTTAATAAATACATTCCGTTGGAAGGTGGAGAACTAAAAAATTCTATTGAAGAATATGCAAAAAAAGAAAATTTCAAGATGAAAGGACTGTTCAAAATGGATGGTTCAAAACGTTCTACAAAATCAAATGCGTTCTTTACGGGTTTTGGAAGATTTCGTAGGATAGTTTTATTTGATACTCTTATTCAGAAACATACCGTTGACGAACTTACAAGTATTCTAGCACACGAAATGGGACATTTTAAACTAGGACATATAATAAAACATATAATTTTTTCATTTGTTTCAATTGGACTAATGCTGTTTGTTTTTTCACTTTTTATAAATGAAACATGGCTTTACGATGCTTTTCTTATGCATACACAACCTATATATGCAGGAATAATATTTTTTGGGTTTTTGTATGAACCTATTTCTTTAATAATAAGGGTAATCTCAAACTATTTTTCGCGTAAATATGAATATCAGGCTGATGCGTATGCAGTAACAACTTACAAAAAGCCTGAAGCTATGATAAATGCTCTAAAAAAACTTTCAGTTGATAACTTATCAAACTTATATCCACATAAATTTAAGGTGTTTTTAGAATATTCACATCCGCCTGTTTTGGAAAGGATTAAAACAATAAATAAATTAGAGCTTGTTCAACACTAATTAAGGCAAAAATAGTCAACTGCTGTGTTGCAGATGTGTCAATAGTCTGCCTATTTACCACTCTTTCGTGCCTTGTATTTGACTATTTTGGCCATAATTAATCTATACTTGATTTTTATCATAGGAGAAAAAAAATGAAGACGTTAAGTGTTTTGGCTGTTGCATTGTGTTTTCCTGTTGGCTATATATATGCTTTTGGGGATTCTAATGCTTCTGAGGCTTGTAAAAAGTATAGAAAAGATTTTGAAGAAGATACATATATACTTAAATTTTTACAAGATCCTTTTAGACCACAAGGCGATGTTACAGTTGTTAGACCTGGAGGGAACGTTACGCTTAAACCAAATGAAATTGAACCTACAATTAAATCTCTAACGAGTAACGTAAATCTACAGAAAAGTTTAATAACAACTAACTGTCCACCGCTTAAAGCTGAGGAAGGTTGGTTTAGTGTTGTGTTTGACAAGGCACTTTCTATTTCATCTCTAGTGGTTAGTGGTTATAGTGCATATTCTTTAAATAATTTTTATAAAGCTTCAAAAAAAAAATCAGTAAGGTAGTACCAGCAGTAGCAGTGGGCGGCATCAAGAAAATTGGATAAAAGAGTAGTTGAAGCTTAGTTTTTTATTAGTGGTAAAATAATTAAGACATTTATGAGGGCTATTATAAGCTAAGATTCTATAATGTCTCGATTTTGTTTTGGTAATTAAAGAGAAAATAAAAAGAAAAAAATCGTCTTTTTTGGGGATTGTAATAGGTATATCGCCTGTCCGTCACGTCATTGACTAAACTCACTCTAATTAAGTACAATAACTACTATTGTAATTAAATAAATTAACTACAAAGGTAAGTGTTATTCTTTATGTTGCAAAAGAATTTAAAAAAAATAATTCTTTACGGTTTGCCTATTTTTTATTTTTTAATTGCAGTATGTTTTTATCTTGGGACTTATGATTCTGCCCAAATAAAGATTACTATTCTTCATGTTGGTGGTTTATTTCTTATAATGACTTGGCTGCTTTTGAAGATAGAAGAAGGTAATTTTAACTTTTTTAATAAGAAACTTGTCTATATTTTCCCTGTACTATTATTTTTACTTTCAGGGACCGTTTCTTTTTTTATATCTCCATTAAAACTAGCTAGTTTTAATGAACTTGTTAAAAGATTTATATATTGCGGACTTGTTTTTATACTAGTCAGTGAATTTGATGATAATAAAAAAATATTAAGAATAAAAGACTGGCTTATTATTGCATCATATATTGTATGTTTGTACGGGCTTTTGCAGATAATTGATTATTATTTTTTCCCAGCACCGCCTACATCAGGCTTGGATCCTTTCGGATGGAGGCAAGCTTTTGGCAAGAGAATAATGTCAACTTTTGGGAATCCAAATTTTTTTGGCGATTTCCTAATAGTTATGAGTCCTATAATTTTGTCTTTGTTTGTTTATAAAAGAAAGTTTTATCTTGCATTCTTATGGATTTTAATTGCTATTTGTGCGTATCAAACTATTTCCAAAGGAGCATGGCTTGGTTTTGCAGTAGGTTTTTTTGTATTTGCTATCATCTATATATTTATATTTCTGAAACATAAATTTAATAGAAAGATATTAATATCAGCAGTAATTGGTACAGTGTTTGTGTTGTGTGCAGTAATGTTTGGTATTTATCATCAGATGATGGGAAGAACTGATAGCGCTTCATTTAGAATTTTTACATGGTTATCAACTTGGGAAATGATAAATACTAATCCTGTTTTGGGAACAGGAGTCGGTACATTTTATTTGACATATCCTGCGTGGAGAAGACCGCAAATATTTTTTATTGAGGGCAAACACAATACAGAAAGCGATCACCCTGAAAATGAATATCTTGAAGTTTGGTATGATGAGGGGATGATAGGTCTTACGATATTACTTGTTCTTTTTATTCTTGTATTTGTTGCGGGGTATAAAAATATTTTGTTTTTACGTTCTATAAAAGATGTACGTGATGGATATATGCCTTATGTACAGCTTGGTGTAATATCGGCGTTTGTGGCACAGGCAGTTCACGATTGTGTGTGCGTATCTTTAAGATTTGTTTCTTCAGGAGTTATGCTTTGGTTGTTAATAGGCATAACATTATCCATAAGTGCTAATTTTTTAAAAGATAGAAATACTAAAGAAAAAGATTTTTTGAAAAGACCAATAAAAATAATTTTACATACGATTGTAGTAGCTGTTTTTGGTTATGCGATATTTTTTTTGACAGGTTATTTTATTGCTGATCGTTTACATTCGCAAGCTATAGGGTTTTCAAAAGGTGGAAATTGGGATGCTGCAATTACAACTTATGATAAAGTCAACAAACAAAATCCATCGTACCCTATGTCTATATATTTTAAAGCTAACGTACATGTTGATAGATGGAAAGCTGGCGATCCTATAATAGCTGAAAGAACTTTTAAAAAACTTTGGGATATAGCACCAAATTACGTTCAGTCAAAATATCTAGCTGCTACTATGTATGCTAAACTGTGGGATACAAACAGAAAATTGAAGGATGAGTATGTTAAACTTGGTAAACCATCGGAAGTTATTGCGCAGCACGATAAAGCAATAATTGATGCGTATTATAATGCTGTAAAATACTATAAGCAGTACATAGAAATAGATCCGATATATCTGCTGACATATTATGGACTTGCTTCATTATATGCACGTACTGGCAATTTTGGCGAAGCAGAAAAAATTCTTTTTTCTCATTTGGAGTATCCTAAAAATTTACAAAATTCGCCGCACAATTTTTGGGTTGAAGATTGGTCGTCAAGAAGAAAAATTGATTATTCTGAAACTTATTCGCAGCTTGGTAATTTGTATTTATTGCAAGATAAAATTGAAGCTGCAAGAGATGCATATTTAAAAGCTTTAGAGCTATCTCCGCAGCACGTATTTGTTAAAAAGAATTTGTCTATAGTGTATGCAAAACTAGGGGATAATGCGAAATCAAACCAGCAGTGGATTGAGGTATATCAAATTGATCCTAATGATGCAGATGCAAAAGCATATTTACAATCAATAGGAGTTATACCCAAAAATTGAGGCAATGAAATGCAAATAAGTCCTGACATATTATTTCAAATAGCAGGGTTTCCGGTAACAAATACAGTTGTTACTACAATTATTACTGATATTGCTATTATTGCGTTAGCTATTACAATGGGCAAGGTAATTTCACTTAAACCCGGAAAAACACAAAATGCCGTTGAATCTGTTATTGATTATTTCAGAGACACCGCTAAAGAAATTGCAGGAGACAGAGCAGAGTTTATATATCCTTGGGTTTTATCCTTTTTTCTGTTTATAGTAATTTCAAATTTAATCTCACAATTTCCTGGCTTTGAATCAATAAGATTTCATACATTGGCATCTGACCATAACGGAGTACCATTTTTAAGAGCAGCTACAAGTGATTTAAATCTTACGCTTGCGCTTGCAGTTGTTTCTGTAGTTGTAACACATTACTTCAGCATAAAACACACTGGTATTAAAGCTTATTTTACAAGATTTATTACATTTAGAATGTTTCCTATATTTTTATTTGTAGGTATTTTAGAATTCGTAAATGAAGTAACGAAGCTTATTTCATTTTCCTTTCGTTTATTTGGAAATATTTTTGCTGGTGAAAGAGTTATGGCGACAATGTATGGTTTACTCTCATTTGGTTTGCCATTGCCTTTTATGGTTCTTGAACTTATGGTTGCTCTTATTCAAGCAATAGTTTTTGCAATGCTTACAATGGCATTTATGCATATAATGACGGATAAATCACATTAATCCGTAAAAAAAGGAGAAGAAAATGACTTTTACGCTTACAGGGGGACTTATTGTTGCAATCGGAGGTTTTGCGCCCGCGCTGGGAATTGGTTTTATCGGAGCAAAGGCTGTTGAAGCTATTGGACGTAATCCTGAAGCATCAGGGAAAATAATGGTAAATATGCTTATAGCAATGGCATTTGCTGAAGCTATAGCAATTTATTCTCTTATTTTTGCATTCTAATAAAACAACAAACAAGAGATAAAAATGGAAATAATACAAAAATTCGGTTTAGAAGCAAAGTTGTTTTTATTTCAACTTGTAAATTTTTTAATTATAGTATTTATTCTTAAGAAGTTTTTGTATGCGCCTTTAAAGAAAACGCTTGATGAAAGAAAATGCAAGATAGAACAATCTTTACAAGATGCCAAAAATGCAAAAATTGCTTTAGAAAACGCAGGAGAGGAGGGGAAAAAGATAATATCAGAAGCTAAGAGCAATGCAGAAACGCTGACGGCTGCAATGAAAGTTTCGATTGAAGAAACAAAAGAAAATGCGACATTTGAAGCAAAACGCCGTTCGGAACAAATTATAGACGATGCAAAACAAAAAGCTGAAGCAGAATTTGAAAATATGAATAAACAAATAGGAAAAATGTCTATAGATATTTCTGGAAAAGTTATATCTAAAGTTTTTTCAAGCTTATTTACTGACGATGAAAAACAAAAACTTGTGTCGCGCGCATTGGAAAAGATAGATGAAAAGATCACAAATTAAAGAACTTGCAAAATCTATTGTTAAAAATGACGAATTGTCTGGAAAAAATTTAAAGTGGATTTTTTCTAATCTTTCAAGACAGGAGCTTAAGCTATTTATGCGTTTGTTATCGAAAGAAATAAGAGACAACAGTGTTACTGCAAGTTTTGCTGGCAAATTAAGCGATGAGAATAAAAAGAAAATTATTGCGATGTTTCCAAACAAAAAAATTTTATTTAAGCGCGACGATGAGAATATTGTTGGCGGAGTGCGTTTTGAGTATAGTGACTTTGTTTTGGATTATAGCGTTTCAGGAATAATGAAAAGAATTTTAAACGGTATAAGAGAGAGTTTATGAAACCAGAAGAAATAATACAAAAAATTGAAAAAGAGTTGTATTCTACGCAAGTAAATCCTGAACTTATCAATTTCGGCATAGTTGAGACTATGGGTGATGAAATTGTAAAAGCTTCAGGTCTTTCTAATGCAGGTTATTATGAAGAAATAGAGTTTGATGATGGATCAGTAGGTTTTGTTTTAAATATTGATGAAGATTACGTTTCAATAGTTTTGCTTAAAAATTCAGGACATATTGTGCGCGGAATGAAAGTAAAATCTACAGGGAAAGTTTTAAATGTTATTGTTTCTGACAAATTGATAGGCAGAGTCGTAAATGCTTTGGGGCAACCTATAGATGGTAATGAATTAAAACATGAGAATTCTGTTTATTATCCAGTTGAAAAAATAGCTCCTGGCATTATTCAAAGAAGTTCAGTTGATACACCTTTAAAAACAGGTATCAAAGCTATAGATGCAATGACTCCAATAGGAAGGGGACAAAGAGAACTTATAATCGGTGATAGAGGTACGGGAAAAACAGTTATAGCAGTTGATGCTATAATAAACCAGAAAAAACTTGATATGGGCTTAAAAAGAGTTATATGTATATATTGTTCTATCGGACAGAAAAAATCCAATTTAGCTTCGATTACAGCAAAATTGAAAGAAGAAGGTGCTATGGATTATACTATTGTTGTTGCAGCTACGGCTTCAGATCCTGCTTCAATGCAGTATATTGCGCCTCTTGCGGCTTGTGCAATTGGAGAATATTTTATGGACAAAGGCGAAGATGTTTTAGTTGTTTACGATGATTTAACAAAACATGCGTGGGCATACAGACAAATTTCTCTTTTAATTAAAAGGCCTGCAGGTCGTGAAGCATATCCAGGTGATATTTTCTATCTACATTCGAGGCTTTTGGAAAGAGCTGCTAGAATGTCTGATGAAAAAGGTGGAGGAACTCTTACAGCATTTCCTATTATTGAAACTCAAGGGAACGACTTATCTGCATACATTCCTACAAATGTAGTTTCGATTACTGATGGACAAATATATCTTGAAGCCGATTTATTTAATTCAGGCATACGTCCTGCAATTAATGTCGGTCTTTCTGTTTCACGTGTAGGTGGAGCAGCGCAGACTAAATCGATGAAACAGTTAGCTGGACCGGTGAGATTAGAACTTTCGCAGTTTAGAGAATTACAAGCTTTTACGCAGTTTGGAAGTGATTTAGATGAAGATACATTGAAAAGACTTGAAAGAGGTAGAAGAATTACAGAAATTCTAAAGCAGCCGCAATATAGACCTTATGACGAACTTTCAGAAATATTGTCACTTTTTGCTGTAACGTCAGGTCTCTTTGATAGTATAAACGTTGATAAAGTTGTTGCAGTTGAACACCAGATGATAGAATTTATAAAAAAGACATATCCTGAAACTATTAAAAAGCTTTCAACAGGTGCAAAAATAGATGATTCCTTAAAAATGGAACTAGAAAAGGCAATAAATGAATTTAAGAAGATAAACAATTATGGCACAGAATTTGCAACAGCTTAAAATTATAGAGTACTTTATGATTTATAAAGAGGCTGAGGTAAAATGACATGAATGAAAGGAAGGCTGAAGGAATAGTAAGGCGACATTTTGAGAATGATACTTATTACAAAGATAACAGAGTAATATTTGAAGAGCAACTGTCAGATAGCAATATAATAACAAAATTATTAAAGAATGCGTCAAAGAGCGGAGAAGGGCAAGGCAAGCCTGAATTTATTATAAGGTATAAAGACGATACAAATTTTTTAATAGTTGTCGAATGTAAAGCAAACATAAAGAAGCATATATCAAATATAGGAAATAATTACAAAGATTATGCTATTGATGGTGTGAAGTTGTATGCTAGTTATTTGTCAAAGGAATTTGACGTACTAGCGGTAGCGGTTTCTGGGATAGATAAAAATAATTTAAAGATTAATCATTATTTACAATTGAAGGGTACGAGTAAAGCAGAACCTATATTTGATAATAAATTGTTAAGTTTAGAGGCTTATTTAGAAGGATATAAAAAAGACGATAGGAAGTTTAAACAAGATTTTTCAAAACTTTTATATTACTCAAAAGAGTTAAATGATAAATTGCATAGTTTAAAAGTGAAAGAATCGCAGAGAAGTTTGTTAATAGCGGGAGCGTTAATAGCTTTAAGTGATAAGTCATTTAGAAATAGTTTTGAATATGAGGTAAATTATAAGAAATTAACGGATAATTTTTTAAATGCGATATCTATAAAGTTAAATGATGTAAGTAATCCATACATAGAGGAGATAGTAATAAGTTATAGTTTTTTAAAGACGCATACAATATTGTCAAGAGACCTATCAATTTTAAAGAACTTAATAAAAGAGATTGACGATAAAATAAATTCATTTATAAAGAATTATAAATATTTTGATACATTAGGGCAATTTTATATAGAATTTTTAAGATATGCAAATAATGACAAAGGGTTAGGAATAGTACTTACACCGCCGCATATAACAGAATTATTTTGTAATATAGCAAATGTAAATAAAGACAGCATAATATTGGACAATTGCGTTGGTACGGGAGGGTTTTTAATATCAGGGATGCAAAAGATGATAAAAGATAGTGCCGGAGATAATAATAAGGAATATGAGATAAAAAAGAATCAAATAATAGGGATAGAATATCAGGATGATATATTTACATTATTATGTTCTAATATGTTTATTCATGGTGACGGGAGAAGCAATTTGTTTAAAGGGTCGTGTTTTGATGAGGCTATAATAGAGGAAGTTAAGAAAATTAAGCCTAATGTAGGATTTTTAAATCCACCGTATAAGAATGATAAGAACGATAAAGAAGAGATAGAATTTATATTAAATAATTTATCAATGTTAGAAAAGGGCAGTTATTGTGTAGCGATAGTACCGATGTCTTGTGCGTTGGCGCAAAGCGGAGATAGATTAGCGTTAAAAGAAAGATTATTAGAGAATCACACGCTAGAAGCGGTATTTTCGATGCCGAATGAATTATTTTTTAATTCAAAAGTAGGTGTAAATACGTGTGTAATGATATTTATAGCAAGGGAAAAGCACCCACAAAATTATAAGACATATTTTGGATATTGGAAGGAAGATGGATTTATAAAGAGGAAGGCGAATGGTAGGTCGGATTATAATAATGTATGGGATAGCATAAAAGCGCAATGGATAAAAAATTATAGGAATAAGGATGAAATAGTTGGTCATAGCGTGAAGAAAGAAGTAAAGGCAAGTGACGAGTGGTGTGTAGAGGCTTACATGGAGACGGATTATATCGCTTTGAAAAAAGAAATTTTTGAAAAAGAAATTTTTAAATATTCAATTTTCTTATTATCGAACCTTTATCTTAAAAATATAGTTGATAAATTTGGAATGAACAAAAATATAAAACTTGATGTTAGAAAATGGCAGGGATTTAAGTTGTCAGATTTATTTGAAGTAACTGGAACAAAAAGTATAGTTCAACGAGATGTAGAATTATATGGCAGAGGCGAATATCCTTACGTGGTTACATCGGCTCAAAATAACGGAGTAAGCGGATTTTATAATTATTGGACTGAAGAAGGCAATGTTTTAACAATAGATAGTGCGACAGTTGGAACTTGTTTTTACCAAAATAGAAATTTTTCAGCAAGCGACCACGTAGAAAAATTGATGCCAAAGTTTACAATGAACTCGTATATAGCGATATTTTTTGTTGGTATAATTAATTTAGAGCAATATAAATATGGATATGGTAGAAAATTTGCACAAAAACGAATAAAAGAAACAATTATAAAATTACCTGTTAGTTTGCAAGGGGAACCTGATTTTAAATTTATGGGGAATTATATAAAATCATTACCATATAGTGGTAATTTGTAATTAAAAAGGATAATTCTAAAAGAAAAGAAAAGAAAAACAATTATGGCACAGAACCTACAACAGCTTAAAAAAAGAATAAAAACTTCAGATAGCATAGCCCAGATAGCAAAAGCTATGGAGATGATAGCTGCGTCTAAAATACGCAAGGCACAAGATTCCGTCGAAAAACATAATCCATACGCAAGAAAAATTAAGTATATGGTTCAAAGAATTCTTCAAGATAAAGATTTAAATAATGGTATAGAAAGGTTTTCAATGGAAAGAGATGGGAAAAAGTTGATTTATATTATTTCTCCAGACAAAGGTCTTTGTGGTGGACTAGTTGTAAATCTCTTTAAAAAGGTAAGTGCTTATGTGCAATCTGGCGATTATGTTGTTGCTATAGGTAAAAAAGCTGCAAACGAGGCTGCAAGGTATGATTACAACGTACTTGCCTCTTTTGGTATGGGAACAAGTTTTCCCAAATATGACGGCATATATCCTATAATAGACATAGCTAAAAAATTTTATATTTCAGGAGAAGTGGCAAAAGTAAGCGTAATATATACTGGATTTAAAAATATGCTTATACAGGAGTCGATTATTGAGGAAATCTTTCCAGTAAAATCTGATAAAAGTTTTAAAGAAAATGAAATAGATTATATTTTTGAACCGGACCCACAACAGGTGCTTAAAGATTTGCTTCCGTACTATTTTGAAGTTGAATTTTACAGCGCATTGATGAATGCTTATGCTTCAGAGCAGGCTGCTAGGATGGTTGCTATGAAAAATGCAAAAGACAATGCAAGTGAGATTTCAGCATCTTTAACTAATATTTATAATAAGTCTAGACAGGAAAAAATTACAAATGAGATTCTATGTCTGATGAATCTAGAGTCTGGTTCACACTAGTAGGACGAAAGTGGTGCTTGGATTTTTAAGGAAATTTTAACTGTTTTATGATAGGCAATATTTGAACATATTGGCTCAAACAAAACAGATAAAATTTACCAAAAAGTAGCTGCCACGACAAACGTATAAAAGAAAAAGTAAGAGGAAAGAAAGATTGCCACATTTTTTGTCTGCCACTTGCGAAAAAAATCACGATATTTTGTGATTTTTTGTGGCAATCTTGTCATTTTTCAGGCAAAAAACTCGCAGGTGACAACAGAAAATTGTTTTCATGCGTTTGCCGTGAGCAGTTGTAGCCCGAAAGGTTAGTGCAAAAATAGTCAACTAAGGTAACAGACTCTAACTTAATGGACAACAGGGAATGTAAAATGGAAAACAAAGAAAATGTAAACGTACAAGGTATCGTTATAAAAGTTCAGGGCGCGGTTGTAGATTTTAAATTTGAAGGTGCTGTTCCTGAAGTTTATGAGGCTTTGATTTTAAAAATGCCTGATGGAAGTGATTTAGTTCTTGAGACGATGTTTGAGATGGATAATTCTGAAGTGAGAACAATAGCCATGGGTTCTACAGACGGAATGAAAAGAGGAATGAAAGCCGTAAGAACTTTTGCTCCAATAAAAGTTCCAGTAGGTGAAAAAACACTTGGAAGAATATTTAATGTTTTAGGTGAGCCTGTTGATGCTTTAGGGAAAATTGATGATTCTGTTGAAAGACATCCAATACATAGGTCTGCACCTTCTTTTATAGATCAGAAAACGACTCCTGAAATGCTTGAAACTGGAATTAAAGTAATAGATTTGATTTCTCCTTTTACAAAAGGAGGGAAAATAGGAATTTTCGGTGGAGCAGGGGTAGGGAAAACCGTTATAGTAAAAGAACTTATCAGAAATATAGCTGCAGTACATAAGGGACATTCTGTTTTTGCAGGAGTAGGTGAGCGAACAAGAGAAGGAACCGATTTATGGATGGAAATGGAAGAATCAAAAGTTATGGATAAAACTGTTTTGGTGTTTGGACAAATGAACGAGCCTCCTGGAAATAGAATGAGAGTTGCACTTACAGCTCTTACGATGTCTGAATATTTTCGTGATGAAAAAGGTGAAGATGTTTTATTGTTTATCGATAATATTTTCAGATTTGCTCAAGCTGGAAGTGAAGTATCTGCTCTTCTTGGAAGAATGCCTTCTGCAGTGGGGTATCAGCCTACTCTTGCAAAGGATATGGGAGACTTACAGGAAAGAATTACATCAACAAATAAAGGTTCTATTACTTCTGTTCAGGCAGTTTATGTTCCTGCAGATGATTATACAGATCCAGCGCCCGTAGCAATTTTTGCGCATTTAGATGCAACTTTAACGCTTGATAGATCAATTATGGAACAAGGATTGTATCCTGCCGTTAATCCACTCACGTCTTCTTCTAGACTTTTAGATCCTAACGATGTAGGTGAAGTCCATTATAATACTGCGATATCTGTCAAAAAGATTTTACAGAAGTATAAGGATTTACAGGATATAATTGCAATTCTTGGTATGGATGAGCTTTCCGATGAGGATAAAATAATTGTTTCTAGAGCAAGGAAAGTACAGAGATTTCTAACTCAGCCTATGTTTGTTGCGGAAACTTTTACAGGGCTTGAAGGAAGATACGTTAAAACCGATGATACTGTAAAAGGATTTAAAGATATTATTGAAGGCAAATACGATTCTTTACCGGAACAAGCATTTTATATGGTAGGTTCCATAGAAGAAGCAGTCGAAAAAGCCGAAAAGTCTTCTTCGAAATAGTTAGTTAATGGTGTGTTTATCAGTTCAGTTAATAACGGACAGGACTATTTGCATTGATGAACAAGATTATAAGTATCACGTCATTTCCGAGTGTCTTAATCGGGTATCCATGTTTGTTGTTGTCATTGCGAGGAAGGACAAAGTCCTAACGAAGCAATCTGTATTGTTAAGAAAAGTGTAGTCGTTGTCACTATGTTTGTTGCAAAAAAAGGTAAATATGAATAAGTTCAATTTAGAAATTTTATCACCGGAAGGAATTGCTTTTGAAGGGGAAATAACATCTGTTTCTTTTCCTACGGCAAGTGGCTTGATTACCGTATTACCCGGACATACAAATCTTGTAACAAAGTTAAATAATGGTGAAATAATAATTGAAAATTCAGTTGGTACAAAAAAAATTGCCGTTAGTGGTGGTTTTATAGAAATCGCTCATAATAATGTGAATGTAGTTGCTGAATTTGCAGCGCATACAGATAAAACAAGTAAGCAAAAAATACAGCAGGCAATAGAGCTTGCTCAAAACATGAAAGACAAGAGAAAAGGATTTGTTGATACGTCGGTTATTGAGTCGCAGTTGAAAAAAACGATAGTTGAATTGAAATCAGGTTTAGGACTTAAACGGAAAAATTTTTAAAAACAATAGTTTTAAGGAGTTATGTATGTCAGGTCATAATAAATGGGCAGGTATCAAGCATAAAAAAGCTATAACAGATGCAAAAAAAGGCAAAGTTTTTACAAAAATTATCAGAGAAATTGTAGTTGCTACTAAAGAAGGTGGAGCTCAGACTGAAAACAATGTACGCTTGAGAAAAGCTATAGAAGATGCTAAAGAAACAAATATGCCGCAGGAGAATATAAAAAAAGCTATACAAAGAGGTAACGGCGAAATACCGGGAACTGTTTACGAAGAAATGGTTTACGAGGGTTATGGTCCTGCTGGCGTAGCATTAATTGTTGAAGTAACAACTGATAATAAGAACAGAACAGCATCAGAAATAAGAAAAATGTTTGCAAGCCATAACGGAAATCTTGGCGAGATTGGATGTGTAGGCTGGATGTTTGACAGAAAAGGTTACATAAGCGTCAACAAATCTTCGGTAGATGAAGAAACTGTAATGAATACAGCTTTAGAAGCAGGCGTTGAGGATTTCAAAAGTGAAGCTGATAGTGATGTGTATGAGCTTATTACGTCTCCATCAAACTTTGAAGCTGTAAAGAAAGCTTTAAAAGAAAAAAGTATAACAATTACGTCAGCCGAAATTACAATGATTCCTCAGACTCAAATTGCTCTTACTGGTGATGATGCAAAATGTATGTTAAAACTTATGGACGCACTGGAAGAACATGATGACGTTAAAAATGTCTACGCAAATTTTGACATTTCTAGTGAATATATGGAGAAATTGGATGTGTAAGAGTCCTTTAATATAATGATAGTACTTGGAATTGATCCTGGTCTTTTACTCACGGGGTGGGGTATTATTGAAGCGCTTTCCAGAGATAAAATTAATCCAATACAGTACGGTTGCATTAAAACGATGCCATCGACATCTCTTATACAAAGATTACAAAATATTAATATAGAGCTTCAATGTATTATAGATAAGTATAAACCTGAAGTTGCTGCAATAGAAGAATTATTTTTTTTGAAAGCAGCGAAAAGTGTTGCTGCTGTAGGACAAGCAAGGGGTGCAATTGTTTTGACTGTATCATTAAATAAAATACCGTTGTTTGAATATAATCCAAGACTTGTAAAAATGGCATTGACTGGATATGGTTCGGCTGACAAATATCAAATGCAGCATATGGTAAAAACTTTTTTAAGACTTAAAGAAATTCCAAAACCAGATGATGCTGCAGATGCGCTTGCGATAGCGATATGCCATGTTAATACTATAAAATGGACAGCAAAAACGACAAGATGAAGATATAGTGTGGTCGATATTTTTACTTATAATCGGTCCGAGATGATAAAGTTTTATTCGAACCGGGTTGATGCCAAGCGAAATAAGGGATTGTAATGATAGATTATTTACGTGGAACGCTTGATTTAAAATCTACAGGAGACATAGTTGTTGATGTTAATGGTGTCGGTTATATAATATCAATTCCACTTTCTACTTTTTCAAAACTTCCTGAAGTTGGAAATTTGGTAAAAATATATATAGTTGAAGCTGTTGCGGGGATGTATGGCGGAGTTATTTCTCTTTATGGTTTTTTGACAAGGGAAGAAAGAGATATGTATCTGCTTATAAAGGACGAAGTCCCTGGTACAGGTGCTAAAAAAGCTATGGAATATACTGATAAAATTTCTAAATCGTTTGCAGATTTTAAAACTGCAATAATTTCAAAAAATCAATCAATGCTAAACAACGTATTTGGTTTTACAAAAAAGACTGCAGATAAGCTTATTTCCGCTTTAAAAGATAAAATATCAGCAGTCAATGTTTCAAGCGAAGAAAAATGGACAAGTGCGAAAACAAACGAGAGTGCGATAATTTCGGAAGCTATAGAAGGACTTATAACTTTAGGATATAAAGAACACCAGGCAAGGACTGCAGTAAATAATGCTTATGAGCGTAATGAAAATATTAGTTTAGAGGATTTAATAAGAAAATCTTTGCAGGATTTATAAAAACGATACTTGTATACTTGTCATCAACCCAGTTGAAAAGGGCTATCATCAATTTTTAACATGGATGCCTTCGCTTGAGACTTTGTCTCCGCGAGCATGACACAGCACTTTTGCCCCTGCTATTCATATCTTTTGCCTGTGTCATTTCCACGGTAGCTAACATCTTACAACAACTTGATACCCGATTAAAGACATTCGGGAATGATACGGTACTTATGATATTAGTCGTCATTGCGAAAGTCCGAAAGACTATGACAATCTTTTCTTTTAGTTCTGTCCGTCATTGCGAAGCCCGAAGGGCTGTGGCAATCTTTCTTTTACTAACAACACAGATTGCTTCGCCCTTTCAGGACTCGCAATGACACCCTTCTTCAAGTGAATTGATGACGACTTATAGTTTCATAACTTTGTGTCATTCCTGTCCCCAATTAGACACTTGAGGATAAACTCCAGCAAGAATCCGAGTTTTTCGTCGTCGTCAGCGCATTATCAAAAGGCATTATAATATGTTATCATTAACCTAGTTGAATACAACTTGTGAATGAACTGACAAAGTAATTTGTTTTTTTGTTATTATTGCGCACTGACATAGATAGAGGTATAAAGATTTGAAATTTCCTTTTTTATTAAGCATAGTTATACTGACACTAGACCAATTGACAAAATATGCGATAAGTAAGTTTATTCCATATAGTTCTTGTGTAAGTATTATTCCATTCTTTGATTTTTTTAATATTACAAACATTCACAATACTGGAATAGCTTTCAGCATTTTTCAGGGTAAAAATTTCTTGTTTATACTTCTTGTATTTTTGTTTTTATGTGCAATAATAATGTGGCTTTGTAAGAACTGGAGTAAAATTCATGAAATACAAAGATATGCTTTTTGTCTTGTTATTACTGGAGGATTTGGCAATCTTATAGACAGAGTCTTGCGTGGTGCAGTTGTGGACTTTTTAGATTTTGGAATTAATTCTTTAAGATGGCCTGCATTTAATATCGCCGATTCCTGCATCTGTATAGCAATGGCTTTAATTTTAATTGATATTCTTTTTTGTTCTCACGAAGTGAAGGACTTTAGTATTTAAGGTATAATAAAATATGCATCCAATTCTTTTTAGTTTCGGAAATCTTACAATTTATACTTATGGGTTTCTTGTAGCTGTAGCTTTTCTTGCGGCAAGTTCCTATCTTTCATATTCAATAAAGAAATCAAGAGAAAAAATAATTTCACAAGATAATTTGTATTCTTTGTTTATGTATATGGCGATTTTTGCCATAGTAGGGGGGAGACTCCTTTATGTTCTTACAAACTTAGATGAGTTTATTTCGTCACCGCTTAAGATTTTTGAACTTTGGCAGGGGGGACTTGTTTATTACGGGGGCTTTATTGCGGCAGTAATTTTTATAACTATATACGCAAAAAGAAAAAAAATACAATTACTTAAATTAGGCGATTTTTTTGCTCCAGCTTTAGCTTTGGGGCATGCCATAGGAAGAATCGGTTGTTTTTTTGCTGGTTGTTGTTATGGAAAATATACTAGTCTTCCGTGGTCTGTAGTATTTATCGATAAACATTCTTTAGCTGTTAAAGGAGTGCATTTGCATCCAACACAGCTTTACGAATCTTTTGCAAATTTTTTATTGTTTATGTTTTTACATTTTTATTCTAAAAAAGAACATAAAATAGGAATATCTTTTGCAATTTATCTTATAGGTTATACTGTTTTAAGATTTATTATTGAGTTTTTCCGCGGCGACTATAGAGGGATACAGTATTTTGGTTTTTCTATATCTCAAATAATATCTATTCTTTTATTTGTGTTTGGAGTTTTTATAATATGCAAGAAAAAATAATATATGAAAAATTTGAAAGAGAAAGAGTTGATTCTTATTTAGCTTCAATATATAAAGATTATTCTCGTTCTTATTTTCAGAAACTTACAGACAAACAGAACGTTTTAGTAAATGATAAAATTGTTCTTTCAAGTTACAAATTAAAACACGATGATGTTATAACAGTTGAATTTAAAAAAGAAGAAAAACTTCAAATAAACCCTGAGAAAATAAGACTTGATATTGTATATGAAGATAACGACATTATTATTGTAAACAAGCACCCTGGTATTGTAGTTCATCCATCTTATGGTCATCCGTCAGGAACTTTGCTTAATGCTTTAATGGAACATTCCGCAGGAAAATATAATCCATATTTAGTTCATAGGCTTGATAAAGACACTTCAGGTCTCATCATTTTTGCAAAAAATGAAAAATCAAAAATCAGTATTTCAAAACAACTTCAGAAAAGAGCTGTAAAGAAAGTATATTATGCTGCAGTTAAAGGCACTTTAGTTGAAAATAAAGGAAGAATAGAAGCTCCTCTTGGAAGATCTCCACAAAATAGAAAACTTATGTCTGTTAATCCTTTTGCAAAAAAGGAGGCTGTTACAGAATTTAAAGTTATTGCAAGAAAAGATGGCTACACTTTAGTTGAAGTAAGAATTATTACGGGTAGAACACACCAGATAAGAAGTCATATGAAATATATAAATCATCCTGTTATAGGTGATAAGCAATATGGTGGTCCAGAAACAATAAATGGAAAAAGTTATCAAAGACAAATGCTACATGCTCGCAATTTAGTTTTTACACATCCAAGAACTTCTAAAACAGTTGAATTCATCGCAGAACTTCCCAACGATATGAAAGAGATTTTTAAAAAGTAACCTCTTGCCGTGTTATTCCTTTTGTTGTGTCCTTCCCGCCCCCGATAAAGACATTCGAGGGTAAACAAACTCCCGCTAAATCCGCATTGATTTTGTTGTGTCATTTCTTTTGCTGTGTCATTCCCGCGTTCGCGGGAATCCATGTTAACTAACATCTTACGACAACTTGGATACCCGTTGTCACGGGTATGACACGGTACTTATAATCTTGTTTGTCATTGCGAGATTGCGAAGCAACGTGGCAATCTTTTCTTTTAGTCCTGTGTCCGTCATTGCGAGCCTACGAAGTAGGCGTGGCAATCTTTCCTTTACTAACAACATAGATTGCTTCGTCGGGACTTTGTCCCTACCCTCGCTGCCTTTGGCAGTGCGCAATGAGGGCAAAATACGGTGTCATTCCTATCCCCAATTAAGGCCTTCAAGGGTAAACTCCAGTTGGAATCCATATTTTCCGTTGTCATTTTTTACTTGGATGCTCGCCTTTCGCGAGCATGACAAAACATTCTTTGGTTGCATTATTATCTGTCGTTGCGTTAGTTGTGTCCTTCCTGTGAAAACAGGAATCCATGTTTTCCGTTGTCATTGTTTGTGTCCTTCCCGCCTCCGATAAAGACATTCGCATGTAAGCTCACGCATGAATCTATTCTTTTGTCGTGCCATTCCCGCGCACGCGGGAATCCATGTTAACTAACATCTTACAACAATTTGGATGTTCACTTTCGCAAGCGTAAAAAAACACTTTCTAAATTTTTTGTTGCTTTTCTCTTTTAGTTTTATGTAGTTCATAATGTTTTTATTATCTTTTGTGAGACAAGTTACAAAGAATTCACGAAAATTTCACAAGAGTTCACAAAAATTTTACGAATTGAAATTTTATGACCTCTTTTTTGGACTATAATTATTAAAATTATAAGTTATTTCCAAACTTTGACAAAGTGGAAATGAAATCCAAAAAAATATCTCGAAATAAAAGAAATACTTAGAGAGAGGAGGAGGATGACTGAAATAATAAGTGCGATTTTTTGTAAATGATTTTTGTTGTTTTTAAACTTTGTTAACTGTTAAAACTGGGAGAAAGTGAGTAAAAATTAATCTGAAGAGAGAGGATAAAAGTGAGAAGCAGTTTATTATTATTTAAGAGTTTAAAGACATCTGTTATGTGTGTGGTTTTATCATTGATGATAGTGTGTTCGGGAGTTGTTAATTCAGAAGCAGGAGCAAAAGGATTATTAGTAGCAGGAGCAGTAGGAGGAGGATTAGGAGCAGCAGTAGGAGGAATAGTAGTAGTAGCAGCAAAAATAGCAGGAGCAACAGGAGCAACAGCAGGAGTAGCAGCATTAGCAGGAGCAATGCCTGCTCTACCTGGTGCTGCCGGAATAACAGCAGCAGCACTAGGACTAACGACTTATATGAATACAGCAGCAGGAGTAGGACTCACAGCACTGGCAGCAGCGGCGGTAGGAACAACAACAGCAGCAGGAGCACCAACGTTAGCAGCATTAGCAGTAACAGCAGGAGGAACAGCAGGCACAACATTAGCAGGAACAGTAGGAGGAACGGGAGCAGCAGCAGGAACAGCATTATTGGGAGGAACGGCATTAGTAGTAGGAATAGGAGCTTTAGCAGTAGCAGGAATATCAATGTTACTGTATACATTTTATGATACGTATAATGCTAAAGTTGCAAGCGAAGAGAGTGTGAAAGTGGCATTTAGAGAATATCAAGAGAGTCTGTCTGAAAGAGTTAAATAAAATAATAGAAAAATGCGCAGAAATAATGGCGCAAGAAAATGTTATCAACTGTTAATTGGATAAAGTATTAGAGCTGGAATAGTTAAAGTGGTATAAATTAAATTAAAAAGGAAAAGGAAAGAAAATGAAAAAAAGTTTATCGTTTAAGAATGTAAAGGTGTCTGTTATGTGTGTAGTTTTATCATTAGTGTTAATGAGTTCGGGAGTAGAAGCAAGTGTAGGTGGGAAAATGGCAGGAGCGGGAATAGGAGCAGTAGTAGGAGCAGGAGGAGCAATGGCAGCAGCAGCAGCAGCAAAAGCAGCATTAGTCGCAGGTGGAGCAGTAGTAGGAGCAGCAACAGCGATAACATTACCAATAGTAATAGTAGGAGGAGGAATAGGAGCGGCAGTAGGACTAGGGCTTACTTTTTTTGGAAGTTGGGATGGTAGAACTGACGCTGAAGGAAAGTTGCAGGAGATGATACAAAAAGCAAAAGAGGATGGTTGTCCGCCATGTAACTGTAAGAACTGTAACGACGATGATGGCAACCCACCAGCACTAGGGACAACCAGTGTTAATGGTTCGGTATGGGATAATTAGAGCCTTTTAAGTATTAATATTATGGTTGATAAACAATTGAAATGATGTTCGTAAAAAAAATAAGGGTATTGCTCTGAATTTAGTGGTAAAAATATAAAAATATTTGAAAAATATAGAATTCTTTAAAAAGAACAACTTTTTAAGCAAATCTTATATAAAAATAAATGATTTTCACTAAAAACAGAGCAATCCCAAAATAAAAGGAAAAATGAATATGATAAAAAATTTGTCGAAGAATGTTAAAGTATCTTTTTTGTATGTGATTCTATTTGCGGTGATGATTTTGGTATCCTATAGTACTGGTATTGCTGCCGATGCTAGAAAACCAATTGAAGACAAAATAGTAACATTTGTGTTAAATGCTGATGGGACTATGAATAAAAGGTCGCTAGTAGCGAGTAAAGATGAGCCTCTACACTTATATAAAACCCAGACATTTAAAATAAAGAATAGAAATTTTGATAATCCTGGAGATGACGGAGCAGCGAAAATATATGCAATAATAGATATTATTTCAACCGAAGACCTACGCATACACGGAGCTCCACAAGTGAAGCTTTTAATAAATAGAGGCTCGTATTCTGTAGATTGGTGCGAAGGAAAATTAATGGTGTATGGCAAAGAGTCGCGTTTTTCTAATATGAGAGGATTGACAAAAAGTCAAAAGGAAATGGCAAGATTGCTTGATAAGGTATCAGTAGATAGTAAAGGATATATAGATAGAGTGATAACAAAGATGGCTACAGTGGGAGAAGATCCAAAGAAAGGGTTTAGCCAAATGGATGGACATTTTCTAGCGAATGTGATAAGAAGCTGAGCAGGAGAAAGTGATAGGAAAGAAGTGTATGGTAGGATAGGAAGGAAGGATAAAAAAGAGAATAGTGTGTGGGGAGAGATGAAGATGAATTATACTAAGTACGGAGAAGATGAAAATTCACCGAAAGAGTATAAAGACAGTGAAGTAGGAGTGATGATAGGATTTGACAAAGAAATGAGGAAAGACATAACATTAGGAGTATAT
>JAITPF010000033.1 GCA_031289585.1 Endomicrobium sp. | reverse complement strand
GTGGTTTTGGTAAGTTTAAAAAAAATAAAATTAAAGGCAAGGGTATAGCAGTTTCTTTTAAGGAAGTTATAGGGCTTGAAGGTGCAAAAAAAGAAGCGCTTGAAGTTGTTCAGCTTATTAAAGACAGAAAACAGCTTCAAAAAATTGGCGGGAAAATTATTAAAGGTATTCTTTTTACGGGTCCTCCGGGTTGCGGAAAAACATTGCTTGCACAAGCTATTGCTACTGAATGTAAAATACCGTTTATTTCAATGGCCGGCAGTGAATTTATTGAGGTATTTGTGGGCGTTGGTGCAAGTAGAGTAAGAAATCTTTTTAAAAAAGCTAGAGATTATGCTTATGCTGAAGGCGCTTGTATAGTATTTATTGATGAAATTGAAGTTATAGGAAGAGGCAGAACTTTTTCTTATATGGGTGGAGGACAAGAAACAAACAGCACTCAAAACCAGCTTCTTGTAGAAATGGATGGGATTGACAACAAGAAAAGTAATGTTATTGTTATAGCAGCTACAAATGCAGATGAAAGTGTTTTAGATGAAGCATTATTGAGGCCTGGTCGTTTCGATAGAAAAATTGCCATTACACATCCAAACTTAAAAGAAAGAAAACAATTGTTCGATTTTTATTTGAAAAAAGTAAAAGCTGTACCTGAAGTAGATATAAATAGACTTGCAAAGAAAACGGTATACAAGTCCCCTGCTGATATTGAAAATATAGTAAAAGAAGCGGCATTGATTGCAACAAGAAAAAAGAAAGACATTATTGATATGAAAGATTTGTCAGAAGCTATGGAAAGAATAGATTGGGGTATGGAAGTGCATTTCGATATGACACCCAAAGAACTTGAGATGACAGCATATCATGAAGCGGGACACGCTGTAGTTATGTATATGATGCATCCAACCGATGATGTATTTAAAGTTTCGCTAAGATCCCGTCAATGGGCACTCGGATTTGTTGCTCCGTTTCCAAAGGAAGAACTTCACAGTGAACATAAAGAAGAATTGCTTGCAGATATTATGGTTTCTCTTGCGGGATATACAGCGGAAAAAATTAAATATAATACAACTACAACTGGAGTTTCTGCAGATTTTAGGCATGCTATGACTAAAGCAAATACTATGGTATGGAAAGTAGGAATGGGATATGGTGGTTTTGTTGGTGATTTTTCAGCTATACCACCAGAAGAAATGTCGCAAAGCCTTAAAGAAAAACTTAACAATGAAACAATATCAATAATGAATTCGTGTTATACAAAAATTGAAGAGTTTTTAAAAGTAAATTGGGATGCTGTTGACGCTGTAGCAAAGAGACTTATAACTGAAAAAGAATTAGATTTTGATGAATTGGAAGAGACGATGAAAACTGTAGGAAAAAGAAAATCTAAATGACAAGCAGTACGGAAATAATTGAATAAGTTTGCCATTATGAACTTGATTATATCGGTGAAACAATTGTGTCTTTTAAGAAAAAAATCATTGCACTAACATTGTTTCTCGCTATGATAAAATTGAAATGAGTTTTGCTTGAAGATGAATGAAAGCGTTAAAATATACAATATTGTTAACTATAATAGCTTTTTTATTAAACTCTTGTGGTGTAACTTATCAAAAAGATAATCTTACGCAAGATTTAGAAAAACTTGTAAAAAAAGAGTGCAAACAAGAGACAAAAGCATATATCTATGGAAAGACTTTATATCTTGATATGGAACTTAATGGACTTACCTCAAAAGATCAAAAAATTGTTTCGCAATCAATACATATAATGCAAACTGCAATACTAGCAATAACAAGAGTTGTTTTAAGCAGCGATTCAAATATAAAGTATACGATTGTAACAACTTATAATCATGATAAAAATGTAGCTTTTAGGTGGATACAAAATATTGATGATGTAAAAAGTTATTTTTACATGCGTATATCGCACTCCGATTATAATTCAAGAAATATTTCGGAAATAAAAAACTCAGCAGCAGCGGCAGATATGATAGCAGATAAGCATGACATAACTGATGGTGAGTACGTTGCTAGATTGATTGTTTCGAAAGTAAATACCATTATTTCTAGATATAATACGGTTTTTGAGGTTTTTGTGTTGCAGTATGTCGGTATGGAAAATAAAATTTTAGTTTTATCTGCTGCTACTATTATTGATAATAAACTCATTCCTATAATTGAAAAGTTTTTAATGCAAGAAACTCAAAATTATTCAAAGAAATATAATATATTTTTTGAAGGAATAAAAATTATTAAGTCCACTGGAGACGTTATGTTAATTATTAGTTTAAATAGCTAGAGTCGTCACTAATAGGACAAAAGTGTTGCCACAACCCGAAAGGGTTAGGGCAAAAGTAACTAACTGCCATGTTGCTCAAGATGAGTTAATCTCGCTATTACCATATTTTCGTGTTTGCATTTGACTGTTTTTACTTCTAACGCTTTTGCTTTATTAGTATTAACATACTCTAGAATAAAGATAAAGGTATATAAATGGACAAAATCATAATACACGGAGGTAAAAAGTTAAAAGGCGAAGTTGTTATATCTGGCTCAAAAAATTCTGCTTTGCCTATACTGTTTGCAACTTTGCTTACCGATGAACCTACAACAATAACAAATGTTCCATCTCTTGTTGATATAGATACAACGATTGCATTTTTAAATTTTATAGGTAAAAAAATAGTTAAAAAAGGGAATACAGTAAAAACTTATTCTTCATATAAATATAAACATATAGCACCTTATGATTTAGTAAGAAAAATGCGTGCAAGTATTTTAATAATGGGACCTTTACTTTCAAGACTTAAAAAGGTTGATGTATCGTTACCCGGTGGATGCTCCATAGGCGCAAGACCTATAGATATACATTTGGATGCATTTAAAAAATTGGGCGCTGAAATTTCGGTAGAAGGTGGTTATGTAAAAACTTTTGCTAAAGATGGACTTAAAGGAGCAAAGATAGATTTTAGATTCCAGAGTGTAGGTGCAACAGAAAATATATTGCTTGCTGCAGTTTTAGCGAAAGGCAAAACTACAATTATTAATGCTGCTTGTGAGCCTGAAATAGAAGATTTGGCAAATGTTTTAAATAAAATGGGCGCAAAAGTAGCTGGGATGGGAACAAAGAAGATTGTAATAGAAGGTGTAGATGTTCTTCACGGTTTTAAGCATGAAGTTATTCCTGACAGAATAGAAGCTGCTACATATATAATTGCTGCAGCAATAACAAAAGGCGAAGTTACACTTAAAAAAGTTGTACCGCGGCATTTAAAAGTAGTAAATGATAAATTAAAAAAAAGCGGGTTATGTATTAAAGAGATGGAAGATACCATTTCTGTAAAATGGGTGAAAAATTTAAAGCCTCAAAATGTAAAGACGGAAGTATATCCAGGATTTCCTACTGATGTTCAAGCTCAATGGATGGTTTTGATGTGTCTATTGAGCGGAAAATCGCAAATAGAAGAACTCGTTTTTGAAAATAGATTTTTGCCTGTTGCTGAACTTCAAAGATTTGGTGCTGATATTACAATAAATGGTAAAGTCGTAAATATAAAAGGTGTTGAAAAATTTTCTGGGGCGCCGGTAATGGTCTCGGATTTAAGGGCTGGAGCAGCTCTTGTTTTAGCTGGACTTGCTGCAGAAGGTAAGACTGTTGTTTCAAGGATTTATCATTTAGATAGAGGGTATGATATGCTTGAAGAGAAATTAAAAAAACTAGGCGCTGGTATAAGAAGAATTCACAATTAGTCTATTCTACAATAAGATGGAAGAGGTCTGTTAAATTTTCTTTATAAATAAAAAAATGTTTATCAAAAAATTAATTTTGATAAACATTTTTTATTTGTGTTTTCGTGGGGGACTTACTTTCTGCTGCAAAATTCATTACTTTCTCAATATCCTATAAACCACCACTGCGTGAGTCGTTCTTGCTTTCTTCATATCTTCTAAATGCTATACCATTTTCTAATTCTCGTGGCATTCCTTCTAGATCCGATACTAGATGTTCTATCTCTTCTGTAAATCCTGGAATTGCCTCCGTAAGAATTCCCAAAAATTCGCTTCCAATTATTTTCCCTGGTCCTTCTTCAAGCTCTGAAACCGCTTCCTGGACTATTCTCACTCTTTTTTCAAACCCTTCTCTTTGCACTAAATTTCTTTTCAACTCTTCTTCTATTCTACAATACCTTTTGATAGTGTAATTATCGCTTATATCAGAATATTTCTGAGTAAATTCGGCGCAACTCATATGCCCTTGTGCAGACCCAGCAACCAAAACGCCAAAACACAATGTTAAACCAAAAACTACTAATTTCTTCATACAACCTCCTCCCTTACTTTTTTGCTTATACAACACAACCCCCACGAAAAACTACATTAAAATTATATCTATTTTTTTCTATTCTATCAATTAGTTGTATTAGTTATATACATATGCGACATTTTAGAATTTTGAAACATAATCTCCAAAGGTGTTTTTAGATTTAACACAAAATGCGATCTTTTACTGTTGTAATACACTAAATAATCTACAAACAATCCGTTAAACTCTTCTTCATACTCTATTAACCCTGCATTGTTGTTTATAAACTCTTCCCTATGTGTCCTGTTATATCTCTCTATATGCGCATTTTATCTTTGGACATCCAAGATAACTAAACAACTGTCTCTCTTTATCTTCTAATTAAGACTTTTATGAGAGTTAATTTTAGAAGTAGAATTTGACTGGCGGCGGTAGGAATTGGACCTACGACCAAAGGCTTATGAATCCTCTGCTCTACCCCTGAGCTACGCCGCCATTATTAAAGAGTGTAGTTATTTTATATGTTTTTACTTACAAAAGTCAAATTTTTGCAGAATCTCTTTGTGTTTGAGATTTTTCATTTGTTGTTGTCATTTTTTATTCTCAATAAATTTTATTTATTAAAAATTCTCTTGAAAATATAATCAATGTTTTTAAATTGCGATTTTATGTCGCAATTTCTTCTTATTTCTTCAATATTTAAATATTTTTTTATGTCTTGGTTTCTTAAACATGCTTCCTCAAGAGATATTTTATTATTTTTTGCCTCAAAAGCTACAGACTGAATCATCTCATAAGCAGTTTCTCTAGACATACCCTTATCTACAAGAGAAAGTAATAATGTTCCTGAAAAAATAACATCTTTTGTTTTATCTAAATTTGCCTGCATATTCTTGGGATAAACATTAAGTCCTGACAATAAAGTCTGCATTCTTATAAGCATATAATGCAAAACTATTGAAGCATCTGGGAGCATAATTCTTTCTGCAGAAGAATGACTGATATCGCGTTCATGCCACAGCGTGATATTTTCCATTGCAGTTGCAGCATATCCTCTAAGAAGTCTTGCAAGTCCACATATATTCTCAGAGATTATCGGGTTTCTTTTGTGAGGCATTGCAGAAGACCCTTTTTGCCCTTTTGTAAAAGGTTCTTCAATTTCTGCAACTTCAGTTCTTTGCAGATGTCTTATTTCTGTTGCAATTCTTTCAAGAGCTGCACCTATATGGGCAAGTATTGAAAAATAAATCGAATGTCTGTCGCGAGGAACAATTTGTGTTGATACAGGCTCTGGTTTTAAATCCATTTTTTGACATACATATTTTTCAACTTTAGGATCCAAATGAGCCATAGTGCCTACAGCACCTGAAATTTTACCATAACTTACAGTTTCAAGCGCAAAATTGAGTCTATCCAAAGATCTCATAATTTCACAGTACCAAGAAGCTGCTTTCAAACCAAATGTCATAGGTTCTGCGTGAACACCATGCGTTCTTCCTATCACAGGAGTCAGTTTATATTTTTTTGTTAACTTTGATATTACAACAGACAGTTTCTTCGTTTCATTAATAAGCAGCTTTGTTGATTGCCTTAACTGCGCTCCCGTAGCAGTGTCTAAAACATCTGAAGAAGTCATGCCCAAATGCAAAAATCTACCATCAGAACCAATAGTCTCAACAATAGCAGTTAGAAAAGCTATTACATCATGTTTGACTGTAAGTTCGATTTCATTAATTCTTTTAACATTAATTTTTGCTTTTTTCTTTATTGTTTCAATAGCTTTTTTTGGAACTATTCCAAGTTTTGACATAGCTTCAGCAGCAAAGATTTCAACTTCAAGCATTTTTTGAAATCTATTTTCATCTGACCAAATAGCGGCCATTTCAGGTTTTGTATAACGTGGAATCATTTTTTCAACCTCTTAGTTAGTATGACAAACTCTAAATTTTATTTAAATTTTCTATTACTTCTTTTATTGCTTTTGGGTATATCTGGCATTCTACTATTAGAACTCTTTTTGCAACATCCTGTGGAGTATCATCTTTAAGTACTTCGACTTCTTGTTGTGTGATTATTTTTCCAGTATCATAATTTTCATCTATAAAATGCACTGTTGCGCCAGATTTTGTTTCTCTGGATCTTACAACAGCCTCATGAACATAATGACCATACATCCCCTTCCCACCAAATTTTGGTAATAGTGAAGGATGTATATTTAAAATTCTGTTGTTATAATTGCCTATGATTTCTTGTCCAACAATTCTTATATAACCTGCAAGACAAATAATATCTGCTTTTACATTTTTTAATTCTTTTAGTATTTCAGTATTAAAAGATTTTTCATCTTTGAAATTTTTTATTTCTATGCAAACAACTTTTATATTCTCATTTTTTGCTCGCTTAGTAGCATAAGCATTTGAGTTACTTGAAATAACTAAAACAACTTCAGCCAATCCTTTTAAGATTCCTTTTTTTGTAGAATCTATTATAGACTGCATATTTGAACCACTGCCAGACACTAAAACTGCAAGACGTTTCATATAAGTTCAACGCCTCTTTCGTCTTCTTTAATGTAGCCTATCACTTTTGCACCTTTAAAAAATTTTTTGACCTGCAAAGCAATTTCAGAGCGCACAATTAAAACCATCCCTATTCCCATATTAAGCGTTCTATAAATGTCTTCTTCAGGAACATTTCCCTTTTCCTGAACGAGCTTAAAAATTTCAGGAACTTTCCAAGATTTTTTTTCAATGATAACTCTTGTTTTTTGTGGTAAAATTCTTTCTATTTTATCGTAAAAACTTCCCCCTGTAATATGGGCAATACCAACTATCTTTTGTTTTCTTGAATTAAATTTTGCAAGAGCTGCAAGAACTTCTTTGACATAAATCTTTGTAGGAACAAGTAATTGTTTTGAATACTTTTTTAATTCACTGTTTGAAAAAACCTTTCTTATAAGTGAATAACCGTTTGAATGAGGACCGCTTGACGGTAATCCTATTATAACATCATTGGGACTTATATGCTTTCCGTCTATTTCTTTATCTTTTTCAATTATGCCTACAGAAAAGCCTGCTAAGTCGTACTCACCATCTTTATAAAAACCAGGCATTTCAGCAGTTTCGCCACCGACAAGCTGCGAACCAGATAACTCACATCCTTTAGCTATACCTTTAATAACTTGCTCCGCTTGGCTCACATTTAGTTTACCACAGGCAAAATAATCTAAAAAGAAAAGCGGTTTGGCCCCTACACATATTAAATCATTGACATTCATTGCAACCAAATCTATTCCTATAGTGTCATGTTTATTTAGCAGAAATGCAAGTTTTAATTTTGTTCCTACGCCATCAGTCGAGCTTACAAGACTATATTTAGTTCCACTGATCGGAAACAATCCGCCAAACCCACCGATTTTAGGAAATTTCTTTTTAAGTCTTTTAACAAGTTCATTTCCAGCATCAATATTTACCCCAACTTTTTTATACATAATGGACATTTTACTCCCCCTATTATCCAATTATATTTCTTTTTTTATCAATTTCTTTACCGTTTTAAATTTTTTCTGTCTTCAAAAAGAAACAAATTGTTGCTTCCATTTTTTATTTGGTAATAACTTGAAATAACTTTTGACTTATGTTTTAACATTATCGGCAACTTGTCAATATCTTGTATTTTTGTAGGAATATAAAAATATTGCTTTATATCATTCCAGTCCCTATCTCTCAATGTAACTATTTCATCTAAATAAAAGCTTACCCAAGAATTACCAATTTTAGAGTTAGACTCAATATTGCTTAATTTATTTTTTGTAATATTCACATAATTATCATCAACATCAAAACCTATATAATGCCTACCTAATTTTTTTGCAGCGATCGCCGTAGTTCCCACTCCTATGAAAGGATCTAAAACAATATCATTTTCATTTGTTGCCATTAAAATAAGTCTTTCAAGTAAATGAACGGGTAACTGGCAAGGATGAGTATCTCTGTACTTATTGTGTTTTACTCTGTGAATGTCAGTCCACACATCAGAAACTAACGGACCGTAAGGATGTAACAAATATTTTTTTCCACCGTAATCCTTAGCCAGCATATTTGTTTGTCTTGTTCTTTTGTGCGGATAACGAAGTTCGTTAAAAATCAATTTTTTTGCATCTTTTGCATAAAACAATATACCGTAATGATTGGGTTGTAATGTTTTACCCATCGGAGATGTTTGCGCATCCCACGCTATCCAATGCTTAAAATCAGCAAGTTCATCTAAAAAAGATGAATATTTAATTAACCATTTAGGAATATTATGTAAACATATTGAGCCTGTGGACTTCGTAATCCTTACCAATTCCAAAATCCACACCTTGCACCAATCAAGATATTCTTGATTTTTTAAATGATCATTGTATTTACCATATTTTTTTTCAAATTAAAAGGAGGATCTGCAAACGTCATATCGACACTATTATCAGGTAAATTTTTTAATAACTCTACACAATCGCCCGCGATAACAGTATCAATATGTTTTTTTATCACTTAATCCTCTTTTCAATATACTCGCTAAAACGCTCAATTTCTGTTCTATGATATGTGAATACTTCATCATAAGCATCAACCATTCTTTTTAAATCATTCTTTCTTACATACCAGCCGATACCATCAACAAAACCTATAAATTTTGCAGCAGGATAGTATTTATAAATAAGTTTTCTTATGTTGTGTTCTATTTTTGACTTGTCACCCTGTCCTGAAGAAGTAGTTACAAGAAAAGAACTTTCAATGATCACTTTTGGATTTTCTTTATTGGGAATGATAAAATCCATTGTACGTTTTTCTTGAAATTCATTTTTTAACAATTCTGATAAATCGCCTTTCTCAAAAATAATATTTAAATCTTTCAGAATATTTGCAAGAAAATATTCAGGATTATTCTCCATTTTCCCAGAATAACTACCCTTTTCCTTATATCTTACAAGAGTGTCAATCATTGCGGGAATTTCAAATTTGAGTTTTGATTATACTAAGTTTCTTTATTTCAAAAAGAGGCAAAGTTTGAGACAAAAACGGTATAGTTGCCCCTTCAAAAAACAGATTTACTATTCCTTTCCTAAAATAAGCATTATTTTTAATTAAATTTTCTATTGTTTTGTCACTCCATTCTTTCACGTCATTTTTAGAAGTTGCTTTTGTCCATTTTTGTTTATTCATTAAACTTGAAAGACTTTTATCCTTTGTTACACGAATTACAGTAATTAGTCTTTTTAAACTTTCATTTGCAAAACCTGTTAAAGCTAACAATGACCTTAACGCATTGTCTTTTAGTAAAAATTCTTCAAAACACCGCTTACTTAAACCTTTTGTGTCTATTTCATTTTTCAAAACAAGCAAAGTTTCATTTAGTGAATTTAAATAAGCCTCGTATTTGTCCTGAAATACAGAATTATAAAAGTAAAAAGTATTTTTTCTAATAACAGTCTCAAATTTATTATTTTTAAGTCTTTCTCTAGCGTCAATGTTTACTCCTGCGCTCTTATACGTTACAGACACTTGTGTTTCCTTTTCTTATCAGTTTACAATTGGACTTTTCTTATCAACAAATAAAATAAACAATATGCTGACAATTACCAAAGCATGGCAATAGTAGACATGTGGTAAAATACTAAGAGGCGATATGCTCGCAAGAGACGCTGCAAGCAAAATTTGCGTACCGTGCGGAAGCAACCCTTTTACACCACAAGCAAACACTTCAAGTATCGTAGCAGAATAGTGCGGAGAAATTCTGTTATGCTTGGCTATACCTTTAGCTATTTTACCACAGCAAATTATAGCTATGACATTGTTTGACAGAAGAAACGTAAACATGGATGACAATCCACCTATAATAAACTGAGGCATTTTGGATTCTGTTTTACCCTGCAGTATACGCTCGGATATAATACGCGCAACTTCTTTTACAGCAGCGCTGCCTATAAGTCCCGACAATCCACCGACCATTAAACCAAGCAGAAGAACCCCGTACACTTTCAAAAATCCCGCATTAATATCATTGCAAAACTTCATGATGCCGTAATCGGCGTAGTGACAACAATGCCCTATAATACCCGACAACAGTATGCTAAGCGTCAAACAAACCAAAATATTTACTCTATTGAAAGCCAAAACCAGTAAAACAATGTAAGGAAGAATCAATACTAATGAAAAATCATGCCCGTGTATTTTATCCACCGTTACCGTTGCGGACAAACACATAGCAAGAACAGTTATTACAGTCGCAATAACAGCTATCCGAAGATTTATTTTGAATTTCTTTTTGACATTTGCGCCTTGAGACGATATAGACACAATTGTAGTATCAGAAACCAGTGATAAATTATCTCCAAAGAAAGCTCCTCCTACTACAGCGCCCATAGCGACAGGCATGGAAATACCGCTGGCATGCAAGCAAAAATCAGCCGCAACCGGTCCTACTGCGGCAACCGTACCAAGAGCCGAACCTATAGCGGTTGATAAAAAAGCGGATATTAGAAATATGCCTATCAACAAAAACTTTGCAGGGACAAATGATATTGTGCAATTGACTAAAGATTCAATTGAACCTATGCTTTTAGTAACTTCTCCAAACGCTCCAGCTAAAAGAAATATTATGCACATATAAACGATGTCTTTCTCGCCGATTCCTGCGAGAAAATCCGCAGTTTTCTCTTCCGAAGTTTTGCGGTTTATAACCCATGCCAAAATTATAGATGGAATTATTGCAATCACAGGCGGAAGTATAGTAAACGCCTTTTCGTATCCCATAAAAGAAAAGTATACGCCGCCGCCGACAAAAATAAATACAAAAAGAAAAATTGGGATAAATGTCCATAATATATTCATAATCAACTTCCTCGCTTTAAAAAATAATAAAGCGCAAATCTAAAAGAACAACGCTTTATTTCCTGCTTCCTGGTTTAACCGCAATGCCGCCATCCTTACACATATGGCAGTCTTCTTCTTTATAACTCTTTACTTCCAAACTTAAGAGAGAAAATCTCGGCACTCCAAAATCAACCTTCCCTGCGCTTCTGTCAACAAGTGACACGACAGCAACTATTTCAACTCCAAAAAATTTAAGAGAATCAATAACTTCTTTTGTGGAAAGCCCAGTTGTTATAACATCTTCAACCACTAAAACTTTTTCTCCCTCTTTTACTGAAAACCCTCGTCTCAGACTAACTTTATCATCAACTCTTTCTGTAAATATTGCACGCACATTTAACGCTCTTCCCATTTCATGACCAATAATAACGCCACCCATTGCAGGCGATACTACAACATCAACTTTTATATTGTTTTCTTTAATTTTCTTTGTAAGTTCTTCGGCAAGATAAGCCGCTTCTTTTGGATGTTGTAAAATTAAAGCAGATTGAAAATATGTATCCGAATGAAGCCCGCTTGAAAGTTTGAAATGCCCATTTAAAAGAGCATTGTTTTTTTTGAATAATTCCTTAATGCTATTTTGCTGCATTTGTTATCCTCCAAGCAGTCAATTTCTTATTTTTGAAAAATATATTTTTTATTCCCCAATATATCAAAACAAATCCCATAACAATATTAAGTATTCTCACAATAGTATTTGGTAAAATCGTACCGGCAAAATTCCCAACAATAATTACAAACGTTGCAAATATTGGTGTTGCCAATAGAAAACCAAACGCAAAAATACCCGTGTCTTTTAATTTCATATTACGTTTACTTATCTCAAGCGAAAATAATCCAGCAGTAAATAGAATAGTGATAGGATTCGCAATAGTCAACCCAAACAACCAAAAAAATAAATCCTGTCCTTGAAAAGTATCAGGACTGACAACACGTCCTACTGTTATAAACAATATTCCAATCACAATCAATACAGCCCCAACAACAATATCAAAGACCCGTTGAAATCTTTGCAATTTTTTTATAATAGCAGATATTGAAAGAACAGTTAAACATATATACAAAAAATCGGCAAAAGTTATACCTACAACACCTATAAGCAATTTACTAATCGGCAAAGATAATGACAAACGAAAAATCAACATGCACATAGGTCCTATACCGATAATTTGCAGAAGAAGACCAACCTTCAATCCGTCAAACAATAACCTATTTGTCTTTTTTATCATAGCATTCATACATTAAACCACTCTACCCTTTTATACTTTCACAAATACTTTTTGCAATTTCTGCAGGATTTACAGCTTCCAATATAGGTCTTCCAACAACTATAAAATCTGCACCATTTTTAACTGCAATTTCCGGTGTTGCTACTCTTTTTTGATCATCATCAGATTTTGCTAGTCTAATGCCAGGAGTTACAACATCAAACTCTTTTCCACATTCTTTTTTTATAAGTGCTGTCTCAAGCGGTGATGATATTACACCGTTAACACCACAAGATTTCGAGAACTTCGCTCTTTTTATTACTTCATCAGGAGTCGTAATTTGACTTGTAAGTACAGTAACAGCCCATATTTTTGGTCTATTTTCAACAGATAAGGCAGCCTTAAGCATTTCTTCCCCACCGACTGAATGAACTGTCAAACTAAAAACGCCAAGTTCTTTTGCAGACTCAACAGAACGTTTTACAGTAGCAGGTATATCGTAAAACTTTAAATCCAAAAATACTTCTTTTCCATTCCCTTTTATCATCTTTATTATTTCTTTACCAAATTGTAAAAACAATATCGGTCCCACTTTATAAATATCGATATAAGGATTTGTATCTTTTACAAGTTTTTCAGCTTTTTTAAAATCATAAACATCTAATGCTAATATAATTTTTTTCATCATTTTTCTTTTTGCCCATTATTAACGACACCTATTATTTCTTTTAGTGATTTTATATTTTTTTCTTTTAATATACATTCTATTTCATCAATAACTTTTATTAAATTTGCTGGAGAAACCAAGCTTGAACTCCCAACACCAACAGCCGTTGCTCCAGCAAGCATAAATTCAATAGCATCTTCTCCCGTCATTATACCACCACAACCTACAATTGGTACTTTTATATTGCTATAAGCATCATAGACACAGCGTACCGACATAGGTTTTATACACGCACCCGACATGCCACCTTTTACCGTAGAAAGTTTAGGTTTAAATGTCTTAACATCTATAGCCATTGCCGGATAAGTATTTGCAAGTACTACCCCATCAGAACCTGCATTTTGTGCTGTTAACGCAAGTTCAGCAATATCAGTTACAAGGGGAGATAATTTGGCAATAATAGGAACTTTTGATACTTTCTTTACACCTTTTATTACATCCTGCATTAAAAATAAGTCGTGACAAACTATTTTCTTTTTTAAATTCGGGCAAGACAAGTTCAACTCTATTGCGGACACACCTGAATGCGCACTCAATATCTTTACAGTTTCAACATACTCGCTCACCGAAGCTCCGGCAACGCTTACTATAATAGGGACGCCCGTTTTACACAAATTATCAAGAGGCTCTTCAACAAAAGATTTAACACCTATATTTTGTAACCCTATTGTATTTAGCATCCCTGAAGCAACTTCGGCGATTCTCGGCTGAACATTGCCCAAACGAGGCTCAAGTGTTATAGTTTTTGTAACAATTGCGCCAAGCCTTTCCAAAGGTATTAAATCGGCAGACTCATAACCATACCCAAAAGTTCCAGACGCCGTAAGCACTGGATTTTTCAATTTAATTCCTGCAAATTCTATACTTAAGTCAGGTTTCATTTTGAATTATCAAATATTCTCTTTACTAAAGATTTTCTTACATAAAAAGCTCTTGTAATTGAGCCGTGTCCAATGCCTTTTGTCCTTGCTTGTATCCATTTTCCATCTTTGCCTGTTAAAGAAGCAAACCCGCTATTTTTAAGCTTATTTCTTATAAAATCATAATCTTTTTTTATCTCGGCAATTAAATTGCCATCATTTGTAAAGTCAAAACTTGTTACTTTCAACAATTCCGCATCCTCAGCGTTTTTGCCATTCCACTGCGTTCGCAAAAACTTACTGACTTCAACTCAAAATTCAATCCGTTTGGAGCCTTTGAAGTATTAGTATCTAATCCTGCCAATTTTTCAAGAACTAAACCCTTCCAGCCTTTATTTTGTTTGCCTGTTTCAAAAGTCGTAACCTTGTGTTTCAAAGCCAAATCTCTTAAATTCTGCCCTTCGTATTTACGCAAATTGATTATTGCTTTAGCTCTTGTGATTATCTTCATTTCTTTCTTTTATTCGCTTTATATTTTCCACTTTTTTCAAGAAAATATTGTTGTCCAAAGCTTTTAGGATGCAAGCAATCTAACATCTTATCTTCATTATCTTCTGGAGCCAAACCTTTATATCTATTTACAGATAAATCTAAATATTTCTCTTCTGTATCAATCCCAATAAATTTCCTACCATTTATAACAGTAGCTATTCCGGTTGTTGAACTGCCTGCGAAAGGATCAAGCACAGTATCTCCTTCATTTGTGCTCGCCAAAACAATTCTCCTCAACAAGTCTAAAGGCTTTTGCGTTGGGTGTTTACCAAATAATTTTTCAGAAGGTTTTGAGGTTCCAATTGACCACACGCTCCTCATTTGCAATCCATCTTTTTTTAGAGTATCTTCTTTCCATTTTCCATTTTTCATTAAACTATAGTTAAAAGTATGTTTGCTTTTTTTTTCTTTTCTAGCCCATATTAAAGTCTCATGACTTGCAGTAAAAAAAACGGCAACTCAAATTTGGCGCTGCATTAGGTTTAAACCAAACTACATCGTTTAAAAAATGGTATCCATTTATTTCTAGAGCTACTCCACACTGATAAATAGAATGATATGTACCGCTCACCCATATTGTACCGTTTGGTTTCAAGACTCTCTTACAAGCTTTTAACCATTCAATGTGAAATTCTAAATTTTTTTGCGCGCCATCGCCTAAATCCCAATCACCTTTTTTAACACTTACACGTCTTCCCGCATGACATGTGAAAGAACCGTTTGACAAAAAATAAGGAGGGTCCGCAAATATCATATTTATAGAATTTGCGGACAGTTGATTTAAAATCTCAATGCAATCGCCGTTATATAAAGTAAAATTTTTGCCTGAAAAATATTTTTTCATTATAATTCAACTTTCAATTTTTTATACCATAACCTTGATTCCACTTTTTAATCTTCTTTGAAAGTCAAATTTTCCTTCAAACAATTCAAAGTCGTAACTATTTAAAAACTTTGAAATAAATTCTATAACACCACCTTTACAAGGTTTAATAGTTTAACCTCAATATTTTACAGCTCAAGCTCTTCAATTTTAAAAACAGGACCGTCTTTACAAACCATTTTATACTCGCCTTTTATTTTTACAGCACAGCCTTGACAGTTTCCTATACCACATGCCATTTTTTCCTCAAGAGAAATAAAGCCTTTTATATTTTTTTCTTTGGCAACATGCAAAACTTTTTTAAGCATTGGAATTGGTCCGCATGCAAACAACATATCGCTATTCTTTAAATTCTTTGATATTAGGTCTGTAATATACCCTTTATATCCTTTTGAACCATCATCCGTAGAAACAACAATTTTCCAATCTATTTTTTTAAATTTATCAAGACACAATAAATCTTTTTTCGTACGTACGCCATAATAGAGTACTCCTTTCTTCTTTAATTTAGCTGCAAGAAAATAAACTGAAGCTATCCCTGTACCGCCTGCAACAATGATAGGGTTAAAACAAATTTTCTTTCCCGCACCTATACTCCCCTTGGAATCAGGAGTTAAGTCATATCCTTTGCCAAGAGGACCCAACAGCGGAAGCATCTCTGATTTTATTTCAGACAAAAGTTTTGTACCTTTGCCAACAACTCTATATAAAAAACTTATGGTATCTTTTTTGACGTCATGAATACTGAAAGGACGACGCAAAAAAACACCCGGAAC
>JAITPF010000042.1 GCA_031289585.1 Endomicrobium sp. | reverse complement strand
TTACGCATAAGGGCGACAATAGCGACCATTTTAGGTTTGCCGTTGTTTGTAAAGGGTTTCATAGAAAGCTTTTAAATTGCAATTGTTCTTAATGGCAACCATAGCGCACATAAAGAGCAAACGTTTGACTATAGGTCTACCAACAAAAGTTTTTCGTCTTTTATAGGCTGTTCCTCTGTCGTCGGCGTCGGCATAAGGAGCAAGACCTGCTAAGGCGGCAATTTCTCTACGATTGGCAATGCCCAATTCAGGCATACAAGCTAATAGAGTCATTGTAGTCTTTTGGCCAACTGGTTTAACAGAAGAAATTATTTGCGCTTTCTTTTTTAGCTCTTTATCCTTGTCTATACGTTCTTTGATTTCTTGTTCAATTGCGTCCATTTGTTCTTGCAAGACCTTAATGAGTCTAACTGCTTTATCATTAAAATGTTCTTTGCAGTTCTTTTCTTTCTCCAACATTTCTTTGATCTCTTCGCGGCGGCTGATAAGTTCTTGCTATTGATTGTTTTGTTGTCTGTATAATTTTAATGTTTCTTGCATTTTTGCTCCATAGGCAGTAAGCATTTTAGTGTCTATTTTATCAGTTTTGGCTTTTTTTTGACCGTAGCTTAAAACAAATTGTCTGACTTTACGACCTTGCGCTCTGTGAACATTAAAGCCTCTAGAAACAAATGCATTAACAACATTTGTTTCATAACCGCCTGTTAAGTCTATAAGGACTAACAGTTAAGCGGTTGGCTTAAAAGATTTAAGTAAAGAATTAATACCTTTTTTATCATTGCTTACAGTGCAATACGTATTGTTTTTTGTTTCATAAACGTCTATTTTGTCTTTACATACGTCTATACCGACAATTTCAGCGTATAAAGCGGTTGGTTTTGTATGCATCCTTGTTTGGCTATAAGCTTTTTACTTTCAATTGTTCTCATCCTGCAAACTTTGTGTTTGCGCATTTGCAACCTCATCAAGCTTTTACCTATTGATGTTGGCAAGCATAATGTTTTCGGACTTTTAGACCCATTTTGCTTCGTTCTTCCAACCCCTTCTACTCTTATTTATATTCTTTTTTTATGGAACAATTTTGCCACAAAAGATATTATGAGCATTAGCATAATAAACTAATTATTCAGTTGTATTTTCACAATAGGATTGCTTATACTGTTCGGACATACAGTCATAATCTGTTGCAATGTAATCTAGTACGGCAGAAGTCCGTGGATGTGTAAATCGTATCTTGTTTGCATTTTCTCTAAATTCAGAAACCCTCTTTAACCAATATCCTCCAGGATCTTTCATATCTATACTCCGTGCTCCGACAGAACTAATCTTCCCCCTTCTAATCCCTGCTTTTAAATCATCATCGTATAATTTTTCTATAGCAACTCTTACATATTTTATCGGCCAGATGTTGTCTTGCGGATCTTTGGGGGAGTTGGCTAACATTTTCCCGATTTGTTGCATCCCAATTTTAACTAAATCCTTGTTCTCTTGACTATTCAACAACGGCATAAGATTACCTATCCATTGTTTAAACTCATTTTCGTTGCTAAACGGAAAAACTCTTCCCAATCTTACATATAATTCGATATCTTTTTCAGAGCGGAATGTCATATTAAGAATTTCAATAAAAAATTCAGGTTTTGTCCGTAAATATTTATAAATAGTTTTAGGTTCTAAGCCATTATGTTCATCAAATAACTTAAAATGCATAACTTCAAGTTGGAACAGTTTTTGTTCATCAACATCTTGCCTTTTTTGCAAAATATCAAATAATGTTTTACTTTCATGACGAATGTTTGGAAAGCGTGTTGAATTTTTAGAAGCCGCTATCCCATACAAAACTTTAACAATATCTGAAGTTTTTACCCTGTCCAAATTTTTAGAATATTCTTGCTTGTATATAAGGCATAGCATAGGCAAATAATTTTTGAACTTATCAAGTTGTTGAATTGCCATTTCATATTCCGCATCGCTTTCTGCCCAAACAATCCCAACATTTGACCAATATAATTCTGAAAGTGTTTTAGTTTCCAACCAATCCCAGTACGATTTATTATTATTTATATTGCATAATAAAAACTTTTTATACTCATTGTCCCATTCCATATCAAAAATATCGTTTAAAAAACTTATGCCTTGGCTTACAATAACAGCAAAAAATCTACCAATAAGCTGTTTAATTTTGCCGTCGCTACGTTTTTGTGTATTCAACACATATTTTATATCTTCTTTTGACAAATCGGCATACGCCAACTCATAACCAAGTATATCAGGATTGTCAATTTGTTTGGCAAACTCAATAATTCCAGAAATACCCTTCGCATCAATGATGTCTTTTATTGCAGTTTTCAATACGAAACTTGATGTTTTATCATCTTTAATATACGACGTCGTTAAAATGTCATTAGAAAATAGTTGAATATTTTTATCAATTGGGTCATCCGTTTCCAGTTTACTAAGAATTGCTTCAATTGATTTTTCTTTTTTAGCATATTCACGCTTCTCTTTGTTGTCATCATTCAATAACAGCCAATGATTTAATTTTTGATAAATAGTTTTTTTGAATTCAACAGATACTTGTCTCCAGTCAACAGCGTTCAATTTTTCAATAAATCTATCAAAACAAGACATATCCATAAAGTCTATGTAATCTACCATTTTCGACCAACGCGCTGCATCGTTTTCAAGAATAGACAATGCTTTTTGAAAAATAAAGTAATGGAAATTAAGCAAATCTTGTTCTGCTGGCAACGGCGGCTCTATAATTTTAATAAATCTTGGACGCCGAGTTGACTGGGTTGATAAATGGTCTTTCAAAAATAAACTGTATAATAAGGAAAAGACTGCATCTATGTTTTTACCATCCTTAATAAGTGTATCCAAAAATTGTTTTTTATCATCTAAACTTACCATTGTATTTATATAATACCAAGGACAAAAAATTCTTTCAAGACTTTCCAAAGGCGAATTTCCCCATTTTATATTCAGTCCAAACAAACACTGAACTGCTTGCGGAAAATATAAATCAACCCAAGCTAATACTTCCATTGCAGGCAAAATATAAACATATACACTTTGTAAATAGATATCTTTTATAATTTGTTGATTGTTTTGAATCATTTTCTCTAACAACTCTAAAACACCATTAGGAGCAGCTTCTGCCAATGACGAAAAGTTACGACTTAGTGTAGCCCAAGTTTTCCAATCTTTGTCTTTAAACAATTCTACCACATGGTGTTGAATGTTTTCTTTAACCCCTAATGCAGCATCAAAGATATTTGCTTTATTACTGATTATTGCATAGCCTTGACAGATCCCATCTATTAAACCGTCAGAATAAGTTGATTTATCATATTTTTGATTAATAACTGACAAAATTTTTTTAGTTACAGTCAAATACCTTGTGAAAACATCTTCTGTGAGATATCTTGCCAAATATTCAACAATAATTTCCGGTGTAGAAACCTTCCAAATATATCCATTTTTTCTCACAGGAGCTTCTTCGGTTTTGATATATAAAGATAATTTTCTTGTTATTTCAGAATACTCTAATCCAAACAGATCTGTTATGGCTTCTTTGTCTTTGGCATTTCTTTCATTCCACCTACCTGCGAATGCAGCTAACAACAAAATCTCCCAGTTATCCTTATCTGCCCATTTTGGAGTTGGTAAAGGGGCTTCTTCTCTCTCTAACAGGCGTTGTAAATGCAACAATGTCCCATTATTCCCTAATTTTTGAATGAGTGAATACGTTTTCTCATGAGATTTTATTTTTATTTCAAGAATGGGATAAAGTATATGCGTATTGAATGGCTCAATATAAATGGTTCCAGGCTCATTGCTTTTACCATCTTCTTCCCCCATTGGGATGAATACCTTGTAACCTTTATTTATGAGCGTCCCAAGATTTTCAGGTATTCCAAAATATGGAATAAGTATCAGCTTTTTTGTTTCTTTGTACTCAACGAGTTGTTTCCATATGTCCTCGTTTTCAACAATTACAATTTGAGATTTAAGAGAGTCAATAGTTTCTTTGTCTAATTGAGATTTAAGGATTGATGACATAAGGAATAGTAAAGATTCCTTACGGTTTGCAGATTTTATTTTTAATATACTAGTACTAGAATTTTCTTGGAACCATTGGTTAATTTCTTCTGAATGTATATCTTTACGAGCTAATATCAAATCTTCATCAATCGGAATTATTGTAGAATCACGCCAATTTTCCCATGTAGAATCAAACCCTTTTACTCCATTAGATGGTTTCCTTAGTATATCTGCTAACCATGCAGTCGTCGCAAAATCATGTTCAAGCCAATTTTCAATATCATCTGCATCAAATGTTTTTATTTCAGACCATAAATTACTGTTCTCAACAGTTTCTTTTACTTTGTTTACAGTATCTGCTTTATTTCGCCATTTATGAGCTGTCATAAAAACAAACACAGCATCTGTTTTTTGTCCATTTAATTTATTAGTACGTTTTTTCAAATCATCCTTAAATTTTTTATCTGCATCGCCTGATTGCCCGCACTCTATAATATAGGTTTTATTTGCTTCCCCCAATATACTTGTCTGCTTCGGAATAAATTTACCATCAACACCAGGCTTCCAAATGCTGTCCCCGCCCGGAATGTCTATAAGTAATATATTATTAAATCCTATATCATTGACTATCAAACGCCTTAATAGTAACGGAAGTTTCTCCTGCGATTCTCTAGTTTTTCCCCATTCTTGTAAAGCTGTTGATGTTATTAGTTTCATTAGAAACCCCTTAAGTAAAATAAATAGCAAATACTTTTCTTAAACTTTAACCTGCTTATCTGCAAAAAATAATTTCCTTAATTCCTGTCTCTTGACTAGATAAGCTAGTAAGTAGTCGTATTCTTTTTAGAAGCATAGCTAATTCTTGTTTCATTTGTGCAGTAATTTTTCTGTGTCTCTATTCACACTCTTTTAAGTGGAACTCAAATCTTCTAATGATTGTTAGTCTGTTTTCTATTTTTTAAGTCTTGTAATTATTGTTCTCTGTATTCCTCTAGTCTATTATCAATATTGATTATTCCAGCTTTATTTATATGTTCTACTTTTATATTTCCTTTATACTACAAATGATGGATTTCTATAACCCAATTGCCACTTGCTAACTCTTTTTATTTATAAGATTTTGTTTAAGTTTCTTGTTAGCTTCTTTCTCCAACTGTTTTATATTCTTTTCTGTTGTAGGTAAATCTTCTGGCATTGTACCGCCAAGTTCTTTTATAGTTGTTCTAACTTTTTCACCTACTTTATAATGTGTTGAATTGGCTTTTTGTTTTCCTTTTATCTGTTCTCTCTTTAATTTTTCTTCAGTTTGCGTTGCTCTAAACAAATTAGCTGCTAATTCAGTACTCCCCATATAGTCTAAGATTTCATGACTTTTCTTTAGTTTTTTTCTTTTATGAATATCTTTATTACTTAATCCGCCATAAAGCCCCTTATATCCATAATCTTGAAATATTGCATAATCTAATGGCATTTGAATGCCAGCGTCTTTTGCAGCAGAGGCAAGTTTTTTATTATGGAACTTCATTTCTTTTCTTAACAATAATCTATATTCATTTTCCTTAAGTTCAGGATTCCTATCAGATAGCTCCTGCCTGCGTGTTTGTATAGCAAAATAAGTTTATCCGATTGAAACCAACGGCTTTGACGGGTCTGCATTTTGTATAACTAAATAACAAGCATATCGAGACAAAGCAAAATCCTTTATTTCTCTTTGGCTCCCTGAACCTAAAGTAACCATTTTCCTGAAATCAGGAAAATGGTAGACATAGTCAACATTAACTGTTTTTGCAGAAAGAATTGCTTTATCTAAAACTTTCCCAAAATTTTCCCATTTTTCATATTCCAACAATACTGCTAAATCTCTTGCATACCATCTTTCTTCGCCTTTTTCATCAATAAATTTAATTCCTTCAAATGGACTATCTTTAAATTTAATTTTTGTCATATTAATCTCCAAATTTTTAGTTATCTTTCTTTATGCAATGCTCAAACATCAAGTCTTATCCAAACTACCAAAAAAAGCCAATAAAATTAGACGCTTCAGGGGGTTTGCAATCTTCTGAAATGTTCATTGTTTTAGTGTAAATCCACCTGCTGCGGACTTACGTCCACAGCTTCAGCAAGGAAGTAGTATGAAAGCGACGTGAAACAGCACTTCTATCTTTTTAATTTCTCAAAAATTAATTTAAGCATAAACTCTTGAAATTTTAATTTTCCTAATTATTTTCTTCATCTGTTTGTTTTAATATGCTTACGGTAGTTTGTCGGATATCCCGTCATATTCGGATTTGAAAGTTTTACTAAAGTTTGCAAGAGAACTTGAATCTTTAAAAGATTTTATCAAAGACCCTAATAAAAAAGAAGAAATAGAACAAATAAAGAAAAAATTAATGGCTAAAGCCATACATTTGCTACAAAAAATCGGCATATAAGAAAAAAATAATAGTTAAAGTAGTATAAGCAATTTGTAAGCAGCCATTAGTAAACTTTATAAGACTTTAGTAGAATTTGATACTTTAAACTGCATTTGTTTTTCGTTGATAAACATGGTTAACTTCTTACATCGTCAATGATCCAATAACGTGCTGAAACGCTGCCAACGGGATTTGAACCCGTGATCTCCGCCTTGAGAGGGCGATGTCCTAAACCGCTAGACGATGGCAGCACTTTAATTTATATAGGCTTTTTTTCAGCGAGCTTTATACCTACTTTTCTTAAAACGTCTTGTCCTTCAGAAAAAGATTCAACTTCAGTATTGTCTTTCAAATATAGATGTATTATTTTTCTTTCCTTTGCATTCATTGGGTCAAAACGGTAAATTTTGCCAGTACGTTTAACATGTTCAACAGCTTTATCAATCCTAATTTTTAACTTTTCATTCTGTTTTTTTCTGTAATCTTCGCAATCTAAATTTACTTTAACTTTAGTATCAAATTCTTTGTTTGTAATAATTTGTGTAATATATTCTAAAGCATCAAGAGTTTGCCCACTTTTACCAATAACCAAAGAACTGTTAGCTACCATCATGTTAATAATTATCGTATCGTCTTTAAAAGAAGATTCAATTTTACTAACTTCAATACCCATTTTGGAAAGAATTTGTAATAAAATCGATTCCGCTTTTTTACAAATTTTTTTAGAATCAACGTTAAAAAGTACTTTATTATCGCATTTAAAATCATCAACTGATATTAAAACAACGGCAGGTTTGCCTCCCATAAGTCCAAAAAGACCTGTTGAGCCTTCACTAACAATTTTTATTTCCACATCTTCTTTCTTACAACCAAGCTGCGACAAACCATTATTTATTGCTTCTGCTACAGATTTACCTTTAAATTCTATTTCCGGCATTTGTTTAACCCTCCCGTTAGATAGTATTCTTTTTTGCCGTCAACTTTATATTTCACTTTGCTTGAGTCTGTCCCAACAAACTGCTGGGAATTCACAGTATTAAACACATTTTACTCTAACAGCATCTTTTCTTATTATAAAATATTGTTCTATCATTGAAATCACACTGTTAGTAAGCCAATAAAGCACAAGTCCAGAAGGAAAAGACCAAAACATAAAAGTAAATACTATAGGCATTATGTACATTATTCTTCTTTGAGTAGGATCTGATGTTACAGCAGTCATTTTTTGCTGTAAAAACATTCCTATACCCATTATTAAAGGGAGAAGATTTAAATTAAAAGACCCTAAATGCATAAACTGATCCGAAGCGGACAAATCTTTCACCCATAGAATCCACTCTTCATTTCTAAGTTCGTAAGCATTTCTTAACATTGTAAAAAACGCCCAGAAAATAGGAAGCTGTAAAAGCATAGGCAAACAACCTCCCAAAGGATTAACTTTTTGTGATCTATAAATATTCAACATTTCTGCTTGAAGTCTTTGAGGATTATCTTTATACTTTGTCTGAACATCTTTTATTATAGGTTGAATACGTTTCATTGCTGCTGCAGATTGAAAACTTTTTAATGTTAATGGCAAAACTAAAATCTGTATAATGGTTGTAAGCATTATAATAGCCCAGCCATAATTGTGTGTTATATTGCGGAGAAATGTTAAAACTGCAAAAGCAATTTTACCTAAAAATCCAAAAAATCCAAAATCTACAGTTTTTTCAAGACCTAAATTATAAGTTTTTAAATATGTATATCCTTTAGGTCCTAAATAAAATTTAATTGAATATTCTTTTTTGTTGATATCTTTAGGAACTACTGCTGTAAGTATAACAGAATAAGGATGCTTTTTATCAAGTCTTGAGGGTATAATTTTATCAAAATCCACTGATTTTTCTGGTATAAATGCAGCAAGAAAGTATCTGTTATCTATAGCTGCCCATTTATATAAAGCGGCAGTTTCAAAATTATCTTTAAGTTTTTTGAGTTGGCTAGGTTTTACTTCAGTATAAGCTAAAACTCTTGTCAATGAAATGTTTTCTCTTATTTCTTTGCTATCAGTACCAAGTCCTGGACCCCATTCAAGCGTTATTTGAGGAAACACCACTTCATTGGTTTTTTCAATAGAAATATCTAAATTGTGCATATAAAGATCTGATAGATTATATGTTTTTGTAATTTTCCAGCCCTCTCTAGATACATATTCAAAAATTATCTTCTTATTGGATTTTGAAATAATTTTATAAATTGATCCTGGAAAATTCGCCATAACAGGTGCTGATTCTGGAAATACTAAGTCCACCCATTGCCCATTTTTTTCCTTAATAGACCAACTCAATATTGCTGCGCCTTTGTTTGTTAAAATAGCTTTATATTGTTCGGTCTCAATATTTATTTGTTCTTCTTTGTATGTGTTATGTGCATCAGATTTGTCTAAATTTGTATTTTTAATTTTCACAGTCGTATCTTGAGTTTGCACTGGTTGCTGATAAGATTGTTTTGGCTGTTGTGGAGCAAGGAAAAAATACCAGATGAAAATTGTAAAAGCTGAAAAAACTATAAACAAAATGGAATTTTTTTGCATTATGACTTCCTCTTAATATTATTTTTAGGTACAGGTACAGGGTCAAAACCGCCATCACAAAAAGGATGACAACGTATAATTCTTTTAAAAGCTAAAAAAGAACCCTTAAAAAAACCGTATATTTCTATTGATTGATAAGCATAAGTGGAACAACTTGGCTGGAAACGACATCTGAGTGGAAAAGTTTGCGAAATAAATTTATAACATTTAATAAAAAAAAGCGCAATTTGCTTCATGTATTACTCCAAATTTAAGTACAATTTTGCATTTTTAAGCAAACTTAAAATAACTTTTTTTAGACTGTTGTAATCCAATGATGCTGTTTCTGGTTTGGAAATAAAAATTAAATCCAATCCAGGTTCCAACAAATATTTATTAGTTCTAAAAATTTCTCTTAATCTTCTTTTTGTTTTGTTTCTTACGACGACTGTTCCCACTTTTTTTGGCGTAATAAGCCCAAGTCTTCTTGTAATACGTCCGTCATCCCTTTTATAAACTAAAACTTTTATACTTCTATTTTCAAGTCTTAACCCACTTTTAAATACTTTGTTGAACTCTCTTTGGATATGCAGCCTCTCAAAATACTTAAAAGAAAACTTTTTCTTGGCGATGTTTTGTTGGGATAAACTACTTAATGAGGTTTCCCTACTTTTTATCTGCATAAACTATTTTATGCACTTATAGTTTTACGACCTTTACTTCTGCGTGCACTTAAAACCTTCCTTCCACCAGGCGTTGCCATTCTTGCCATAAAACCTATCTTCTTTTTTCTTCTGTCTTTGTTTGGTTGAAACGTTCTTTTCATTTTTTTTAACCCTCTTTATTACAATTTCTTGCTATTGTATCTAAAATTTCAATATAGTGTCAACCGTACCACCATCTTGACATAATTCAATTGTTAGTGCTACAATCTTAGCACTGTAATGCTGTGAGCGCTAATATAAAATGATTGCTAAAATAAATTTTACTAAGAAGGCAAAATGCGGCATATATCAGTAGAAATTTTAAAGGAAAGAAAAACTAAAATATTAAGTGCGGTTATACATCATTTTATTAAGACCGGGAAACCCGTTGGATCAAATGTTTTGATAGAAGAGTATAATATTTCTCTTTCTCCAGCAGCTGTTAGGAATTTGATGGCAGAACTTGAAGAAGATGGATATTTGACGCATCCGCATACTTCTGCTGGGAGAATTCCTACAGATAAAGGTTATAGAACTTATGTAGATAACCTTATGAAACTTCAGAATTTTGCTGTTAAAGAAGAAAAAAGGATAAGGAAAGAATATAAACAGAAGCATAATGAAATAGAAATGCTCCTTTCAGAAACTTCCCGTATTTTATCTGGTCTTTCTCAATATACAGGTTTTGTTATGACACCTAAAGCTCAATATGACGAAATAAAAAATATTGAACTTGTGCAGCTTTCGAAAGAAGAACTTTTAATTGTGTTACTTACTGAAAGCGGTATGATAAAACATAAAAAAATAGAGTCTTCTCTTGCTCCAGGACAGATTAACAGATTGAAAAATTTCTTGAATGAAAAATTAAGGGGTGTATCGGTTGCGCAAGCAAATAAAAGAATTATTTCAGAAGTAAGAGATTTTAGGCAAAATGAAATTGAAATTTTAAAAATCGCAGAAAAAATAAGTGATGTGTTTTACAATATACAAGATGATATTTATATAGATGGTACGTCAAATGTAATTGCAATCCCTGATTTCAATGATTTTGAACCAGTAAAGTCACTTATAAAATTTAATGAAGATAAAGAAAAATTTATAGAAATAATAAATAAAGATTTTAACAACAATGGGATTAACGTAAAAATAGGTTCAGAAAATATACTTGCTGAACTAAAAGATTTAAGTATTATAACAACAGTTTATAAAAATGGTGAACAGGCAGTAGGTATTTTAGGAATTATTGGTCCAAAACGCATGGAATATGAAAAAATGATGTTACTTGTAAGTAACGTTTCTGAAATGTTAAATAAGTTTTTTAAAGATAAGATTTAGAGTCTATTCACAATAATAGTAATTGAGGAGGAATAATTTGGAAATTGAAAAGCAAGAAGTTGTAAAAGAACCAGAATTGCGGGATTGCAATTACAATGAAGCAAGAGATGAAAAAATCTCTGAGCTTGAAATTTTAAAGCAGTCAGTTGAAGATAAAGAAAAACTGGCACAAGATTATTATGATCAGCTTTTAAGACTTAAAGCTGATTTTGAGAATTATAGAAGACGATCTGAAAAAGAAAAAAAAGATTATTTAGACTGGGGAAAAGAAAAAATTCTTCTTAAACAAATCAGTATTGATGACGTTTTACAACAGGCTTTAAAGAGTGCAAAAGCAGGAAATAATATAGAAAGCATAGTAGTTGGGCTTGAAATGATAAGTAAAGAGTTTTCAAAAATGTTAAAAGATGAAGGTGTTGAAGAAATACAATGCGAAAAGTTTGACCCAAATACATGTGAAGCATTAGACCATATTGAAAGCGAAGAAGAAGATGGAAAAGTTTTGGAAGTTTATCAAAAAGGCTATAAAATGAACGGCAGATTAGTAAGAGTTGCTAAAGTAAAAGTAGCAAAAAACATAAAAAAGTTTAATTAATACAGGAGGAGTACTATGGCAAAAATTATAGGTATCGACTTGGGAACATCAAATTCCGCAGCAGCTGTTATGGAAGGTGGAAAAACTACTCTTATTCCTTCAGCAGAGGGAACAACGTTAGGAGGTAAAGCATTTCCGTCTTATGTTGCATTCACAAAGGACGGGCAACTTTTAGTGGGTGAACCTGCAAGAAGACAGGCGGTTACAAATCCTGAAGGAACGATAAGCGCTTTTAAAAGAAAGATGGGAACGGATTATAAATACGATGTAAACGGCAAAGAATTTACCCCGCAGCAACTTTCAGCTTTTATTCTTCAAAAAATTAAAAAAGACGCAGAAGCTTATTTAGGCGAAACTATAACAAAAGCTGTTATTACTGTTCCGGCATATTTTAACGACAATCAAAGACAGGCTACAAAAGATGCTGGTGCAATTGCCGGTCTTGAAGTTGTAAGGCTTGTCAATGAACCTACTGCAGCGTCGCTTGCTTATGGTATAGATAAAGTCGGTAAAGAACAAAAAATATTAGTTTTTGATCTTGGTGGAGGAACTCTAGACGTAACAATTATGGAAATGGGCGTAGAGGGTACATTTGAAGTTCTTTCAACTTCGGGAGACACACAACTTGGTGGCACTGATATGGACAATGCTTTGATTGACTATATTGCTGAAGATTTCAAGAGAACAAATGGAATAGATTTAAGAAAAGATAAAATGGCAGTTCAACGTTTAAAAGAAGCTGCTGAAAAAGCAAAAATTGAACTCTCAAATGTTTTAGAAACTGATATAAATCTTCCATTTATTACAGCTGATGCATCAGGACCAAAACATTTAACGATGAAGTTTACAAGAGCAACTCTTGAAAATCTTGTAAGGCCTATTGTTGAAAGATGTAAAGCATCAATTGATCAAGCTCTAAAAGACGCAAAACTCACATCTGAAACTGTTACAAAAATAATTTTGGTCGGTGGACCTACCAGAATGCCTATTGTTCAGAAATTTGTTGAAGATCACGTTAGCAAAAAAGTAGAACGCGGAATAGATCCTATGGAATGCGTGTGCTTTGGAGCAGCTGTTCAAGCAGCTGTATTAACAGGAGATGTAAAAGACATCCTTCTTTTGGACGTTAATACACTTACACTTGGACTTGAAACTATGGGTGGCGTAAGAACTGCTCTTATAGATAGAAATACAACAGTGCCTGCAAAACGTTCTCAAATATTTTCAACTGCTGCAGATAATCAGTCAAGTGTTGAAATTAATGTTCTTCAAGGTGAAAGACCTATGGCAAAAGACAACTTGTCACTTGGAAGATTTATGCTTGATGGCATACCGCCAGCACCAAGAGGCGTCCCTCAAATTGAAGTTGCTTTTGATATAGATGCAAACGGTATTTTGCATGTTTCCGCAAAAGACAAAGGAACAGGGAAAGAACAATCTATTAAAATATCGTCTTCAACAAAACTTTCAAAAGATGATATAGATAAATATGTAAAAGAAGCAGAACAATATGCTTCCGAAGATTCAAAGCGTAAAGAAGAAATTGAAGTGAGAAACGAAGCCGATAACTTAGTTTATTCTGTTGAAAAGAGTTTAAAAGACCATGGTGACAAGATTTCTTCCGATGAGAGACTTACAATTGAGCAAGCGCTAACTGCAGCAAAAGATGCCTTGAAAGGCAATGATATTACAGCGATTAAGTCAACAAAAGAAACATTAACAACAGCGTCTCATAAACTTGCTGAAGCAGTGTATAAAACATCGCAATCACAAAGCGCACAGGGTACAGCTCAAGAGACCCAACAGGGACAGTCTCAAGGTAACGCTCAAGCCGGCACCGAAGGCGAAAAAGTAGTAGATGCCGAAGTTGTTGATGAAAATAAGAAATAAATCGTAATGATAGGGTTATTTGGTGTTGTTGACTTTGGCGACTTCAGTTAAGAGAATAATTGTGTGTAACGTCAATATAGTACTAAATTTTTCACAGCGATTGGGGCATTTGGCACTGTCACTTATGATGTATTCCACATTCACATATTACGGCAAATATTGATGTTAAGGTAATCGCAGAAGACATAAAGTCTTCTGGGAAAAGTCCAAACATAACGTTTTTTTGTAGGATTAGAACTGCATTTTATGTTTATAATATTAAGTATAAAACAAAAGAAGAACAAAATATAAATTTTTCTTTATTTTATTTCCGTTTATAAAACTGTGATTTTTTTATGAATGGAAGTAGCAATGGAAAAAAGTAAACACTGAGATATAACTATTGTCACGGGTGATGATGGATGCTATTTTGGGTATTCATACTCTTATTTCATATCTGAAAGTAGTTGTTGAGTATTTAATTTTGCTAACTAGGCGATATAATGGAAGACAAAGCGTTGACTGTTTTTGAGAATTTTAACATTCGCAGATATTATGACGAAGCAAAAGAGAAGTGGTATTTTTCTGT
>JAITPF010000028.1 GCA_031289585.1 Endomicrobium sp. | reverse complement strand
AAATAGGACGCGGAAAGAATAACCCCGTTGATAGATACGAAACAGAATAAGTAAAAGTAAGGAATAGATGTGTTTGATTTGTATGAAAATTAAGAGTTTATTGTGAATGTTGTTTTTGATTAGAAAGTACAGAAGCGGTGTAAGAACAGAATATTAAACGTAAAGAAGCTGAGAGATATAATTCTTTCAGCCTCTTTCGCATTTTAATAGTTAGAGTCCATCCACACTAATATTCAAGTCTTGTCATAAAACCCAACATGTGAAACCATTGGCATCAACCTATAGAGGAAACAGTCCCTAAATTTTTTGATGAAGTAAAAAAATTTGAAGCAAGTGAAGCTTGCATTCTGATTTCAAGCTATAGACGGTAAGTCCATAAGTAGTTAACTTTTCTCTTATTTTGAAGATTCTTCTACTGCAACAGCAACCGCTACTGATGCACCCACCATAGGATTATTCCCCATACCTATAAGACCCATCATTTCAACATGAGCCGGAACTGATGACGAACCTGCAAACTGAGCATCCCCATGCATACGTCCCATAGTATCTGTCATACCATAAGAAGCAGGTCCTGCAGCCATATTATCAGGATGTAACGTTCTTCCCGTACCGCCACCTGAAGCAACTGAAAAATATTTTTTGTTGTTTTCAACAGACCATTTTTTATATGTACCCGCAACAGGGTGTTGAAAACGAGTAGGGTTCGTAGAGTTACCAGTAATAGAAACATCGACACCCTCTTTAATCATAATTGCAACACCTTCACTTACATCATCCGCACCGTACACTCTAACTTTTGATTTATCTCCATTTGAAAATGAAGTTTCTTTTGTAATATTAAGCCTTCCTGTTGAATAATCGTATTCTGTTTCCATGTGAGTAAAACCGTTGACACGACTTATAATATAAGCTGCATCTTTGCCCAATCCGTTGAGAATAACTTTAAGAGGTTCTTTGCGAACTTTGTTTGCCGTTCTTGCAATACCAATTGCACCTTCAGCAGCTGCAAAGCTCTCGTGTCCTGCCAAAAAGCAGAAACATTTTGTCTGACCTCTAAGCAACATAGCTGCCAAATTGCCATGTCCAAGACCTACTAAACGTTGGTCTGCTACTGAACCCGGAATACAGAAAGATTGTAATCCAATCCCTATAGCTTCAGCTGCATCTGCTGCATTTTTTATACCTTTTTTAATTGCTATTGCCGCACCAACAGTATAAGCCCAAACCGCATTTTCAAAAGCAATAGTCTGAATGCCTTTAACTATTTTCTCTACATCAATACATTTGTCAAGGCAAATCTTTTGCGCATCTTCTAAATCTTTAATTCCATATTCCTTAAGCGCTGCTTCTATTTGTTTTATCCTTCTTTCATAATTTTCAAACTTGACCGCCATCGTTGTATCTCCTTATTCTTTTCTTGGATCAATTTTTTTAACTGCTTCATCAAATCGACCATAAGAACTTACATTTTTTTCAAATGCTTCTTTGTGAGGAACACCTTTTTTAATAGCTTCCATCATCTTGCCGAGGTGAACAAATTTATACCCTATAACTTCATCATTTTTATCTAACCCTATTTCAAGAACATAACCTTCCGCCATTTCCAAATAACGAACACCTTTAGTGTTTGTACTATACATTGTACCTATCTGGGAGCGTAACCCTTTTCCTAAGTCTTCCATTCCTGCACCTATTGGAAGACCACCATCAGAAAATGCAGTTTGTGTTCGTCCATAAACTATCTGAAGAAAAAGCTCTCTCATTGCAGTATTTATAGCATCACAAACCAAATCAGAATTCAATGCTTCCAAAATTGTTTTACCACTTAAAACTTCTGCTGCCATTGCAGCTGAGTGCGTCATACCGCTACACCCAATTGTTTCAATCAAAGCTTCTTCAATAATGCCCTTTTTAACATTTAATGTTAATTTGCAAGCACCCTGCTGCGGAGCACACCAACCTACTCCATGTGTTAAGCCACTTATGTCTGTAATCTGTGTAGCTTTTACCCATTTCCCCTCTTCAGGGATAGAAGCAGGTCCATGCTTGGCTCCTTTAGCCACACACGTCATTTGTTGTACTTCATGAGAACACTCATAAGTACATTTTTCTTTGCTACAACCCATTTGTTTGTCTCCTTAATATTATAATTATCGTTATTAAAGTGTGTTCCACACTAACAGTGAACAACTGTTCTATTAAACTGAACACACACTAATAAAAAGAACAATGTAAACAATTTCAACAATGGTTTTCTTATCTATCTCTTTTGGACAATTATAACAAATTTTTCTGAAAAATAGTGAAATATGGGAATACCTAATTTATCTCAAATATCTCATATAGATATTGCATTCGCATTTTGAGTTAATAAACGCGGTTTATCGGTAAGCGAAATTATGTTCCATATCCAACATCTCCTAATACTCCTAACTTCTCAAAATTATTAACCATATCTTTTTTAGGATTTCCAGTCTTTTTTATCTCTATTGGATATAATTTACCATCTTGAAATATAATCATATCAATTTCTACTTGTAAATTATCACGATAATAATAGAAAGATGGATTTAAACCATTATGCCAATGGAATTTTATAATCTCTGTTACTACAAAAGTCTCAAAAATAGCTCCGCTCATCGCACCTTCCTGTAAGGTTTCAGGAGTTTTCCAATCGCATAAGTAAGCACACAACCCTTGTAATCCAGTAAATGAACCCTATTGTAATCACCAACCTGCCTACGGCTGTTGTCGTGTTTTTGTCTTTGTCGTCGTATGAACCTTGATTCAGCATCGCAAAAAACAGATTGAGGGTCAAACACGCAATGACAATGATAGGTTCAAATGGGCTGATGACAAAAAAGTTTCGTTTTATCTATAAAATATTATTTTATCTCGTCAGGCGTTGCTATATAACCTTTTATAGCTGAAGCTACTGCAGGATTTGCCAAAAATACTTGAGATTCTACATGCCCCATTCTACCGATGAAGTTTCTATTTGTTATTGAAACACACTTTTCGCCCGAAGCAAGTGGTCCCATATGTCCACCCAAACATGGTCCACATGTAGAAGCTGAAACAACTGCACCTGCATCCATAAATATTTTAGCAATCCTTCTTTCAACACTTGAGAATAAATTGCAGGTGTTGCAGGAATTACTATAGTTCTTACATTAGGGTTTACTTTTTTCCCTTTTTTTACAATTGAAGCCGCAATTTTTAAATCTTCAATTCTACCATTGGTGCAAGAACCTATTACAACTTGGTCTATATAGGTTTTCTTAATATCTTTAACTACTTTTGCATTAGATGGTAAAAAAGGTAGTGCAACTTGAGGTAAAATCTTGTCGCAATTTATTTCGTAAGTTCGCAAATATTTTTGGGTATAAAATAGTCCCTAACCAAAGCTATTTTATTTTTATCAAAAACCTTTTTTGCTCCTGATTTTCTAAATTTTTTTATTGCAAGAGGAGCCGTAACGTCGTTAGTAAGTGTAATATCAACTTTTGACTCTATAAATTCACTTGGCTCTACTGCTTTTTTCCCGCTGTGAGCGGCTAATAATTTTTCTGGAATTGTACTTCCCCATCTACCCCCCCCCGTCTGTATGCCTTATTTATGGCTTGCATATAAGCCTTTTGCTCAGGCTTCAATTATATCTGTAGAAGTTCTTTTACCCGAATAAACACTTCCGTTGTATTTAACCTTTAAGAAAACTTCTCCCAATGCGTCTTCGCCAGAAGAAACTGCCCTAAGTGAAAATTCCGCCAGGTTAATATCCATTTTTACTATTTTGTCGACAACCTTATAAACGACATCTATAGGACCACTTCCACAAGCTGCTTCTTGAAATATTTCCAGTTGAGCATTTTTATCGCCTTGCTTCTTTGATATTTTGACAGTTGCTGTAGGTATGCCTGCCCCTGAAGTTACGTTTAAGTAATCAAGAGTAAATACTTCGCTTCCTTGTGTCGTATCTTCTTCAACTAAAGCAACTATATCATCGTCAAAAATCAACTTTTTCTTGTCGGACAAAACCTTAAACTTCTCAAATAACTTTTCAGATGCTTTAGCGTCAAGTTTATATCCTAAATCTTTTACTTTCTTGAAGAATGCGTGTCTGCCTGAGTGTTTTCCTAAAACCAATGAACTTTCAGGTACGCCGACATCCACAGAGCGCATAATCTCGTAAGTTTCTCTTGCTTTAAGCATTCCGTCTTGGGGTTGTATACCTGACTCGTGGGCAAATGCATTTGCCCGACTATAGCCTTATTTACTTGTACTGCTATTCCCGTTAAACGGGACACTAACTTGCTTGCGTTATATAGTTCTTTTGTAACGTTATAATAATGCGGTCTTACTTTTAACGCCATTGCAAGTTCTTCGAGTGAAGCATTTCATGCTCTTTCGCCTATTCCATTAATTGTGCATTCAACTTGCCTTGCTCCGTTTTCTATGGCAGACAAAGAATTTGCCACAGCAAGACCTAAATCATTATGACAGTGTACGCTTATTATTGCTTTGTTAATATTAGGGACTCTTTTTTTGATTTCGGATATTTTAGCTCCAAACTCTACAGAAGTTGTATATCCTACGGTGTCAGGAATATTAACTGTAGAAGCTCCTGCATCTATAATAGCTTCTACAACTTTCACAAATAGTCTATAGTCAGACCTTCCTGCGTCTTCAGCTGAAAATTCAACGTCTTTACACAAACTTTTTGCGTATTTTACTGCGTCCCAACATATTTTTATATCTTTTCCCGTTGAACGGCATAAACCCGCAATAGATGATGTCTTAATCTGTTGCGATATTGCTTATTGCTTTTTACGGCTTCAAAATCTCCTAGACTTGACGACAGAAAACCTTCTTCTATAACGTCTACGCCTAAAGCCGCAAGTTGATTTGCAATAAGAAGTTTCTCTTTTAAATTTAAACTTGCGCCTGGCGACTGCTCGCCGTCACTCAATGTCGTATCAAAAAAATATTACTTTATCTTTTTTCATGTAAAATAACTCCAATAAATAACCTTTTAATTTAAAATTATTTATTGACTAAGTCGCCAGTGTCCTAATATACAATATTTCTTTAATCATTTTTTATAGTTCTAAGACAACAATACGACGATAGCTGCTGTATATATTAAAACTAAACCTTTTGCAAAGAAAGACTAACTCGTATCAGGTTGTACCGCGTATCACAAAATCTATTAGCAACTACGCACAGGGCAACAAGTTGTCTTCTAGCTGTCATTCAAAAGCTTAATTAGCGTCCGTCACATTATGTGTGGGCTGCAGTTGCAGAATCTATTCCGAAGTTATCAACTGTTTGCTCTTTACACATATGTGGCGCTAGAGCATAATGATGTCTGCCACCCCTTTCCTATAAGCAGCATTTCTGCCTGATCGTGGCGCTATGAGTTTCTTTTCAGGATTATTGTTTATAAAAAAAGCAACATATATCATACTTCCTAATCCGGCTATTTGATATTTACACTCAGACATCAAGAATAAATCTCTATAACAATGATCAGCGTCATTGATATCGACGATTTCTTTCCTTATGTTAGAATCTAGCTCTGGGAAAATATACTCCTTCACATATTCAGGTTCATCAGAAAAAAAGAAAAGGCAACAATCCGGCCATAGTTCTTTGGCTTTTTTAGCTGCTAATAGAAAATATTCCTCAGGCAAAACATCTCCTAATTCTACAAAATCTCCACGTCTTACATGCACGCCTACAGAATTGTTTTCCAGTTTTATTTTGTTAAGTACTGCCATATTTTCTTCATCCATAATAGAAATATCTTTGAAATGAAAATATTCTTTATACAAATTTGTTGAATTTTTAGCGGATGCTTTTGGATTTTTTGGATAGACAATGTCTTGGCATAAACTCCAATTTCCAAGATTCCACATGTCAATATAAACAGGGGTATCAACAACTTCTTTAAAGAAACTCCAGGAGTTGCTTCCATCTTCTTTACTTTTACGTATAACATTTTTTGACTTAAGTAATTTCACATCACCATCACTTGCTATGTGTAATTTTGTTTTGAGATATGGAAAAGCTTTTAAAAGCTGAAAACTTCGTCTATTATAAGATTTTTTGATAGAAGATGAAAACCTCCCTCCAGGCACATTATAATAAGAAATGTCAAATTTTACATCAATGCCTTTCTTTTTTAACTGTTCTCCGATTAGAAAGTAGTCCATTTGATCAATCAAACCGCCTCTCATATTTGTAATTATATATGGTTGTTTGTCACAACCAAAACACAGACATAGTGCTAACAATGTTAAGCATCTTTTCATTTGGTTATTTTCCTTTTCAAAAATTTTCAATTGCGTGTGAATTTCAAAATTTGTTTAAATGTAAAATGTTTTCTAATGAATTTAAACTTGCTAAGCAAATAAGCAATCTTCTTTTTAAACTTGATTTTGTCCCATTTTTCAATTGATATTGCATCAAAAGATTGAGCAATCCATTTTAACTCGTCATCATCATGTATATTTACTATTCCATTAGCTCGTCTATACCTGTTTGCTCCTAGAACTTCATATCGTTTTGGATAGTAAGTGAGCACAAAATTCCCATAAGTTTCATATTCTGAAAACGAATACGCTTGAGTCTTTTGCCTAACACAGCTCAAAATTTTTTCATAGAAGGCATGTCCGCAAATCTTATGATTATTTTCAATTTTCCGTATCAGTTCTAACATTATCTTTTTGTCAATTATCATAGCCTCTGATATAAACGATTTGTTGATACATTTTGACACATTACCCTCAAATAGCATGTCTATTGTATTAAAGTAAGGAATGTAATGTTCTCCTGTTGTGAAAAACTTCAATTTGTCAGTTTTGGAATTTCTAAATTCAACATGTTTTAAAGGAATAGAATCAGCGTCCCAAACGATATAGCAGTCATCAACACAAACATTGGCGTAAGACATCTTAAGAAACTGTTGGAAGTACCAGTTAGGGGATCTGGAAATATTATTAGTATGACAAATGTCTTTTATTCTTTGCAGAGTTAGTCCATTATACAATTTGTCTTCATCTACTGATATAACTTTATCTAAATTAATCCCCCCCCCATTTGGGCAAATCACAACAATTTGCTTGATTTGAAAGTTTTCAAACAACTTATTAAGGACAATGTCTATTTTGTCTAAATCTTTTTTACTGCACGGTATAACAAAGGTGTAGCCCATATCGTTCTCACATTGCGTCCCAAAACTAATGCCATTAAAGCAAAAATGACTTAAAAAAATAGCCAAACATATACCACAAACAGAAAATTGGCAAGATATTATTTTCACTTAGGCTCTCCTTAATTTTTCTAACACAACTAATCCTTTTTCAAGATTAAAGAAATTTGGTATAAGTTTGTATTTTTCAACCCATGTCTGCACTATAATATCTTCGTCTTTCCTTTTGGAATCATCCAGCCAAACTTGTGCTTTATTACTTAATTTTTTATAAAGTATTTGTAAAGTAGGATACCTTGCATAAGGATTTGTATTTCCGGGAGGACCGTCAATAATCAACAAATCAATATCTTTTAAGTCTGAAGTGTCAATTACTTTTTCATCATACCAAAATACAGGTTTTTCGTTGCATAAATGCTCACCAACCCAAATCTTAAGCTGTGCTAAACGTAAATCAAGAAATGATGATAAATTTTCATTCTTAATAACCTCCACTGTTTCTTTTATGAATTTTTCTAGATGTTCTATAGATATAAGATGCCCTGAGTTGTTTTGACTTAAAGCATCACATATAACAATCGTTGAAACGCCGCTGCCAAACTCTAAAATAATTTTAGGTTTTGCATTTGTAATATATTCATGGAGTTTTAGCAATACATCTGGAGACATTGCCCAGTTTCTCATGGGAGGCAAACTATTTTTAATTTTTAATCTTTTGCTGAGCCAAAATAAACTTTCAAGTTGAGTGTAATTTAAATGCTCATTGTTTTTGCAAATATTTATCAATTCTTTTTTAAAGTCTTGGGTTTGAGAAAAAACTATGTTCTTGATCTCATCTTTTAAATTTTTAATACTCTTCTCTTGTTCTGTAAGTTTTAGCAGAAGTTCTTTATGTTTTCTTTTGATTTTTATCTTTATACCAAAAATTCCTATTATCTTGTATACCCCATTATTCTTTATACAAAGTATATTTTCTAAAAACATTGTAATATTCTTTCTAAATTTTAGAAGTCTTTCTTTTCGCAGCTTAATCTTCAATCCAAATATTTTGAAGACTTTATGAATATTTTCATTATATATACAAAAGACCCATTGAGCATATTCTCTGTATGGAATAGTGTATTTTCTTATTTTTTTATAAAGCTTAGGATATAAATGAAATATTTTTTGTAAGTTCTCATCATTTATGTTATTTTTATTTATACTCCAAAGGGATGACTTTTGAGTATTTTCTACATTTTTAACATATGCAGTATTCTTCTTGACACTATTAATCTTTATATTGTTTAAAACACACATAGCCCAAAACCAAATATCATCTGTAGAGGGTAATAATTTTAAGAATAAATCTTCTCTCAAAAGATCCTTGTAGAATACATGAGGTGGATACAATATTCCCCCACAACCTGTTGGAAAATTACGAAAAGATGGGTTTGGTTTATGGCTACCTACAAGGTAAAAATTCCATTGTAAATATGGGGATATCTTCCCGTATTTGAAAGTTATAATGCGCGCTCTATAGCAATGAACTGCGTTAGGTTGTTTAATATATGCTATATATAGTTTCTCAAGCCAATCTTTGTGGTAATATACGTCATCATCGGCAGTTACTATGGCATATTCAGGATATTCTCTCACTGTAGGAATCAGCTTTTTGTATGATTTTATATCTTTGCACCAAGATATGGTCAATCCTCTTGTAGTTAACTCTGTTAACTCTCTTGGCAAATCTTTCTCTTTATTTGGGAAATCCTCATTTGCTAACCATAATATAATTTTATCTGCTTTTTTTGTTTGCTCTAGCAATGTTAGAATAGCCTTATGAACTACATTGATTCTTGGCGGATAACTTGTTAAAGAAATAATAATTTTATTTTTTTGATTTAAAGATTTTACATAACCTTCAAAGTCATTATTTTTTATAAATTTATAATAAGATTCATTTTGACAACTTTTCTTGCATTTAAATCTATTAAATGCTGAGGTGAACTCGCCAAATAATCTTTTCTTCATATCTTTTGTGAATTCGTCAAATTTAAGATATTTCCAGAACTGATCGTCATACCTCCACAAGCATCTTTTGTAAGCTATTATGTAGTCTTCTTTGGATTTATACTCAACTGAGTTAATAAAATCTAACGTAATTTTATTGGAATGAATAAGTGAATCTACTCTTTGGATCAAATTAAATTTTGTTGTTAAACTTAATTGTCCATCAATGTTTTGATTGCATCTGTAGTGATAATAAGTATTATCTGTTCCTATAGTTTTTTTAGAAAAATATGTAGCTCTTGCTGTCCAAAAAATATCGTTTTGACTGCGACTGTTATTAAAATAAATATCGTTTTTTATTATATAGTTTTGTTTATATATAGCATTCCATATAACAACTGTATGTTCATTTACGTTTAAAGATAGAGACTCTTTTTTTAATTTTTTTCTTTCAAATAATCCACTTAGAAATTTCTCTTTTTCTTGAACATTAAAACGTTCATAAAAATATGACGTTCTAACCAAGTCAGCATTTTGTTCTTCTGCGACAGAATATAAATTTCCATAATAATTTAAATCAAGCCAATCATCGCTGTCGACAAAACCCACATATTTCCCGTGACTAATTCTTATCCCTTTATTCCTTGACGCCCCGGCGCCTTCATTTATACTATCTATTACTACAATTCTGCTATCTTTACTTGCATAGTCTCTAAGAATAGTCAAACTTTTATCTGTAGAACCATCATTTACGCAGATAATCTCAATATCTTTCAGTGTTTGATTAACAACACTGTCAAGGCATTGACGTAGATATTTTTCTGTATTGTAAACTGGAATTATTACTGATACTTTGGGATAATTTGTGTAAGCTATCCAAAAGTCATTGAAAAAGAATTTCGTATCTTGTTTTAAAGATGACAATGTATCTTTCAAAATATACTCAATATTAGAATTTTCTCGAACTTTATTTTTAAATAAGGTCGTAAAACTGTTATTATTTATTCTTTCCACAATTTTAGAATGCAAAGTTTCATAATTATACTTTTTAGTTAATTCAAGCGACAATTTTAATCCTTTTGCAATCGCTACTGCTTGTATAAAATTTAGCTCAGACGTATAAGGTTTATGTCCAGCTCTATAACAATAAGTAATATTTTTAATTGCATAAAACTTTTCCGCATGAGCCATACATTTAATAACCCAAGGTGGATCTTGATATCTTATAAGATCGGGAAAATATAAATCATTGTTTTTCAGTAAACTAGAATTATAAATAAATCTTTGATAGTAATAGTCATATTGATAATCTTTAAAATCCATTAATTGATTTTTTATAAAGCAACTCTCTTGAAAATTATTTTTAATAGATTTGCCTTTAGCATTGCATAAAGAGAGTGAACCTCCACAAACAAGGGCACCTTCATTCTCAGACGTATTATATAGACTCTGTAATACTTCATTCGTTGGATAAAAATCATCGGCATCCATAAATGCAAAATACTTCCCTCGTACAATTCTTAAAGCACTGTTTCTTGCAATAGCTGACCCAGCGTTCTTCTGCTGTAAAATTATAAATCTACTATCTCTATTCGCATATTCATTTAAAATTTGAAGCGAATTATCTGTAGAACCATCATTTATGCAAATAATCTCAATATCTTTAAGAGTTTGATTAGCAACACTGTCAAGGCATTGACGCAGGTATTTTTCTGTATTGTAAACAGGAATTATTACTGATACTTTAGGGCTGTTCATTTATCTTACCAAATTTACTCAATTGTAAAATCAGGTTTTATATTATTATATGCCCTAGTACAACGAGGAGCAATAAGTTTTTTTTGGGGATTTTTGTTTATAAAATAAGCAATTATACCCATACTTCCTTGACTAGCTATCTGATGCTTACATTCCGACATCAAAAACAAATCTCTGTAGCAGTGATTAACATCATTTATGTCAACAATTTCTTTCCTTTTTATCCAATCCAATTTTGGAAAAATGTTATATCTAACATATTCTGGTTCATCAGAAAAGAAGAAAAAGTAACAGTTTGCCCATAGCTCACCAGCTTTTTTAACGGCTTTAATAAAATAATCCGTAGCCTTTGCAACACCATGTTCCGCATTGTCTCCACGCCTTACGTGTACCCCACAAGATTGGGTTTCCTTTCTTACTTTTTTAAGTATTTCCATATTTTTTTTGTCCATTATGGAATCTGTGAAATGAAAATATTCTCTGCATTTTCTCAAAGCCATTTCCTTACTCAAATGCCTGAGTAGATGTTGTCGAATTTCTGGACAATCCTCATAATTTGCTATACTACCTGTGTGAATATAACCATCGCCGTGGGGTTTGACCTGTTCTATAAAACTCCAAGCTTTACCTCTATCTGCAGAGTCCAAGTGAAGTATAAACTTTTCCTTCTGTTGTCTTATTTCTTCATCAGTAGCTATATCCAAATGCAAGTAAGGAAAAGCTTTCAGGAGCTGAAAAGTCCTTGAATGATGGAAGTGCTTAAGCAACAAATGTCTGTTGTAATAAGAAATATCATATTTAACTGCATATACCCCCCCCCCCCCATTTTTTCTATTTGTTCACCAGCTAAAAAAAATTCTATTTGGTCAACTAGACCAGCATTTACCTCAATTATTACAGAATGCCTAGTTACAGAATGAGCTGAACTAGCAAACACAATCAACAAGCAAATAGTTACCGCTTTTACTAGAAAATCTGTCATGCTAACCCTCCCCCTTGGGTTTACCAATTGTATAACATCTAAATCCATTTCTTATAGCTTCTTGTGAATTTATGATATTTCTCAAGTCGAATATAACTTTATTACGAACAAGCGTTCCTATTTTAACCCAATCTAAAAACTTGAAATTTTCGCATTCTGTACCAAACACAATTAAATCAGCATCTTTTACTGCATTATACGCATCTAGAGCATACGTTATCCGAGACTCAAAAATTTTTCTGGAGTTATCAATAGCTGTAGGGTCATATGCGCAAACATCAATATTTTTATCTAGCAATTCCATTATTATGTCAGTTGATGGAGATTGTCTGCAATCATCTACTCCTGCTTTAAAAAATAGTCCTAAAAAGGATGCTTTAGGATTTTTATAGTCTTCAACAAGATGTAAAATTTTTGCAGCTAGCTCTTTTTTTCTAGATTCATTTGCCATAATTGTGGACTCTACAAGTGTAAGACGTGAACCAACAGATTTCCCAAAATTTGCGAGAGCTAAAGTGTCTTTAGGAAAACAGCTACCACCATATCCTGGTCCGGGATTTAAGAATTTTTCTCCAATACGTGTATCAAGACCAATAGCATAAGCTATTTCATATACATTACATCCGATTTTTTCACATAAATTGGAAATTTCATTTATAAAAGTAATTTTCATTGCAAGGAATGAATTTGACGCATACTTTATCATTTCAGCTGAACTACGAGATGTGAAGAAAATCTTGGTTTTCTTGAAAGGACTATAAAGTTTTTCTAGCAAATTTTTTGCTCTTTGTGATTCTACTCCAATAACTATACGATCAGGTTCAAAAATATCATGTATTGCCATCCCTTCTCGTAAAAACTCAGGAATTGATACAACATCAAAGGATGCTTTCGGATTAAGTTGCTTTATTAATTTTTCTATTTTTTTGCAAGTGCCGGGCAGAACTGTTGACTTAATTACAATAATTGTGTATCTACCTAGATAATTTGCAATATCATGTGCTACTGTATATATATACGATAAATCTACCCCCCCCCCGAGAGATAGCGGGTGTATCCACTGCTATCATTATAATATCTGCTTTTCTTATGCTTTCTAATGACGTGGAGAAACTCAACCTTTTGGTAGTAACATTTTTTATGAGTAAATGTTTAAGTTTAGCCTCAACTATTATTGGCTCACATTTCTGAAAAAGATCTATTTTTTCTTCATCCTTATCAATCCCCACAACTACATTTCCTAGCTCTGAAAAAGCGACAGCAACAGGAAGACCTACATAACCAAGTCCTATGACATGCACATTCATAAATATTATTCACTTCAATTTAAAATTTTTTTAACTTTTTTGAGAAATAATATAACTACACCAAGAAAACCATGAACAAAAAAAAATTCCTAACAAATACTCGTTTGCTTCTATATAAACACAAAAGCAGAAACTAAAATTCCAAGCGTTTCTACTAATCTTACCATGCACTACAAACATTGAAATGAGGATTTATTTTATATATGATACTAAAATTATGATTTAAATTGCAAGAAATTGTAAAATCTCGAATACATAGTAGACTCTGAAACTAAAAGATTTATAAAGTTTGAAAAAGGAAGAATACCTTTTGAAAGGATATAAATAAAAAGGCAGGGTTTAATATGGAATAGATATACATTTATCACAGGATAGAGGCAAGAAGAGCATAAAGGAATTGAAAAGAGCGGCAGCAAGCCAAGAAGCGCAAGAAAGAAAAGAAGTAATAGAACATAATTGTTCTTTGGAGTAAAAAAATAAGGGAATAGTAAACTGCGCTATTTATACGCGTAAATCGTCGGAAAGAGGGACTGGAACAGGAATTTAACAGTTTAGATGCCCAGAGGGAAGCCTGTAAAGCATATATAAAGTCAGCAACACGAAGGCTGGAGTATTATAGAAAACCATTATGATAACGGGGGATACTCTGGCGGGACATTAGAAAGACCAGCTCTAAAAGAACTTCTTTTTGATATATCTGCTGGACTTATAAATATAATAGTGGTTTACAAAATAGACAGGCTGACAAGATGTTTGATGGATTTCAGTAAGAATAGTAGAAACGCTTGGTAAGTACAAAACGTCTTTGTATCAATAACGCAGCATTTTAACACAACGACAAGTATGGGAAGATTGACTTTAAATATGTTTTATCTTTTGCGCAGTTTGAAAGAGAAGTTACGGGAGAACGGATAAGGGATAAATATGCAGCAAGCAAGGAGAAAGGAATGTGTATGGGCGGGATAATTTTACCTCTGGAATACTAACTACCGGAGGGGGAGAGATTCGAACTCTCGGTACGGACTTTCATCCGTACACCGGTTTAGCAAACCAGCGCACTAAGCCAACTATGCGACCCCTCCACAATACTTTGTATTATACCACAAACGAATGATTGAAAAAGTAAAGATGTACATTTTTACTAACTACATCTACATAAATATTGTCACGTTGCTTTGCAACCCTCGCTACTATCGGCAGCGCACAATGGCAAACAAAACCAAAATTTTACGGTTTTTGTCTTTCCCGCGCATACGGGAATCTACGTTGCCTTAACAAAACTACAAATTGACTCCAGTTGAAGTTTACCCTCGAATGTCCTTATCGGGGGGCGTCGAAATGACAACGAAGTCAACACAAATGCTCGCAGGATAGTTTATCTTCAAACATCTTAACCTGCTCCATTCGGCACTACGCAATAACAACAAAAAAACAATTACCCCTCATCTTTGCCGATTCGTAGGTAACAAACCAAAATAGCTTTATGCGTTTATCCATATAGTTAGACAAAAATTATACTAAATAAAGGTTTTCCTTGCAATGCATGATATTAGTTGATATAATTTTGTAAGTCGTACTTTCCAAGATTGTAAGACATAAGGCAAGAAAAATGGAATTAATTGACGGTAAAAAAATATCAAACGATAAAAGAACTGAAATTAAAGAAAGAGTTAGTAAAATTAAACAACAAACTGGAAAAGTTCCAGGTCTTGCGACAATTCTTGTAGGCAAAAATCCGGCAAGCCAAGTTTATATTAAATCAAAAATTAAAGCATGCGAAGATGCTGGAATAAAATCTTTTCACCATAATCTTAATGAGCATTCATCAAAAGAAGATATTATTGCGCTAATAAAAAAATTAAATGAAGATTCTGCAGTTAACGGCATTTTGCTTCAGCTTCCACTTCCACAAAATAAAGATACGCAAGATTGCATTAATGCAATAAGTCCTTTAAAAGATGTTGACGGGCTTCATCCTTTCAATGCGGGACTTCTTAATTTATCAAAAAGCTGGAATGAAATAATTGAAAGAAATATTTTGGTTTCCTGTACGCCTCTTGGAGTTATTCACCTACTGCATAAATCAAACATTGAAATTGAAAACAAAATTGCTGTTGTTATTGGAAGATCAAATCTTGTAGGAAAACCTCTTTCAATGCTTCTGCTTGCAAACAATGCAACAGTTATAATGTCTCATTCAAGAACAAAAAATTTGAAAGAAATATGCAAATCCGCAGATATTATTGTTGCAGCTATCGGCAAACCAAAATTTGTAAACAAAGATTTTATAAAAAATGGAACAGTAATTATTGATGTGGGTATTAACAGAACATCAGATGGGTTATGTGGGGATGTTGATTTTGATGCTGTAAAAGATATGGATATAAAAATAACTCCCGTTCCGGGCGGAGTAGGCCCGATGACTATAACAATGCTTTTGGAAAATACGCTGAAGGCATTTAGAGGCTGTTCACACTAATAGGAAAAACTATGCACTTTAATTTTATGATAACTTTTTTTCTTCCGGTTTTAGCGGGTCTTATGTATTTTTTTATGGCACTTGAGGTAAAACGTATAAGTAAATTTCGTTCGATGATGTTTGGAGAAATTGGTTTTAAAAAAATTGAAGTTGCCTTTGTAATGTTTGGAATTTATTTTATTACACGTCCATTACAGAACATCGTAGGACCACATCCTATGCCATTAATAATAAATTGTATAAGACAGTTTTTTTTAATGGCAGTTATTTCCCCGTCAATTCTTGTTGCAATTTTTCATTGGGTACCAACGCCCAGTGGCGCTCCACACTCAACAAAATTTGCCGCTTACACAATAGGCATTTTGATGGGAATAATTTTTGTTTTATTAAACACTATTGCCGTAAGCGGATCAAAAATTTTGTCAACTTGGGGGAATATAAAAATATATGATCCTGTATGGTTTCAGTCTGATACTTCAATGATACAGCTTATATTGATACACTTAATCTGTCAGTTTGTTTCACCAGTTGGCTTCTTACTCCTTGCAGCAGCATACGTAAGACACAGACGCCACAATTATCAACTTGCAAATATTTACAATTTAATACCGTCCAAATGGAAATATCTTGAAGCAAGTTTAATTATTTTCGCTTGTTCTTTTCTTATAGCCGGGTTTACTGCAATTTTTGGCACCTATTATACTTACATATGGTCAATTTATTTTATAGGTGCTATCATTTCCGGTATTTTTGAAATGAAAAGTATTAAACTTCCTCCTCGAGAAGTGCCAAGTGACTTAAAATAAAATTTGACTTTTTTATTTTTCTTTTATTAAAATTATAGATGTTGGATACTGGCTGAAATTTTCTACGCTTTGCGTGGAAATAAAAACGGGATCTTGTTCCCAAAAAGGAGCCAAATATGGCTTGTGGATGCAAAACAAAAAAAGCTGTGCCCAAGAAAAAAGTTGCAGCAAAAAAAGTAGTAAAAAAAGCTGCGTCTAAAAAGAAAAAAAAGTAAAAGTTGCTATTGTTAGTTTTTATAAAAAACCGCCTTGTAAAAGAGGCGGTTTTTTTTATTGATGACAATAACATTACTATGTCAAGACTTCATCCCCTTTATCATAACAACAATACTGCGTCTCTACTAATTGAAAAGTAACATCTTATAAATATATTTATTTGGATTTTATTATGTTAAACCCAGTGTATTTACGTAACACTTCCGGGATTATTACAGACCCTTCTTCTTGTTGATAATATTCAAGTATTGCAGCAAAAGTTCTTCCAACAGCAACACCTGAACCATTTAATGTATGTAAGAATTCCTTCTTTTTACTTTGTGAATATTTTACTTTTATATTCATTCTTCTTGCCTGAAAATCTTTAAAATTCGAACATGATGAAATTTCTCTATATATTCCATCTCCTGCAAGCCATACCTCTAAATCATAAGTTTTTGCCGATGAAAATCCCATATCTCCCGTGGACAAAAGAACAACTCTATAAGGAAGACCTAACAACTCCAAAACATTTCCTGCATCAAAAACAAGAGTTTCAAGTTCTTCATTTGAAGTTTCCGGTTTAACAAATTTTACAAGTTCCACTTTATTAAATTGATGATTTCTGATAAGACCTTTTGTATCTTTTCCGTACGTACCTGCTTCTCTCCTGAAACATGCCGAATAAGAAACATATTTTTGAGGAAGCATAAATTCCTCTAAAACTTCATCTCTATAAATATTTGTTACGGGAACTTCTGCTGTTGGTATCAAATATAAATCATCCTCTGCACACCTAAATGCTTCTTCTGCAAACTTTGGCAACTGTCCTGTTCCTCTCATTGAATTTTGATTGACAAGATATGGTGTCATTATTTCTTTATATTCTCTTTCTTTATGTGTATCTAAGAAAAAGGAAATGATTGCTCTTTCCAAAACACAACCTTCATTTTTTAAAATTGCAAAACGTGAACCAGAAATTTTTGAAGCTATTACAAAATCAAGAATATCTAACTTTTCCCCTATTTCCCAGTGATGTTTTGGTTTAAAAGAAAGTTTTTTAGGTTCTCCTACAAATCTTACAATTTTATTATCTTTATCATCTTTCCCCACAGGAACACTTTCATCAGGAATATTAGGAATGTGAAGAAGAAAATCTTCTATTTTATTCTCAATCAGTAAAAGCTGTTTTTCCTGCTCCTGAATTCTATTTCTCGCCGCATTTATTTCTGCAAGAAATTCTGAAGAAGGTTCTTTACCATCTTTTTTAAGTTTGCCTATTTCTTCAGATTCTTTGTTTCTTTTAAGTCTTAATCGTTCTATTTCTCCAATTACAATTTTTCTTTCGTTATCCCAGTTTAAAAGTTGATCAAAATTGATGCTTTGATTTCTATTTAACATTGCTTGCTTAATTTCTTTCACATTTTCTCTAATCATTTTAATATCTAACATTTTTTTACCCTATTTTATTTTATATATTCCCACCAAGGAAATTGGGTTACGTCTTTATTAAGACGTAACTTTTTATCTATCAGTGATAACACCATTCTTTTATTAGAATTCAAAGGAATTTTCATCAACTGTTTTACACTTTCGTATTGCAGCGATTTACTTGCCTTTATTTCAATCAATATAAAATTGTCGACATTCTCTTCTATAACTAAATCTACTTCTATTCCGTTACTGTCTCTGTAAAAATATAAATCTTCTTTCCCTTTATGATTAAATTTATTTTTTAATACATCTATTACTATCATATTTTCAAATACAGATCCGGATGCAGGTCCTGATAATAATGTTTCTGGAGTTTGATATCCTAATAAATGGCTTAACAAACCAGTATCTGTAAAATATATTTTTGAAGATTTTACTACTCTTTTTGATATGTTTCTAAAGTAAGGTCTTAAAATATAAATTATTCTGCTATTTTCCAATATACTTAACCACGATTTTACAGTTGAATGAACTATGCCAACTTCTTTTGCTATTTCCTGCAGATTTAGCAGACTGCCTACCCGTCCAGCTAAGAGTTTTAGAAAACTTTGAAACTGAGAAATATCTTTAATGTTTTGTATTTGTCTAACATCTCTCTCTATATAAGTAGTTAGGTAACTTCCATAGAAATTTTTAAAATCTAGTTCTAAAGTATTGGTACCAGGATAAAACCCTCTTAAAAGCTGAGCATAACAGCCAAGAACTTCATGCGGTTTATTGCCTAATTCTTCAAAAGAAAAAGGTAACAGTTCAAACAAAACAATTCTTCCAGCCAAAGTTTCCGTAAGTCCTGCCATCAGCGTAAAAATTTGCGAGCCAGTAAGAATGAATTTCCCATTTATTTCATCATGTCTCATTGTGGTTGTATATTTATCCACATCAATTTTAATATACGAAAGTACTTCAGGTACATATTGTATTTCATCTATTATTACAGGGTTTTCAAAACTTTCAATAAATAAAGCAGGATCTTTTTTTGCTCTCATTCTTATTTCAAGATTATCAAAAGTAATGTAGTCATAATCAAAAAATAAATGCCTTAGCATAGTAGATTTCCCGCTTTGTCTTGGACCGGTAACAGCTATAACAGGAATTTGTTTAGAAACTTTTTTAATTATTGATTCTATAGCTCTATTTATATATTTTTTCATATTCATAATATAGCATATATTTTATGTGATTTTCAATATGCTGACTATAATATTGCATAACTACAACTTCGCAAAAACACTAGAGCCTGTTTATCTAATATTAATTTGTATAGTGCAATTCTACAGTATCTTTTGAGCCAATTGCTGTTTCGATATCAGTTATAAAATTGTCGGAACAATCGGACAAATATTCAGTTTCAATAGAAAATTTTCCGTGAAATGAATCTTCTAAATCCAGATAAACTTTTGCTTTGCCTTTATACTTACTAAAAATTTTTTTTAAATCCTCGCTCAAAACATCATCGTACCTTGTAGTCGAAATTTTTATATGTACTTCACCACAATTTGGCGGAAATTTCTTTTTCGCTTCGTCTATCGTCATTATATCTTCCACTATTATTTCAGGCTGCCCTTGTATACCCATTAATTCGCCTTTTAATACAACAATATTGTTAGGCATAATATAACTGCCAAATTTCTCAAAATTCCTAGGAAAAATTATTGCATCAACGCTGCCGTGTAAATCTTCTACCTTAAATCTTGCATACTGTTCTTTTTTTGCTTTTGAAATCAGCTTTTTTACAGAAGCTATTATACCTGCAATGCGAACAATTTGCGCTGTTTTAAAATCAACATTTTCTTTAGGTGCGGGAAGTTTATCAAGTCTATAATTGGAATAAGCAATAAGATCTTTTTTTCTGTTGGTTAACGGATGTCCAGAAAGGTAGAAACCTAAAACTTCTTTTTCAAAGTCCAATACTTCAAACGGCTCAAGAGGTTTTGTTTTTTGTAACGATGATACATTTATTGTTTCTGCACTATCAAAAAGAAATCCCTGAAATGATTCTCTATCTTTTTTTATTTTTGTGGCCTTATCAACAGATGATTCTATACTTTGAAGCAGACTTGCTCTTATTGCAAGTTTATCATTACCAAAAGAGTCAAAAGCTCCGGCTTTTACAAGACTTTCAAGAGCTTTTTTATTTGTTGACTTTAAATCTATTCTTTGCAAAAAATCGTCCCAATTTTCAAAACTTTTAAGTTGTCCATAATCAATTCTTGATTGTTCTATGGATTCCGTTACACCTTCTCCCACATTTTTAACAGCAAGCAGACCAAAACGTATATTTGTGCCTTCTATTTTAAATTTTCCATTACAATACTGCACATCAGGTGGCAATACTTTAATACCAAAAATAGCCGCATCATCTAAGTACATTACAAGTTTGCTTTCCTCGTTATCTTTTATAGTGGAACGTCCTATTTCGTTGTTAAGTAAAGCTGTTAAATATTCTAAAGGATAATTTGCCTTTAGGTAAGCTGTTCTATAAGAAACTACACCATAAGCAGCAGAATGAGACTTATTAAACCCATAGCCAGCAAAAGATACAATATTATTGAATATTTTTTCACCAATTGTTTTATCAATACCTTTTTCTTTAGCACCGTTTACAAATTTTTCTCTTTGTTTTTCAATAACTTCAGGTATTTTTTTACTCATAGCCTTGCGTAAACTATCCGCTTCTCCTGGGGTAAAACCTGCAAGTGCTACAGACATTTTCATCACTTGTTCTTGATATAAAATAACGCCGTAAGTATCTTGCAATATAGGTTCTTGCAATGGATGATCATAAACAATTTTTGTCCTGCCGTGTTTGCAATTTACAAAATCATCTAACATTCCCGAACCCATAGGTCCCGGACGATACAAAGCAATCAAAGCTATTATATCATCGATATTACTGGGCTTAAGTTTTCTTATTAAATCCCTCATACCTTTACTTTCAAGTTGAAATACTCCCATAGTTTTAGCTTCGGCAAGAAGGTTGTAAGTTTTTTTATCATCCAATGGAATACTATCTAAATTAAAACCTGGAATTTTGTTCCGTATAAATGCTACACAATCATCAATAATAGTAAGCGTTCTTAAACCCAAAAAATCAACTTTTAAAAGTCCAAGCTGTGGTAATACAATACCATCATATTGAGTCGTAACAATATCTTTTGGGCCTTTTGCAAGCGGCGAATAATTTGTAATTTCTTCGTTTGCTATAACCATACCCGCAGCATGCACACCAGTATGTCTCTTTAAACCTTCAAGTTTTTGTGAAACAGCTATAAGTTTTGCAATCCTTTCATCTGATTTAACAAGTTTTGACAAATCTAGTGAAGTCTCTAAAGCTTCGGCAATGCTTGCATTTTGTGGAATAAGTTTTGCAATGTTATTTGATTCCGTAGGGGTAAAGCCCATAACTCTTGCAACATCCTTTATAACAAGCCTTGATTGCATTGATCCAAATGTTATAATCTGAGCACATTTTTCTTCACCATATTTTTGACGCACGTATTGTATAACTTCATCACGTCCAGAATCTGCAAAATCTATATCCAAATCAGGCATTGAACGCCTATCCGGATTTAGGAATCTTTCAAACAGCAAACCATACTTTAAAGGACAAATATCTGTTATACCCAAAGTATATGCAACCATAGCACCAGCACCCGAACCTCTTCCGGGACCTACTGGAATATCGTGATCTTTTGCATATTTTATAAAGTCTGAAACTATCAAAAAGTAAGAAGCAAACCCCATTTTATTGATAACGGAAAGCTCGTGTTTTAATCTTTCCTCATGTTCCGACTTAATCATATCATATCTTACTTCAAGACCTTTGCGACAAAGTATTTCAAGATACTCTGAATCAGATTTATATTCTTTTGGCACAGGAAATTGCGGCAAAAGCAGTTTGTCCGTAGAAATTTCAACATTGGTTTTTTCAGCAATTTCTAAAGTATTTTTTATAGCTTCAGGTACATAAGAAAATGTTTTTATCATATCTTCCGCACTACGGTAATAAAAAAGATCAGAACCAAAACGCAATCTTTTAGTATCGTTTAACAGCTTGCCCGTACCGATACAAAGTAGAATATCATGAATTTCAAAATCTTCTTTCTTTAAAAAATGGCAATCGTTTGTTGCTACAAGCGGTATTGCCGTTTCCCTTGACAATTCAATAAGATTTGGGATTATTTTCTGCTGATCTTCAAGACCGTTATCCATGATTTCTATATAAAAATTATCTTTACCAAAAATATCGCGGTATTCTATTGCAACATTTTGCGCCTTTTTAATATTTCCTTTAACTAAAGCTACTGCAACCTCGCCCGCAAGACAACCCGAAAGAGCAATTAGTCCTTGACTGTACTTTTTTAAAACTTCTTTATCAACACGCGGTTTATAGTAAAAACCTTCAGTAAAACCTATACTTACTATACGCATAAGATTTTGATACCCTGTAAAATCTTTGGCAAGTAACGTCAAATGATTGTAATTACCACCATCTTCGGCAGTTTTATCAATATTCTTATCAAAACGCGACTTAGAAGCAACATAAACTTCGCAACCGATTATCGGTTTTATACCACTTTGTTTTGCAGCCCAGTAAAATTCCATAGCGCCGTACATATTACCATGATCGGTAATAGCAAGAGCAGTCATGTTATATTCTTTAGCTATTAGATTAAATAATTCGCCGGGCTTTCCTTTATCATCTGTAAGTCTGCATGCTCCATCAAGAAGAGAATATTCCGTATGATTATGTAAATGTACAAATTCTGCTGACATAAAAAACACCTATTTTTTAAAATTTCATTTATTTATGTATTTGTATTGTACTATTTTTGTGAAGATTTATGTTAATTATCGTAATAAGTGGAGGTATAAAAGTGTAAGTTGTCATCGTAAACTAATGGAGTTAAGTTAGAGTCTGTTCACACTAATAACTATTTATCATTGTACATTGCAGCTTTTTTGGCTAAGTAGTCAGCTTTATCGTTTTTCCTGTTACCAGTATGGCTTTTTATGTGTCGCCACTCAATTTCTACTTTTGTTTTAAAAACAAAATCTACATACTTTTTTGAAAGGATATTTCCCGCCTTCCATTTGCCAGTTGCAAAATTTTCTATACCTAAATAATCATAATTGATTCTTATTTTTTTTACGCCTTTATTTTCGCACCACTTTATTGTTTCAATAACAGATTGAAGCTCTCCACCAAACTGTCTAAACTCTGTATTTGAAATAGTACCTGAAAGTTCAGCTTTTACCTCATCTCCAAGATAAATAACAGCTCCATAACCGGTAATGCCTGAAATATACGAACCGTCAACAAATACTTCATAAACACCGCTTTTTGAAGAATAAATTTCAGAATTATTTATTACGTTCCACACTGAGTCGATAACCTTATCCTCTTTAGGATTATTTAATTGCTTTTTTAAAGAATAAGTGTTCTTTGTAGGTTTATAATAAATTAATATTGTACCGCTTAAAATAGTAGTAAGTTTTACAAGATAATCTCTAAAAGAATTATCATCAAAAGAAACATTTATATTTTTTTTCTTAAGTTCTGCTTGGAACTCTAATGCTCTGTTTTGTAGTTCGTTTTTGTACAATGTCATTTATTCTCCAATAAATTAAGTTTAAAAGGGATTATTGCTAAAAATTACTCCTTTTGTGTCATACTCGCTCCCAATTAAAACCTTTGAGGATAAATCCAATGGATATCCACGTTGATTTCGTTTTGTCATTTCTTTTGCCGTGTCATTCCCGTGAAAACGGGAACCCATGTTTTTTGTTGTCATTTTTTAACTTGGATGTTTAGCGACACTTTAAGACTTTTTAAAACATGAATGCCCGATAAAAGACATTCGGGTATGACACGGCTCTTTTTGGTCTTGGTCGTCATTGCGAAGCCCGAAGGACTATGGCAATCTTTTCTTTTAGTCCTGTCTATCATTGCGCACTGCCGAAGGCAGCGAGGGTTGCGAAGCAATCGTGGCAATCTTTCTTTTAACAACATAGATTGCTTCGTCAGGACTTTGTCCTTCCTCGCAATGACAGCCAAATACGGCATCATTCCTACCCCCATTAAGGCATTTAAGGGTAAATTCCCGCAGGAATCCACGTTTTTCGCCATCATCTTGCCTGTGTCATTCCCGTGAAAACGGGAACCCATGTTCTTTGTCATCATTTTCTAACTTGGATGCCCGCTTTCGCGAGCATGACACAACACTTTTGTCCGTTATTGGTATCTTTTGCTCTGTCATCCATACCCCAGGTAAGGACATTCTAGGGTAAGCTCCAGCAAGACCCCATGTTGTAGTTTTTTATTTCCACAGACACTTTGAGTTCGCAATTGACAACACTGATACTCTAATATTCTCCATTGCACATTGCCAAATAAAAGTAAGTCGAACCGCTACAGACTTATGTTTTTAGCTTAAAATCAGAATGCAAGCTACGCTTGTTTTAATTTTTTCGCTCCGTCAAAAAATTTTGAATCTGTTTTTTCTACGGACTGATGCCCGTAGAAGACATGCAGTTTTTTATGATTTTCACTAAAACCAGAGCAATCCCTTTGCAAATGCGGCGTGCCATTCATCTCCACCTTGAAAGATTAGAGTTTTCTAGTAGGACAGCCTGTTATATCTAGCCTTGAAAGACTGGGGTTTTCTAGCACGCGTTATAAAATGTTTTTCTATTTTACCGGTTTTAGAATTTCTTCCGGCAAGTTCTTTTTTGTGGAAGAACCTAGCTCTTTTAATCTTTGTGCCCTATCTATAAGACTATCGCCTTTTTTATCAGATGAAGAAAGTCTTTTTATAGCATCCTGTGTCTTATTTTTTGCTTCAGATATTTTCTTTTCAACCTCTATTAAAATTTGGACAAACGTTACAAATTTATCATAAAGATTGCCTCCCTGTTTAGCTATCTCAAGCACATTTTTCTTTTGATTTTCTTGCCGCCATATATATTCAACTGTTTTTAACGTAGCTAAAAGAGTTGACGGCGTAACAATTACTATATTTCTTTTAAATGCATGCGCAACAAGATCCGGTCTATCCGCAAGCGCAAGAGAAATTGCTCCTTCTATGGGAATAAACATCAAAACATATTCTGGCTGATTAAGCTCAGATAAGTTAATATAATCCTTTTGTGCAAGTTCATCAATATGTCTTTTTACACTTGCAGAATGTTCCTTTAAATAAGTTTTTTTATCAGATGCATTTTGCGAGTTATAATATTTTTCATAAGCACTAAGTGAAGTTTTTGCATCTATTACAATATGTTTTTCATCGGGCAAATTGACTATATAGTCAGGTATTTTCTTTTCGTTGTCATCTTTAAATTGTTTCTGCGATACATAATTTACGCCTTCAATCATTCCAACATATTCAAAAATTCTCTCAATACTTAATTCGCCCCATATTCCCTGGAGCTTATTTTCCCCTTTCAAAGCATCTGCAAGACTATTTGCATCTTCGCTTACCTGTTTATTAAGATTTATCAACTTTTCTAATTCTTTTTGCAGTCCAGACATTTTTTCGGCTTCATAAATCTGAAGAGTTTCAACTTTATTTTTAAATTCATCAATTTTCATTTTAAAAGGCGCTACTACATTTTCTAAAGAGTTTTTATTAAAATCTACAATTTTTGCGTTTTTTTCTTCCAATACTTTTGATGCAATATTTTCAAATTCGATTTTTAAATTACCATTAAGCTGAGTTTGTTTTTCAATACTTTCAATCAAATCGTTTATTTTTTGCTTTTTTGCCGCATTATCTTTCGACACAGAGATATATTTAACCATAACAAAACAAACACCTGTTGTAACTCCAAGCAAAAACGATAAAACCAAAATTATTATATACATAATGCTCCTATTATACGTTATTGTACCCTACTCTGCCACAGAAAACGTTACATAGAAAATAGTTCCTTTACCAACAGTACTTTCAACTGAAATTTCACCGTTAAAACCTTTTACTATACCATAACATATTGACAAACCAAGTCCTGTCCCTTTACCAATTTCTTTGGTAGTAAAAAATGGATCAAAAATTTTGGAAAGATTTCCTTTCTCAATACCTGTCCCTGTATCTGAAATACTTAATATATACTTATTTTCTTCTACAATTGTAGTAATAATTATCTTACCACCTTCAGGCATTGCATCTTTAGCATTCAACATAATATTCAAAAACACTTGTTGTATTTGCATAGGATTTACAGAAACAAGAGCAGAGCTATCTGTAAGATTTTTGATAATTTCTATATTTGCTTTATAAAAATCTTTTTCAATTATAAGTAAAGTTGCTTTAACAATATTATTTAAATTTGTTTTTTGTACTCTTAAAGAATCTGTTCTCGCAAATTCAAGCATATTTTTAATTATACTTTGACTTCTTTGCGCAGCATCGTATATATTCTTAATACTTTTTGCAGCATCGCTACTAAGATTTTTATCTTTCATTAAAACTTGCGTAAAGCCTAAAATGATAGTTAAGGGATTGTTCAGTTCGTGAGCAATACTTCCGGCAAGTTCTCCAAGCGATGCAAGTTTATTTTGTTGTATCAAATTAACCTGAAGTTTATCTCTTTCAGTACGCATCTTACGTTCTTTTGTAACATCTATGAGAACACCAATTACACCTCTAAATTTACCACTATGGGTCTTAAAAGCAGTCTTATAAAATACAATATTCCTTGAACCTATTTTTTTTGAATTTAATACTACTTCGTAAGACATTGAAGAAATACCTTTTAATATCTGCATATCTGTTTTCAAATCCATAGAACCAATATTTTTATCATAGTATATATCTTCAGAAGTCATCCCCATCATATCGTTTCTTGAGTGTTCCAACAAATTTTCAAAAACTTTGTTACAACCTATTAAATGCATATCAGCATCTTTATAATAAACAGATACAGGAATGTTATCTATAAGAATCTGTAAGAATTTCAGCTGCTGTTCTAGAGCATCTTCAACTCTTTTGGTTTTAGAAATATCTACTCCAGAAAAAATATAACCTATAAGTTTTCCATCCATAGAAAACTGTGGTACAATATACATAAGAATAAGTATATATTTTCCGTCTTTTCTGCGACAAAACCACTCTAAACTTGAAGAAGTAAAAGAACTAACTACTTTGTTGAAATTAATAGGTTTTTTCTTTTTGTCAAAAAATATTTTTCCAAAATATCCTTTTTGTGAAAATTCTTCAATTTTGTAACCTGTTATATCTTGCATCCCTTGACCATAAAGTATTATATCCCCCTGCGAATTAGTTGAAATTATAATAATTGATTTTGCCGAATCTAAAATTGCCTTATGCTGCAAAGCTAACGCGAGGATCTTGTTTGCTTGATTTATAGACCAAACCACAAGAATAAGAATTATAATCAACGCACTCGTAACAATATATCCCAGTGCTTTAGATTCATTTATATCTATAAAAGATTTTAAATATACAATAGACCACATTTCAGAATTTATAAATTCTTTTGTAACATAAAATCTTTCATTTTTTATCTCGATAACATTTTCCTTTTTTATTTCAGATAATGAGAAATATGTTTTATTATCAATTTCTCTGAAATATTGATACAAATTTGTAAATTGAATCTTTTTCTTGCTAGAGATAAAAATTTTTCCATCTTTGTCTATGATAAACATATTTTCAAAATCTCTTAATTTATTTTCTAATTTACTTATATCCTCTTTAACTACCACAATTCCTAACTTTCCGTATATTTTGCTATTAATAATACTTGAAGAATAATAACCCTTTCCCTCAATAAACATCTTTTCTGAGAAAGTCTTATTCTTTTTTTCTAACTCAAATTGCTTAAAAAAAGATTCATTCTCAAGGTAAATTTTATTTACACTTCCGTTTTCCAAATAACTTGAATTGGAAACTATTTTCCCTTTATTATCTAAAACAAAAATAAGTAAAACTCCAAAAGTACGTTTATAATTGTTAATTTTGTTATTTAAAACATCTATATTTGACATTAAGGGATGTGTAAGCGTCTCTTGTAAGGAAAGAAGGTTTGACAGACAAGCACTTATCTGGTCACTCGTTTTAAGATGAGAAGATACGTTTTCTGCTGTATCTGAAACTATTATATCCGCATTTTTTATTATTTTGTTAATCGCATTAGTCTCAAGAAAATTTGATATAAAGAAACATATCGCAAATATTGAGATAAAAATTGTGAGTAATGGTATATGCCTCCAGTAAGAAGGAATATAATCATAAATTTTTATAGTATTTTCGCTAAGACGTTTAAAATATTTAAAAATGAGGTTTGCTATAATTGTAACTAGTAAAGTAATTATAAAACGCGTTATTGAGCGGGCTACCAATTTTGTATTAAAATTACCACAATATTTTAAAATTTCAAAAAAACAAGAGGCGATAACATAAGGTATAACAGCAATAAATATTACTAAAACTTTCTTCTTTTCGTATAAACAGTTCTTGTAATATTTATACATTGAAATAAGTAAAATAAGCAATGATGGAAGGAATAAGAATACAAATAAAAGTCTTTTAAAAACATAGACACTAAAACATATTCCCCCAATTATAGGAATGACCATACAGGGAATTATTAAATATTTTATATAAACGTTTTTGAATATTTTTCTACAAGTATTTTCTATGCTTAAAAAGAAAAAAACATATCCCAAATACAAAAATATGTTTGAAAAAACAAACAAATTACTGCCATAAGGAACAACTCCAAATGAAAACGCATCAATAAAATTTTCTATAGAAAAACAAATGCCGAAAAAAATCAACCAAAAATAAGACAACTGTCTTGATTTTGACATTTGTACAATAAAGCATACCAAAGCAAAAAGCAAATACGCCCATCCAGAAAAAAAGATTATGTAATTATAACTGCAAGATAAAAAGTCCATTACAACCTCTTTATTTCAGGATAGCTTACTTAGAGTCGTTCACAATAACAACAATTTCCAACTCTACACTACTGAAAGCAGAAAACTAAGACATTTAAGGGTAAACTTGAAGATAAACTTACAGGAATTCAAAAATTAGCAATTTTTTAACCATTATACCCGCAACACATAACAAACAACTATTTTTATATTTTATAGCTTGCTGCCCGAACAAATTTCTCTGTAATTGCAATACTTACAGAAAAACGTATTACTCGTTAAAAAGAACTCTTTTTTATCTTTAGGAATATTTTTTTCTACATTGAGAAGATATCCATACATATCTTTTGTTTCCTCTACCACGGTATTTGCAAATTCTCCAATCAAATAGTCATCGATTTTAATGCTTTTTTCAATATACTGCGGATAAAGATAAACTACCATCGGAATTATATCGCCAGCTTTTTTGCTGAAATGATAATTTGCCCAAAGCGAATACCCGGTAAGCTGTTTTGAATGTTTTTTTTCATCGGCTTTTCCTGTCTTCCAATCCATAATATATATTTTATCTCCGATTGGAAGTAAAAAATCAACTTTGCAAAAAGTTTTGTAGTCATTAATTCTTATTTCCCCAAAACCTCCAGGTTCTATAATCCATTCAGAACTTTTAGATATTGCATTTTTTTCAATCCATTTAAATCTTGAACTATTAAGAAAATTTTCTAATATGCTTTTGACTTTTGTATAAATTTCAGATGATAAAATAATTTCACCGTTATAATAATGTTCAAAAAAAGTTTTTGAACTGCAGTACTTTTCCGTTATATCAAAAGAATATTTTAAAAATTTATCTTTATTTATTGGTTTCGTACTTATTTGATACCTTCTAAGCATATCTCTTATAATATCATGTACAATATTTCCAGTTTCCAAAGCTTTGGAAGTTAAAGTTTTAAGGAACTGTATTTTCTCAAGCGGTACCTCTTTGTCAAACTTAGCGTAATAATCATAAAAATATTGTCTCTTACAGTTTGAAAATCTATCATATCTTGATACAGACCAACCTAAAATATCTGTATATTTAAATTTTTTTATATCATCCATTTATTTATCAAATACAAAACACAAGGTAACGTGTTATACTCCTTTTGTTCATAATTAAAATAACCAAATCTTCTTCAAAAATCTAAGCAATACTTTCTTTCAAGCATTACTACGAAAACATCATAATATTTAGATATAAATAAACGACGACAAAAAGATTTGCATCCACTATTTATTTTACCTTAATAAACTGTTTTAAAGCAAATCTTCGTTCTCATTGCGAACCGATAATACCAATACAATTTTCTATAATTGCAAATCTCAAAGAGTTGTGACAATCTTTTCTTTTGTCCTTGTCCGGTCATCGCGAACCTACGAAGTAGGCGTGGCGATATGTTCTTAACAACACAGATTGCTTCGTCGAGACTTTGTCTCTACCCTCACTACCTTTGGCAGTGCGTAAATGAAATGACAGCTAGAATCTATGACTGTATCATACCTGTGAAAATGCGTTTGTCGTGTAATACCAGTAAATCAATCTTTCCAGTTAGATTTTTTGGTTGTATACGAAATAATCATTTTTCAGCTCGACACTCTAAAAGTAATATGTCAATTTAACCGTACGGAGTTAAGAGGCGATAAGCATTATTTCTTATACGTTTTAGAAATGGCAGGTTCTTACATTCCTGTATTGTAGTAAGCTTTGCTATCTTCTTTTTTATTTCTACAATATCAGTAAGTTCTTTTGCTAAATTTTTACTGAATATTTCTACATTGGACTCAAAATGAAGCTTAAAGCTCCTTATGTCCCAATTTGCCGAACCTATAAAAATCCATTCGTCATCAACTATAAAAATTTTACTATGATCAAAAGGACGTGGCGTGCGATAAATTTTCACACCACTTTCTACTAAACGCAAAAAATTAGGCTCAATAGCCCAATTTATAAAAGTGTGATCACCTTTATCTGGAACTATCACTTCAACATCAACCCCTTTCATAGCAGCCATTTTAAGTGCTATTAAAATGTTATTTTCAGGTAAAAAATAAGGTGTTGTTATAAGGATTTTTTTTTCTGCCATATTTATTGCTCCATGAACAATAAGTTCTATTATCCCATTTTTATTGTCAGGTCCGTCTGGAATTATCCTTGCAGGAATTGTATTTGTTTCAATAATAGTTAAATCTTTAAATAAAGACCGAAATTTTTTACCAGTAGCAAATTCCCAATCGTATTCAAACACTTCTGACATTTGATCAATAACAGGTCCTTTAATCTTAAAAGTAATATCTAAAACACCATTTTCCAAATCATCAATCAAAACATTTTTCTTTGAAAGATTCATTCCCCCAGAAAAAGCTGTTTCACCATCAATGATCATAATTTTTCTATGATTTCTTAAATTTACAAAAGGCATTGCCACAGGAATATGAGGAGGCAGAAATACACCGTATTCTAAACCCTTAATTTTGGCAAGTTTTTTTTCTATCGAACGATGAAAAAACTTTAAAGTACCTATACCGTCAACTAAAACCTTTACTGCCACACCATTGTTAATTGCTGTTTTGAAAGCTTCTAAAAATTTATCCGTTTCATTATCACAATCAAAAATATAGCTTGAAATTAAAACTTCTTTTTTTGCATTCCGTATGGCTTTTATCATTTCAGGATAAGCTTCAACACCATTTTGCAGAGGTTTTATAGAATTTCCAAAGACAAAGTGCTGTGGGTACACATTATATCCAAAAGTTATAAACTGTTTGTAGTTTACAGGAATATCTCTAAAAATATTTCCCATTATTTTATAAGAATATTTTCCTGATAGGATACTCTTTTTTCTTAAACGCGCTCCTTTTCTTTTTACTCTGTTAATACCTAAAAATATATACAACACAGTACCAATAAAAGGAGATAAAAAAACAAGAGCTATCCAACCTATTGAACTTTTGACATCGTCTTTATGTAGCAATATGTGAATTGTAGTTCCAACAGACAAAGAAATATAAACACTTGCTGCAAGAAAAGTTCGTAAATCAGAATTGATAAAATTTGAAAAGATATTTACAATCATTTTTTCTTTTTCTTATTAATACATCCTGTAAAATAGATATATTTAAGCGGTCTTTTCTGAAATTTTTACTAGTCTGTTCATATTATTAATAAGACGAAAGCGTTAGGATGGGGAATTTTATATTATGTATTTTTGCGCGTTTGTTACGGATTCATTTAGAGTTGATAAATCTTTTGAACCGCCTTGTGCAAAATCTGGTTTCCCACCACCTGAACCGTTTATAGCTTTAGCAAAAGCTTTTGCAATTTTGTCTGCATTAATCCCTTTTTGCACATAATCTGCTGTAGTAGATACTATAAAAGATACTTTATTTTCACTTTTTGAAGTAATTAACAACACGACAGATTTTAATTTTTCTTTTAGTTGATCAGATGTATCTCTCAACGTTTTTACATCTGCATTGTTTATCAAAATTGACAGAAACCTTATTCCATTAATTTCTTTAACTTCTTTAACATAAGAATCTATTTCATTTGATATTAAACTGTTTCTTAATGAGTTAATTTCATTTTCAAGTTTTTTACAATCGACAACATACCTTTGCGCTTTATCTACAAGTTCTTCTTTTGAAGCATTTAAAATTTGCGCTGTTTTGCTGATTGTGGTTTCTTCATCTAAAATATAATTTTCTGCAGCATCTCCCACAACCGCTTCTATACGTCTTACGCCTGCGGCAACAGACGATTCTGATACAATTTTAAAAATACATATATCACCAGTTCTATTAACATGCGTTCCACCACACAATTCCATTGAATAATGACTATCTTTGTTTTCATTTTTTATAGAAACAGTTCTTACCAAATTACCGTACTTCTCTCCAAACAATGCCATTGCCCCTGCATTTCGTGCTTGAGCTATTTCCATAGTTTCAATACATACATCCGAGTTCGCCCTTATAACCGAATTGACTTTTTTTTCTATTTTAATTAAATCTTCTTTTTTAATTGAGGAAAAATGTGTAAAATCAAAACGAAGGTAATCGTTTGTTACTAAAGATCCTGCCTGAGTTATATGTTCACCGAAAACTTCTCGCAAAGCTTTATGAAGTAAATGTGTAGCTGTATGATGTCTTGCAATTTGTTTTCTTCGTTCAATATCAACTATTGTTGATACCTCATTATTAATTTTTATTTGCCCTTTTAAAACTTTTATTTTATGCACAAATAAGTTTCCTATTGGTTTAAAAACATCTTCAACAATACTTTCAAAAGAACTATTTATTATTTTCCCTTTATCGGCACTTTGTCCGCCAGACTGTGCATAAAGACAAGATTGCGAAAGTACAATTTCACCATAATCGCCAGTTTTTAATTCATTAACTTCTTTACTGTCTTTTGCCAAAGCTAAAACTTTACTCTCACTTACATAATTGTCATATCCGGTAAATATAGTATCACCAGTTTTTTTATGAAGTATCGAATAAAAAGTTAAATCTTTTTCACCTGAACCTCCCCACGCAGCACGTGATTTTTCCTGAGCTTTTTTTTGTTCGGCTTTAAACCCAGTTTCATCTATTGCCAATCCATTTTCTAGGGCAATTTCTCTTGTTAGATCGTGAGGGAATCCATAAGTATCATAAAGCTTAAAGATATCTTTACCATCAATAATATTTACGCCTTTAGATTTATAAGAACTGACAATATTAAAAAGCATTTCAGAACCTGATTCAAGCGTTTCTAAAAACTTTTCTTCTTCTATTTTGATAATAGATTGTATATTACTTAACTTTGATGAAAGTTCAGGATAAGCAGACTCCATAATTTTAAATACAGTTGAAGCAAGCTCATTTATAAATGGTTTATTGTATCCGTAAAGTTTACCTTGTCTTAAAGCTCTTCTTAAGATCCTTCTTAAAACGTATCCTCTTCCTTCATTTGACGGCAGTATCCCGTCTGAAATTAAAAAAGTCACTGCTCTTGAATGATCTGCAATCATTCTAAGCTTAGGTATATTTTTACTTTCATTTTTTATCTTTAAAATCTCTGCAGCATTTTCTATTATGGGCATAAATAAATCAGTATCAAAAACATTCTTTTTATCATTTACTGCCGCTACAAGTCTTTCAAGACCCATCCCTGTATCAATATTTTTTCTTGGAAGATTTTTAAGCGAATCATTAGCCTGTCTATCAAATTGCGTAAAAACAAGATTCCATATTTCAAGATATCTGTCGCAATTACAGTCTGGACCGCATGTGGGTTTACCACAGCTCATATCAGGACCTAAATCTATTAAAATTTCTGAACATGGACCACATGGACCTGTATTACCCATATTCCAAAAATTCGTTTCATTGCCCATTCTTATAATTTTATTTGATGGTATAATTTTACTCCAAATTTCAACTGACTCATCGTCATCTTTATAAACAGTTATATATAGTTTATCTTTAGGCAACGACATATTTTTTGTTAAAAATTCCCATGCCCATGCAATAGCTTCTTTTTTAAAGTAATCACCGAAAGAAAAATTTCCAAGCATTTCAAAAAACGTAAGATGTCTTGTGGTTATACCTACCTGATCAATGTCAGATGTTCTAAAACATTTTTGACAACTTGTCGCTCTTGTAAAAGAATCTTTACTTTGACCAAGAAAATGCTGTTTAAATTGCACCATCCCGGCAGAAGTGAAAAGTAATGTTTTATCCCCTGTAGGTATAAGTGAGTCTGAAGGAACAATAGTACAGCCATTGTTCTTAAAAAATTTTAAAAATTCTGCTCTTATATTTGATGATTGTTTGTTCATGATATGAGATTCTACTAAAAATTTTGGATTATAGCAATGTAGTGTGTTATATCTCACAACAAATTGGGATTTTAGGATTTTAAAAAAGATAAAAAGAATTTAAGACGATTTCTATACTATTTTCCAAAATTTATAGCAAAAACAATCATTTTTGACCAAATTACAAAAGTGCTTATATCCTTTTTTAACTAAAAATCTATATATCTTTTTAGTTCAATATCTCTTTGAGATTTTACATGTAGTTAGCAGTTGAAAAAGGCTGTGACAAAGCCGTGAAGCTGTAGTTGATGTCATTACGAGGAGAGATAAAATCTTGATAAAGTAATCTGTGTCATTAAATCTTGTCGTCACTAATTGCAAAGTTAGAAGAGCTATGATATTATGAAGTTAGTAAAGAAAAGACTACTACTACTATTGCTACACAATCTCCATGGACCAGACAAGACCAAAAGAAAAGGTTGCCACGTTTGCTTTGCGCGCACGATATTATTACCTACTTGCTCCTTTCGGTAATGTACAATTAACAATAAACCGCCACGAAAATTGCGTCATAACAAACCCTCTTGGAACTATGAGAGATAAAAGATATAAAAATTGTTAATCACGTCTTAGCGCATCTATTGGATTTAAGAGAGAAGCTTTTCTTGCAGGTAATATACCAAAAAATAAACCGATTAAACATGAGAAACAAAAAGCGAGCACTATAGAAAAAATAGATATATACGTGTTCAACATACTACTCACTTTACTTACTAAAATTGCTGCACCTGTCCCAAATAATATTCCTATAATGCCACCAGTACAACATATAACAATAGATTCAATAATAAATTGAAATAAAATATCTTTATTATTTGCACCTATAGCTTTCCTTAAACCTATTTCTTTTGTCCTTTCAGAAACGGAAACAAACATAATATTCATTATCCCTATTCCACCAACAAGCAAACTTATAAAAGCGATAGATCCTAAAAGAAGCGAAAATATACGTGTAGAAGCAACATATTTTTCTTGAATTTCTGCCATATTCGTTATACCAACGACATCTTTTTCAGAAGCTGGCATCCTGTGTGTAAACAAAAGTCTTTTTGTTATAGCGTCAGAAACATCTTTCATATTTATACCATCTTTTACCTGCACATACATCCAATGTATGCTTTTAGTACCAATCATTCTGTACATAGCAGTATTTAAAGGAATGATAACTTTATTATCTTCTTCTTTGTTCTTAGAGGGCAAAACTCCTATGACCTGAAAATCTATTCTATTAATTTTTATATATTCGCCTATAGGATTAAAATCTTCATTTCCAAAAATCTCTTTTACTACAGTTTTTCCAAGCAACACAACTTTTTCTCTTTTTTTGTTTTCATCTTCTGTAAAAAATCGACCACTAGACGGATAAGAATTCCTTATTTCTGCATAAGATGCTGAGCTTCCCTCCATGGTTGTACCGCAATTATGTCCATTTGCAACAACTTGCACACTTCCTGTTACATCACCGGAAACTGCCTGCAAACCTGAAATATTCTCTTTAATATCATCAATATCTTCAATTCTTAATTTCATATGCATACTTTTATCAGATGAAGTTCCCTTATGAGAAGCTTCTGGATATACAATTAAAAGATTTACTCCGATATCTGAAAACTGTTTTTCTATATATTTTTTTGCTCCTGTTCCTATAGCAAGCATTGCAATCAAACTTGCAACACCAATCATAACACCTAAAATTGATAATATAGAACGCATTTTGTTCCCAATAAGAGATCTAAAAGCTTCAACAAAATAATCTTTAATTCTTAATAGTGAAAAATTTTTATGTCCTGATGTTTTAACATTTTTATTTGTGTTTGTATTAATTTCTTCTACAGTTTTTTCATCAGACAAGATAAGTCCATCTTGTATTTTTATAATTCTTTTTGCATGAGCGGTAAGTTCTACTTCGTGAGTAACCATTACTATTGTTATTCCAGCATCGTTTAAATCTTTAAGTATTTTTATGATTTCATTTGAAGATTTTGTATCTAAATTACCTGTGGGTTCATCTGCAAAAATTATTAGAGGTTTGTTTGTAAGAGCTCTTGCAATGGCAACTCGCTGCTGCTGCCCGCCTGAAATTTCGTTAGGATGATGTTTTATACGTGTGGACAAACCAACCATATTAAGTAGCTTTTCCGGATCTTCATATAAATTTTCGTCTTTTGAATTTGCATAAATTACGGGAAGAGCAACGTTTTCTAAAATTGTAAGTTTTGGCAAAAGATTAAACTGTTGAAAAACAAATCCTAAAAAATGGTTTCTCAATGAGGCAAGTTCGTCATCAGAATATTTTGAAACTTCTATACCTGCAAGTTTATAAGAACCTTCAGACGGTTTATCAAGCAATCCTAATATATTTAAAAGTGTGGATTTACCACTTCCAGAATGTCCCATAATGGCAACAAATTCGCCTTGCATAATTTCTAAATTTATGCCATGCAATACCGGAACATCCAATTTTTCTAAATGATATGTTTTTTTGAGATTTTTGAGTTCTATTACTTTCATTTTTATTCTTAAATTATTTTTCTTCTTTCTTCTTTTTTGTTTCTGTTTTAAAAACAACAACAAGTTCACCAGGATTTAATCCTGACAAAATTTCTGCAAATTTGCCATCATTTATACCTGTTTTTACATCCCTTGTTTCAAATGTTTGTCTATTTTTAACTTTTCCTGTTTTTACGGTTACTGTTTTTGTTTGTCCTTTGTCAGTAATAAACTCGCTTGGTAGTGATAGTACACCTTTTTTAGATTCTAATGTTATTGTTATAGTTACAGTCATTCCTGCCCTAAATTCTTTAGGTGGTCTTATAGACTTTATAGATATAATATAATTAGTAACATTATTTGAAATATAAGAATCATAAGATATATGTTCGACAATACCTGTAAATTTTTCATCGGGATATGCATCTAAGTACATTGATACTTCTCTACCAACTTTAATATACTTTAAATTTGTTTCATCTACATACGATCTAATTATTAAATCATCAGCCATAACCAAAATTGGATCAGTTGAATTTACAGTTTGTCCCTCGTCACGATGTTTTGTAGTAATAAAACCATTCATAGGGGCAATAATAGGCGCCGGTTTATATATACTCTGCCATCTTTGGTATTCTTGTTCGCTTACAACCCTTGCAGCATCAATCATAGTAGCTCTTTCGTTAGAACTCATCCAAACAATAATTTGTCCTTTTTTTATTTCATCACCCTCATTTACAAGAATTCGTTCAATCCTTCCTGTTGGAAATGAAGATTTAATTTCAAGCTTATTTCTTGGACATACGGTGCCAGTTTCTCTTAATTCTGTCCGCAAATCTCTAGATTCAAGAACTGCCTCTTTATCTACAATTTGTTTTGACGGGTTGAATATAGATTTCACACTAATACCTATAATAATTACAATTCCTAAAATAATAAATACCTTTTTCATTTGTTTTCATCATCCTTATTTTCTTGCTTTATTATATACATGATAATTTGTTTTTAAAACCCTTTTCCCATAAAATTAAGCCACTTTGCCTTAAATTCAGCAAGATTTTTTTTATCATCGAGATTTTTTATTTGCAAGTTTATATAATCGTTTCCTATTCGATACCAATCACTATAGTTTATAAGTCCATTTATATATTGTATTGACGCCATTTCCGCTTGAAGTTTTAAAGCATTTAAAGATTGTATATTTGCTTTGGTAAGCTCATAACTATCAATAATGTTGGTATAATGTTGTACTGCTTGTGTTTTTAGAGAATTGACTTCTTTTTTTAATTCTTCGGAAGCAATTGCTATATTGTTTAAAGCCATTTTTATCGCTGCACGTATTTTACCACCAGTAAAAAAAGAATAAGAAAGCTGTAAGAATACTTGCTTGTCTGAAGTGCTTATAGTCTCCCCTGAAATCGATTTTTTATTATAGGGGGAAATCGTTCCGAAAAGGTCAAGTTTTGGTAACAAATATTCTCCTTTGGTTTTTGACATTTCAGCTTTATAGATATCAAATTGATATTGCTTTTGTAAAAATTCTGGGATCGTGGTTATAAGATTGTTATAATCAGGTTTTTGTATTAATTCTTCAAATGAAACAAGTTTTTCGTCTACTTCCAAAATCGTTGCATCATCATTCCTTCCTATGGCGTTCAGTAAAAACATAGAAGCTACTTTTATACGTCTTTGCGCTTGCTTTAAATTACACTCAACTACTGCAACATCAGCTTCCACTATCTTTAATGAAGCCATATCAGCTTTGCCAGAATTATATTGAAGCTTTACTATATCTTTATTTTCTACTCTTCTTTCTTTTATCTCTTTTAATAACTCAACACGTTCATACGCCCACATAAGATTTATATACGCTAAATCAGACGTATAAACCACACTTGAAACAATTTTATCATACTCTGCCTGTGCAAATTTAATCTTAGCAACTTTAGATTTTAGATTGTTACTTGTAACAAATCCTGAAAAAACTTGAAGAGAAGCAGTCAATTCACAAAAAGAGAATCTCGTATCTGTCCGAAAAGAATATATTTTACCATCGCTCCCTCGGTTTGAAGAATACTGTTCGCTCTGCCCAGTTTGTCCCTTAAAAGCTATTGTTGGGAAAAATACACTTAGAGAATCGTTATATTCCTGTTGTGCATTATCTAACTTCAGCTTTGCAATGGTAATAAGTGGATTGTTTTTTAAAGTCTGCATTTTGACTATTTCTCTATTAATTTTTTCTGCATAAAGATAAGAACTTGCAAACGATACTGATAATAAGACAATAAAAAATCTTTTCATACTCATTAATACCTTCAATTTTTAAATTATTATAACTACTCTACTAGTAATTATTATAACATTTTTAAAAAAGAAAGTAAAGTAAATGTAGTCGTTCATAACATATTGGACTTTTAGGATTTTAAAAAAGATAAAAAGGATTTAAGACGATTTCTATACTATTTTCCAAAATTTATAGAAAAACAATCATTTTTGACCAAATTACAAAAGTGCTTATATTCTCTATATATCTTTTTAGTTCAATATCTCTTTGAGATTTTACAGGAAAGAAGACACATCATATCGGACACGACAAACGCATGAAGGTCCTAATAAATTTTTTTATCGACACTGCAAATTTTCTCAGTAAAAATTTGTCAATTCTCAACATACACTACAGAAGGTAACAAAGTTTGCACTGTTTCCTTGTCACACCCGAGAAATCGGGTATTCAAGTTAACCAAAGTAAGAAAGGGCAACGACAAAATGGATTCCACTATTTACAAGAATTAATGAAACCCTTTTAAATTGAACCTACAAGTGGAAATACCGGAATAGGACTTGCGTCCGTTGCAGCTTCGCGCGGGTATAGAATTATTCTTAAAATGCCTGAAACCATGAATATTGAACGCAGAAATCTTTTAAAAGCTTATGGTGCAGAACTTGTTCTCACTGAAGGCACAAAAGGTATGAAGGGTGCCATTGCAAAAGCTGAAGAACTTGCAAAAGAAATTCCAAATTCCTTCATCCCTGGGCAATTTGTAAATCCTGCAAACCCTGCAATACATAAAGCCACAACTGGGCCTGAAATATGGGAAGACACTAAGTGGTAAATTGACATTTTAGTCTCAGGAATCGGCACTTGTGGAACAATTAGTGGCGCAGAGGAATATTTAAAATCAAAAAAAACAAACATAAAAATTGTTGCTGTAGAACCCGCAGATTATCCTGTTTTGTCCAAGGGAATTCCCGGATCTCATAAAATTCAAGGATTAGGAGCAGGGTTTGTTCCTGAAACATTAAATACAAAAATTTATGATGAGATAATTACAGTATCAAGTGATGATGCTTTTAAAAGAGGAAGAGAAGTTGCAAAAATCGAAGGGCTGTTTATTGGAATTTCTTCCGGAGCAATCCTTTCTGCAGCGACAGAGCTTGCAAAACGTCCTGAAAACGAATGGAAGAAAATAGTTGTAGTATTACCTGATACGGGTGAAAGATATTTATCAACAGCCCTATTTACAGAAGCATAAAAACGGGCATAAATAGCTTTCATATTGAAAAGAGGCGTCATTACTAATCCTTGCGTCGTTAAGGAAAGACTGCCACAACTCTTTGGGCTTGGCAAGTAACGACGAGACTTAACGATATAGATTGCTTCCGCCCTTAAAACCCAAACATGGCCAAAAAATACCGTGTCCTACCCGTGGAAGCTTAGCTTCAAACGGGTATTCATATTTTAAAAAGTCTTAAAATAGCACCAGGAATCCAAGTTGTTGTAAGATGTTAGTTGACATGGATTCCCGCTGGAGTTTACCCTCGAGTGGTCTTTTATCGGGGCGGGAATGACAGAGCAAAGGGTATCAATAACAGACAAAAGTATTGTGTCATGTTCGCGAAAGCGGACATCCAAGTTAGAAAATGATGACAAAGAACATGGATTCCCGTTTTCACGGGAATGGCACGGCAAAAGAAATGACACAACGAAATCAATGCGGATTCCTGCAGAAGTTTATCCTCAAGTGTCTTAATTGGGGGCAGGGATGACACTGCATTTTGCTGTTATTGCACAGCCAAACAAGGAACAAGATGGGGTTCCTGCGGGAGTTTATCCTCAAATGTCTTTTATCGGGGAGGGGAATGACACTTTATTAAAGAACAGACTCTAAATTTTAGATTTATTTAATTTTGAATTTTAGTTTCGCATTCGCAATAGATCTATTATCTATTGCAACTATTGATTGTAATTAGAAGCAATAATATCTTTTTTAGTGATCGGTCTTGAAAGAGTTATTCCCTCAAAAGATGTACAACGACTTAATGCTACATATAATTGTCCCGGAGCAAATGCACCATACTCCATATCAATAATAACATTATCAAAAGTTTTTCCTTGACTTTTATGTATTGTAATTGCCCATGAAAGTTTTAATGGATATTGTTTAAAAAAACCCGCACTTTCTGTTTCTATTTGTTCTTGTTTTTCGTTCCATTTATATTTAAATAATTCCCATTTATATGGTTCAACATATTCAACTTTCCCATTGGGAAACCTTACATGTATTGTTTTATCGCAATAATGACCGCTTTTTATATCTTCAACTACACCTACACTGCCATTAACCCATCTATTTTTTGAATCATTGTTTAACATCATTACTTGAGCGCCCTTTTTTATCACAAGTTCATATTCTGTAGGTAAAGTTTTTGAATTTTCATCTATGTTTTCTGTCTCTGCTGTGAAAATTACGTTTTCGTGGTTAATTTTTGCAAGATATTGATGGTTTATAAACATTGCTTTTTGGTTTGTCGTCGTAAGATACACCATCATCTTTTTATCTAAAATCTTTGCCGATACTCTTTTGTTAAGTTCTGCAAGCTCTCTATCGTTTGCCATTCCATTTCGTACCGCATTTAATAATGCAACAAAATTACTATCTTGTTGTCTATATATTTTTTTTAACTCTACTGTAGAAAGTTTACATTCTTTTAGAGAATATGCACTCAAAAAATAAGGAGATTTATACACAGATTTAAATATATACTGCTCTTCTCTTTTTACTATAGGTGGTAACTGTTTTAAATCGCCGATAAAAACCATTTGTACGCCCCCAAAAAATTCTTGGTGTCTGCCCCTATTCAGCCGTAAAAATTTATCTATACAATCTAAAATGTCACAACGCAACATTGACACTTCGTCAATAATAATTGTTTCAACTTTTTTATATATAGAGCTCTCGGAAAGTTTCTTCTTTTTTATTTTTGAAAGAGTTATATCAGGTTTAAAATTAAAAAATGAGTGTATTGTCGCACCACCACAATTAAAAGCTGCAACACCTGTTGGCGCAAGGACAACAGTTTTTTTTTTCGCATACATCAAGTAATAACGCAGAAAAGTAGTTTTCCCTGTACCGGCATTACCGGTAATAAAAATACACTGACTACTTTTATCTATTAAATCATAAGCCTGCTTAAATTCATCATTTATTATAATTTTATCTTTCATTTTATTCACACAAAACATTCTTTTCGTATAAAACTTTCAATAATTAGGATATCCCAAAACTGCAATAATTACAATTATACTTCGTATTTCTAAAGTAGTTAAGAAAACAACTTAATCTATAAAATTCGTTAAAAGAGTTATCAACAAGTTACCCACAGGCAATCTTAATATGCTTTGCTACTTAACATAATATTGTATATTTTAACTTTTAAATTGATTTTTCAATATATTTTAGTAAATTATTTTTATTGAATATTTTTACATCATTTTTACAAATAAAAATTTAACTAATGTTATCAACAATTAAAATTTAAGTCTGCTTACTATTCTTTCTAAGTCTTCTAAAGAATAATAATAAATTTCTATCTTGCCTTTCTTGCTTGTTCCTGAAATATTTGCTTTTGTCCCAAGTTTTCTCTGAATTTCTTCTTTTAAATGTATAAGTTCTATTTCTTGCTTTTTTTCCTTGGCAGGCTTCTTTTCATATTTAAGCACAGAGGCAAGTTTTTCTACCGTTCTTACTGAAAGTTTCTCATTTAATATCTGGACTACAATTTCTCTTATGCGTTTTTCATCTTCTATTCCTGCAAGTATTCTGCCGTGTCCTAGTGAAAGTTTACCTTCAGATATTAATAATTGTATATCTTCCGGTAAAGACAAAAGTCTTAATATATTTGTTATTACAGATCTTTCTTTGCCGACAACTTCTGATATTTGCTCGTGTGTGTGACCAAATTCTTCTATAAGTCTTTTAAAAGCTTTTGCTTCTTCGATAGGATCTAAATCTTCCCGTTGAAGATTTTCAATCAACGCTAAATCTAATTTCTGTTCATCATCTACAGATTGTTTTACTATAGCTTTTATATCTTTACTTCCTGCAAGTTTAGATGCCCTGTATCTTCTCTCCCCTACAACAATCTCATATTCACCCGGAACTATAGATGTAGCAACCAAAATAGGTTGCGCAAGTCCATATTTTTTTATTGAGTCTGCAAGTTCTTGAAGTTTTTCTTCATCAAATTTATTTCTCGGCTGGAATCTATTAGGTTTAATTTTATTCAATGGTATTGTTACTACAGTTTCACCTGCTTCTACCTTATTTACAACAAGCGATGATATTAATGATTCTAATCCTCTTCCTAATGCCTTTTTTTGCATATTTATTTCTCCACATTTATCATATTTACAATTTTCAAAAAAATCATAATTGTTTTTAAGCGATTTAAAATTTGTTCATACTACAACAAACGCATGAAACCATTTTTCTGTTGTTGCGAGTTTTTTGTCTCAAAAACGACAACATTCCTACAAAAAATCACAAAAATTTGTAATTTTTTCACAATTGACAAACAAAAAATGTGGCGTTCTTTTTTTCTCTTATATTTTTTCTTGCTATGTGTTCATACTAATAGTCACTATTGACTTATTTTTTGTTTACCCAAATACAAAACACCTAAAATATTGTTTTTTCAACTTATTATATTTTACATTTGCTTTGTAAGAAACTCTTTAGCAAGATCTACATAAGCTTGAGTACCTTTACCCGAAGGATCATATATTAAAACAGGTTTCCCAAAGCTTGGAGCTTCAGCAAATTTTATTGTTCTCGGTATTTTTGTTTCATAAACTTTTTCTTTAAAAAATTTTTTTACTTCTTCTACTACTTGACCTGCAATATTAGTTCGCGAATCAAACATGGTAAATAAAACACCTTCTAAATCTAAATTATAGCTCTGCATTAAAGCAAAAATTGTTTTTGAAAGCTGTCCTAAACCTTCCAACGCAAAAAACTCACACTGCATAGGAATTAAAACAGTATCTGCTGCAATCAAAGAGTTTATTGTAAGCAATCCAAGTGATGGAGGACAATCTATAATAATGTATTTATATACTTTTTGGAACCTTTCTAACGCAAACTTTAACTTTTTTTCTCTATCAGGTATATTAACCAAATCTATTTCTGCACCACTTAAATCAATAGTTGCAGGAGCAATATCAAGCCAATCCATAGCAGTACCTTGCAATATATCTTCTAAAGCAATTTCGTCTATTAAAACATTATATATATTTTTCTCAAGATTATTTTTATTAATACCAAGTCCACTTGTTGTATTACCTTGTGGATCCATATCAATCAACAAACATTCTTGTCCCAAATGCGCTAAGCTTGCCGCTAAATTAATTGCAGTTGTAGTTTTCCCTACACCACCTTTTTGATTGGCAATTGCTATTACCTTACTCATTTAAAACTCCATTCTATGGCGTTCTTTATAATGTTTCACGTGAAACACAACTGAATTGGTTTACTGTTTATTATTATACAATCTTTAATTTGTTATATCAAATAAGATTTTATTATTCTTAGCTAAAATGGTAAAAACAAATTGTCAAATTGTACAATTTGTACAATGTCGAAGACAGTTCTGTCCGTCATTGCACACTACCAAAGGCTGCGAGAGTTTGCGTGGTGATATGTTCTTAACGACATAGATTGCTTCGTCCTTCTAGGACTCGCAATGAGAGCAAAATAAGATGTCATTCCCACCCCCGATAAAGGAATCATTTGAGGATAAACTCCTGCAGAAATCCATGTTAACTTAACATCTTACGACAACTTGGATGCCCGGTATCACTTTAAGACTTTTTAAAACATGGATACACGATTAAAGACATTCGGGTATGACACGGTATTTATGATATTGGTCGTCAATTACGTACTGCCAAAAACAACAAAGTTAAGATATTTGAGGATAAACTCCTGCAGGCGCGTTGGTCTTCCCGTGAAAACGGGAATCCATGTTTTTTGTCATTGCGAAGCCCAAAGGGCTGTGGCAATCTTTCTTTTGGTCTTGCCTGTCATCGCAAGCTAACAAAGTTTGCGTGGCAGTCTATCCATGAATGGCAAAATGCATTTTATTTTGAACTTTCGCAAAAAATTCTTTAGTTATCGGAGATTGCAGATTGTAATCCATTGTCGTTGAGTAAATATCCATAATTTTTTGATAAAAGCAGCGTTCAGAAAGACGAATTTCGCGGATTTCTTCCAATAAGCGCTCAAAATAATCATTATCCAAAAAACTTCCGTTTTCCATTCGTTTTTTGTCAATCAGGTATCCTCGCAAAGCGAAATCGCGTAAAACGCTTGTTGCCCATTGGCTGAAAGAAGATGTAGCCCGCTTGAAATTAACACGATATCCAACGGCAATTATGGCATCAAGATTATGATGTTTTACAGAATAAGTTTTGTTATTTACCTCAACTACCGAGAATTCCTCGGTAGTTGAAATTTCGTTCAATTCGCTCTCCTTAAAGATATTCTTGAGATGTAATCCTTACACTATCAGAAGAAGTATCAAATAATACGCCAAGTTGTTGCCGTTGCCGTTGCCGTTGCCGTTGCCGTTGCCGTTGCCGTTAAAGAAGCCACGCCCTTTAGGGTGTGGCTTCAAATTCACTGTAATTCTCTTGTTCAGGTTATATTTTTTCAACATTTTCCTCTCCAAACCACTCTTTCGCTCTATCAATAACACCTTGACTTGGGTTATAATAAAACACGGCAAGATTTTCTTTTGCTCTCGTACAACAAACATAAAATATCTTTTGTGTTCGTTCTAATACACTTGATGTTCCTTTTCCTATAAATAGATTCTCAAAATTGTATTTATTCCAATTCCCATTATCTAAGATGACAAGAACATTATTGAATTCTGCACCTTTTGTTTTATGTTGTGTAGAAAAAGGTGTTTTCCCTTCTAAATACTCATACAACTTTTGAAATTCGCTATATCGAACATCTTTTACTCGGTTATATATGTAAGTTTTTTCTTCTTTGAATTTTTTTAATTTGTCATCTATCAAACAAATTCCTTTTCCATTGGCATCATTTATTATTTCTTCAATTGTTTTGTCACCAACAGTAAGTAAAGCATCTATGCTATTTTTTAAATTCTTTTTATCCTGAATTGTTCTTATTTGCTTATCTGTAATTCTCAGAAATTTATTGTATTGTTTGCTTGCGTATAAGGCAATATTTGTTTGAATCTTAAACAAATGTCTTATCAGGTTATCTCTTTTAGACCCTTTTTTGTTTTCGTCATCTTCATCTTGTTTCTTATCGTCAAGAAGTTGGTCTTTATCTACATATATTTTTGAGAAAACGGCATAATTATAATTTTCGGTATTTTTATCAATAAAACTTTGCATTTTTGGAGTTGGGCTAATAGACTTTAAATCCCTGTCTGTTTTTCCTTATTTCAAAATTTCAACCACTTCGCCAAAAGTCTTTCCCGAAAAATCATCGGTAATTCCATTATCTTTAATATATTCTTTAACTCTGTTTTTATAGCTCAAAATTTCATCTTTGTCATAAATATCCATCAGTGTTCTAAATTCTGCTTTATCTGCAATTAAGTTATGTGTCAGATTTAACTCTTTTGTTTCTTTAGTGTCCGAAAAATTCCAATTGTGTTTTTCGGATAAATATTTTTCAATTTGTAAATTTGAGATGTTTTCATCTGCGGAATATAAAAATATAATTTCCCCTTCTGTTATATTTCCGTCTTTCATATTTGGCGCCGAATTATCTGTCGACGGGACTTGTTTTATTCCGTCAGTTCGTAGTAAATTTGCCAAATCAATAATTCGTTGAGGATTTCGCCTATTTTGAGTCTTTTTAACCTCTTTCACTTTCCCATCTTCATCGCCTTTGTAGGTATCAATATTACCAATTCCATCATCGTAAATTGATTGCATAGCATCGCCAAAGAAACCTATTATAGTTAGTTTTTTAGTTTTAGCGAAATGTTCTAATAGAATTTTGACAACTTCTTCATGCGTATCTTGATATTCGTCAATAAAAATAAATCTATATTTATCTTTCACAACATCGCAAAGTTTAGGGTAATGCTCAAACATATAATTTGAAACAACTAACAATTCATCATGAGAAATGATTCCGTCTTTTAGGCTTAAATATTCTTTGTATTGTATTTTGATGGTATCTTCTCTATTATCAAAAAAATCTTCAGGAAATGGTTCAATACCATCAATTTTAATTTTAGTCTCAGTCTCATCATTAGTTAATGCAATTATTGACAATTTTAGCTCTTTTTGAAAATGCTTTATATTATCCCACAAAAAGTCATGTATCGTTGATACATTCAGATTCTTACGGTTAACTCGTTCCTTAATTTCTTTAACTGCCGCATTAGGATAAGTCATACAAGCCACTTTGGCAGCGGGATTATCATCAATAACTTGGTTTATCACTTGAACTAAGGAATGAGTTTTTCCACTTCCTGCCCCGCCGCTCAACAGAAAATTGTTTTTATTAGCAATATGTTCCATTATTTGTTTGAATTCATTTTTGGGTTGTTGTTCTGATGTTAATCTTTCTTTAGCCATTCTAACCCTTCTTTAATATATGATGGAATTTTCCAATTACTCAACTTATCATCGCTATGAAATAAAATATCTAAAGCAAAATGAGTTTTTTTCTTAATACATTTTTCAGCTAAATCATAAGCATCATATTTTTTATCGTCAAAATGTCCCTCATTTTTTAATCCTTTGAAATCATTTTTTTTACTTTTGATAAAATCTCTATTCAGATGAATAAATGCATCTTCAAAACTTCGGGCATTATATCCATCTTCGTTAGTCTGGTAGACTACACACAATTTCCCATTTTTTTCATCATTTATCCACTTATCATCAACTTTCTTAAACAATTTATTTTCAAACTTATATCCTTTCAAGACATCCAGCTCCTGCTTTGGCGTACCAAAATAATGAGATATGGTTGCATTTGATACTGAAACAGCATCTGCTACACGACACTTCTCCTTATTTTTTCCTACTGTATCAAAGTCAGTTATGATAAGTGTTTTTATTTCCAAAAACTCAATGAATTTGTCAAATATTTGGGAGTATGCGCCAACTTCTATAGTAGAGATATTTTGAGATAGTAATGGCAAACAATCTTTTTTGACATCTTCTATATCTATCTTTTTCATTATTGTAGGTATCAATATTCTTTCTGTATCCCCTTCTATAAGGATTGCTTTATCGGCGAAAAATATTTCCGCACGACTAATAGTTAAATATTGTTTTAAGAAGTTATATTGAGTTGTTTCTTTATCATATTTTTCTTTTAAATCTTTGAGATTTTTAGCAATAACACTATTTGTACAATTTTTTCTAAGATATTTAATATCGTCAAAATCACTGTCTGCCACAATATGTGATGAATGGGTACTTAATATGCATTGTATTATTCTATTTTCGCCATCTTCTCTTATAATCCTTTTGCGAAGAAGTTCTTTTATATTCTTTATAAATATATATTGCATCTGAGGATGCGTATGCGCTTCGGGTTCTTCAATGAATAATAAATTTATGTCTGCAGGTTCTCTTTTAAATTCTTGAATAAGAATTTCTATTTCAAAAATCATATAAATTAAATTCATATAGCCTAAACCATTATAATGTTCTGGCAGTTGATTAGCATCATCAATTTTATAAAAAACTGTTGTATTCCCTTTTAATAATTCTTGATGTTGCAAACTTGAAATTACGCTTATTTGAGATTCGTCTGGCTTAATGCCTCCAAATTCCTTTACTTTATCAACCACTGGTTTAAACAATTTTTCATATTGTTCGCTTAATGATTTATCAACTTTTCTTAAACTATTTTTAAATTTATCAATATCATCATTTTGCTCTCCACTTGATTGAATTTCTTCATAAATTCTTGTGATTTGAGATGAAAGTGCTTTGTTGATTTCTTTGTTTGCAACTTCTCTTTTTGCACTAATATATTTAAAATTAATTATATCCTTTATGCTGATTGACTCTTTATCCAAATCAATGAAATTAGCTTCTTCTTTGACATCATGAGCACCTTTTTCAATTTCAATAGTTTTTCTAATCACTTTGAAATAATTAGAGTGATTCTCATTCAAAAAATCATATACTTTTTTAGATGGAAAAATTCTATAATCTTCACACAGTTTTTTAAAATCCTCGTACAATAAAACATATTCAAATCCTAAAACGATATTGTTGTTATCAGGGTCTAAATCCATCATTACTTTGCTGATATTTGCCAAATTGTCATTTCCCTCATAGCTGATAAACAGCTTTAATTTAATGCCTTTAGCCTTGTAATCCTTTTCAGTAATACAAGTATTATTATCAATAATTTCTTTAATTTCTTTTTTGAAATCAATATTGAAATCATAAAAACTAAATTTGTTTTTTTCTGGCGAATTCAGAAACTTATCAAGAATAGATAAAATTGATGTTTTGCCTGTGTTGTTTTTACCTATTACTAAGGATAACTCGTCTTCTAAATCAATAGTAATATCTTTTAGAAGTCTGTAATTTTTAATTTGAATTTTGAATATTTTCATTTATTTTTATCCTTTTACTATTTTCGCCAACAATAATTCTTGTAATTTCATTAAGTTCTGATTATCAATCTTCAATTCTCCTTTATTCCCACATAAAGGAGATAATATTGAATCATATTTCATAAGGATATCTAAAATTTAGAAGAACAAATTGCAAACTTGAAAATTGCGGTACAGTAAGTTGGTTTTGAACCGAACCGGAATTGTCAAACGCAATCCTTTTGATAGTATCACAAAGATATAGTGTTTGATAAGATTATTGAGGCATAATCACAATTAGCCTAACAATAGCTTCAAATGGCTGGTTTCGTAATTCACAATACCCAATAGTTCCTCTTGCTGAAACGGTAATACTGTTTTTTGGATAATTTGCATTATCAGTGTAGCCAAATAGCCCTTCATTAACAATCCCATTTGAATAAATCGGAACAGAGCAAATTTCTGTTTTAATTTCAGAATAAATCTGCGGCTTATATCCTCCTGCTTTGATATCAGATATTTTTCCGATACGTTTTACTATCCATCCTTTCGGCAGCCATCCCATTTCACTTTCCACCATTTCTCCGCCAGTTGATTTATACGGCTTCCCGTCTTTCATTTGGAAATTCAAAATCTACAAACCATTGTTTGTAAAGGTCCTGGGCGGCGGCTTTTAATTTTTTGTTTAAAGTTTCATTTAATTTTATTCTGTTTGCAACTGTGCTATATTCTTTTACAATTTCTCTTTATCGTTCAATTGACAGAATCGGAAGCTCAACATTACGCAACTCTTCCCAATCCAATCCGAAAAGGAAACGAACTGCCCGCTTGACCGCAATCTACTTTACAGAACCGTTTTCATTTTTGATGCCCTGAAAATTTTAGTCGCTTAATAACCATTTGAGAGCATTTATTTTTTTTATTCCGTTATATGAAATTTCAGGGTCTTCATCTAATGTAAGCAAATTTTTTGGATTGTTGTCCGATATTGCATTGAGAGACAAAAGTTCTCTTTGCAAAGTTTTATCATCTCTTGTTGTCAACGCTACTTGATAATACTCAATGTCGCCGTTTTTATGTGCAACAAAATCAACTTCATTTGCGCCTATTTTACCTATACCTATTTCATAGCCTCTGCGTAAGAGTTCCAAATAAATGACATTTTCAAGCATTTTCCCAATATCGGCTTTTTCTTTGCCAAGTATCGCATATCTTAAACCCAGATCAACACAGTAATATTTGTCGTTTGTTCTAAGATATTCTTTTCCTTTAATATCAAATCTTTTGGCTTTATATAAAACAAAACTTTTTTCTAACACGGTTAAATAATTTTCTACGGTATGAGTTGAAATTTTTCTGTTTGCAGAAGTCATCGTATCGCTGATTTTTTTTATAGAACACAAATTGCCGATATTGTCCAACATAAATTTTGTAATGCTTGTAAGCATCGCAAAATCTGATATTTTCTCTCTTTGAGCAATATCTTTAACAATAATTGAATTGTAAATTCCGTTAAGATAATCTTTTAAAACTAATTTATCATCTATCTCTAACGCATACGGAAATGAGCTTTTTGTTAAATAATTTATCCATTTTTCGTTTAGCTCTTTTGTATTTTCAAAAGCCGATATATATTCCTTAAATGATAAAGGCAACATTTGAATTTCAATATATCTGCCCGATAACAAAGTTGCAAGCTCGCCCGACAAAAGATTGCTGTTGGAACCTGTAATATATAAGTCAATATTCTTTTTTACATATAGACTGTCAACAGCTTTTTGAAAATCTTTGACGTTTTGAATTTCATCTAAAAAAATATAATTCATTTTATCGGATATAAGATTTTTTTTGATATGAGCGTATAGTTGTTTGTAATCCAATAAATTTTCGTTTTCAATTTCTTCAAAATTTATACTGTGTATCTGCTTTTTTAAAACATTGTTTTTTAGCAAATATCCTTGAAAAATTTCAAATAAAGTAGATTTTCCGCAGCGGCGCACGCCCGATATAACCTTAATGAGTTTTTTATCTTTTGCGGCAAATAATCTTTGCAGATAAATCTGTCTTTTTATCATAAAACGCCTCCTGTATTTTTTAGAATTATACTTCTAAAAGAATAGCTTGTCAATAAATTTTAGAAGCATGCTTCTAGAAACATGCTTGAGATTTACTACTATAAATTGTTTGAAAGTTCGCACTGCGAACAGAAAAGGCAGATTTTGAATTTTGTCGGTTCCAACTTTAAGGCGAAATGGAATCGCATTGATTTTACATATAAACCACCCTTTGACAAGATTGCCAAAGGGAGTATGGATTCCTGCTGGAGTTTACCCTAAAATGTCCTTATCCGAGAGCAATCTTATGCAAGTTAAGAAGCCAGAAGGGGCTGGAGTTTACCCTAAAATGTCCTTATCCGAGAGCAGGAATCCATGTTAAGGTCTTTATAACATCTTACAACAACTTGGATACCCATTGTTACGGGGGATATGACACGGTAACTATATATTGGTCGTCATTGCGCGCTGCCGAAGGCAGAGAGGGTTTGCGTAGCAATCGTGGCAATCTGTTCTTTTAGTCTTGTCCATCATTGCGAGCTAACGAAGTTAGCGCGGCAATCTTTCTCTTTCAACAACATAGATTGCTTCGTTGGGGCTCTGCCCCTCCTCGCAATGACAACGATGTTTTGTCCGTCATTGCGAGCCTACGAAGTAGGCGCGGCAATCTTTTCTTAACAACATAGATTGCTTAATCGACTCTGTCGATTCGCAATGACGACAAGACTTAACAACACAGATTGCTTTGTCGGGACTTTGTCCTTCCTCGCAATGACAACGACAAACAACATAGATTGCCACAGTCCTTCGGGCTTCGCAATGACAACGAGGCTTATTTTTTCACTCCATTAACACTGCAATATCATTTATATATTCTTTGGGCAAAATTTTAATCGTTTTGCTCTTTTCATTAAAATCTTTTATCTTTGAGGTATAAATATTCGTTATAACTATAGCCTGCTT
>JAITPF010000004.1 GCA_031289585.1 Endomicrobium sp. | reverse complement strand
TCTTTATTTTAAATTATTTTACAGTATCATTTTAACTTTTAAATCCTTACTATTTTGGTATCTTTTTAAACTTTAAATGACACTTGCGTACGATAATTGCCAAGAATTTTATTATTTTGTAAGATTAATTAAGATCATCAGATACAAGTACAAGATATAAAATTTTGTGTAAAAGGTGGTTGAAATGGGTTATTGTGTAAACTGTTTGTTCCAAGGAGACAATAGTCTTGATGAACAAGATAAGGGCAGGGTTTTTTGTTTAGTGAAAAGAAAATGGTTGTCTGAAAATGATTTGTGCGAAGATTTTACCGAGTATGCTGATTTAAGCAAAGAGATACGTAGCAAATATGCATTTGAAATCCGTGAAAATAAAACAGGAAGTAATAAAATAGGTGTGATTGTTAAGCAAAGTTGGAAAGCAATGATGGTTAGTTTTATTTTAGCTTTCGTTTTGTTTATTGCAACAGTGAAATTTTTTGATAAGTATATCTTTTAGTTTGGAGATAAAATGAGGGTATTGGTTGTAGGATCTGGCGGGAGAGAACATGCAATATGCCAACAGTTTTCAAAAAGTTTTAAAATAAAAAAAATATATTGCGCTCCTGGTAATGGTGGAACATCACAAATTGCAGAAAATATAAGTATTTCAGTAAACGATTTTGATAAACTTACTGATTTTGTTAGGGGAAATAAAATAGATTTTACATTTGTTGGTCCGGAAGTTCCTTTGTCTTTGGGAATAGTTGATTACTTTGAAGCCGAAGGCTTAAAAATAGTTGGTCCTTCGAAAGACGCTGCAAGGCTTGAGTCGAGTAAAATATATTCGAAAGAGTTTATGCAAAAATACGATATTCCTACAGCGCAGTATAAAAGTTTTACAAACATTGATAATGCTTTGGCATTCTTAGAAAATTTGGAAGAAAATAAAAAAATTGTAATTAAAGCCGATGGGCTTGCTGCTGGGAAAGGCGTTTATATATGTAATGGTAAAGAAGATGCCAAAAATGTTGTTGAACAAATGATGAGTGATAAAGTTTTAGGTAACGCCGGGGCAAGTATAATTATAGAGGAGTATATAGGGGGACCAGAGCTTTCATATTTGGTGTTTACTGATGGTATATCTTATTCAATGATGCCTGCTTCGCAGGATCATAAAAGAATAAATGATGATGATAAAGGTCCTAACACTGGTGGTATGGGAGCATACACGCCTGTTCCGTTGGCAACAGATGAATTGAATAAAAAAGTAGCATCTGACATAGTTTGTAAGGTTATTTATGGCATAAAGGCTGAAAAACTTGATTATAAAGGCGTTTTATACGTTGGCATAATTATGAACGGTTCTTCACCTTATGTTTTAGAGTTTAACTGTCGTTTTGGCGATCCTGAAACACAAGCAATTTTACCTTTGCTTGATACAGATTTAACTGATATTTGTGGTGCAATTCTAGATAAAAAACTTACAAACTTGAAAATTAACTGGAAAAAAGAATTTTCAATTTGCGTAGTTTTGGCTTCGGGAGGATATCCCGGAAGTTTCAAAAAAGGTTTTGAAATAAAAGGTCTTGAGAATATAAAAGATAAAGACACTATAGTGTTCCATGCAGGAACGAAATTAGAAAATGGAAAATTTGTTACTTTTGGCGGTAGAGTTTTGAGCATTACTTCAACAGCGAGCGATATAAGAAGTGCGATAGATAAAGTTTATTCAAATGTTAAACTAGTGCATTTTGAAAATATGCATTACAGGAAAGATATTGGAAAGTCTTGTTTGCATAATATTATAAAGAGGACTCTAAATGGGAAACAAGACTGATGTTGCTGTTATTGTAGGTTCAGGATCGGATTTAGCGTTAGTAAGTGAGACTATTGAAACCTTAAAAGAATTTGATTTGTCTTACAGTTTAAATATTGCTTCAGCTCACAGAAATACCCAACATTTAAAGCAATGTATTCAAGGTGCAGAAAGTGCAGGCGTTAAAGTTTTTATAGCCGCTGCAGGAATGGCTGCTGCACTTCCTGGAGTTGTTGCTTCTGAAACAATTCTTCCTGTGATAGGTATTCCAGTTGAAGGCAAAAATCTTTCAAGTTTCGACTCTTTATTTTCAATAGTTCAGATGCCTAAAGGTGTGCCTGTCGCAACGGTTGCTGTAGGTAAGGCAGGAGCTATAAATGCTGCAGTTTTGGCTGTTCAAATTATAGCTGTTGCAAATGGCGATTTAAAAGAAAAACTTGCGATTTATAAAAATAAAATGGCAGAGAATGTTGTTAAGGAAGATTTAAAACTTCAAAAAGATGGAATAATAAAATATATTGAGAGTTTAAAGAAATAAAATGGCAGATATTATACTTGATGAAAAATCATTTCAAGATGTAGTAGCTAAAATTTCAAAAGAAATTTTTGAGAATAATCAAAATATTTGTGAAGTTGCAATTGTTGGGATCCAGAACAAAGGTGTATTCTTGGCAAAAAGAATTCTTTCTGAGGTTTCAAAATTTGCTGGGGTTGATGAATCTCAAATTCCTTTTGGAACATTAGATATTACGCTTCACAGAGATGATCTTGATGATTTTGGTTCAGAAGTACCGGTTATAAGAGATACTATAATACCTTTTGATATGAGTCGGAAAAATATAATTTTAATTGATGATGTTCTCTATACCGGAAGAACGGTAAGAGCAGCTTTGAATGTTTTAATGGATTTTGGCAGACCCAAATCTATACAACTTGCAGTTTTAGTTGACAGAGGGTTTCGAGAACTTCCTATAGAAGCAAAGTATATTGGAATAAAATATCAGAGTAAAGAATTTATAAGAGTTGAATGTAAAGAGATGGATGGAGTGGATAAGGTTGTAGTTCATTGTAAGTTATAAAATATTAAATATTACAGGAGAGTATGGATGTCTCTTAATCGCAAAGACCTGCTTGGTCTTGAGCATCTTGACAAAAAAGATTTACAAGCAATTTTAGATTTAGTAAAACCTTTTAAAAGTCTTTTTACAAGATCAGTTAAAAAGACTCCTACATTAATTGGAAAAACAGTGGTAATGCTTTTTTATGAACCTTCTACGCGCACAAGAACTTCATTTGAAATTGCTGCAAAGAGACTTTCTGCTGATGTGGTAAATATTGCAATAAATACCTCGAGTGTTGTAAAAGGGGAAAGTCTTATAGATACTGGCAAAACTCTTGAAGCAATGAAAGCGGATTTTGTAATTATTAGGCATTCTTTAGCGGGGGCGCCAGATATACTTGCAAGGAATCTTAATGCCTCTATAATAAATGCGGGAGATGGTTTTCACGAACATCCGACACAGGGTCTTCTTGATTTATACACTATGTATGAAAAGAAGAAAAAATTTGAAGGCTTGAAAGTGTTGCTTGTAGGAGACATTTTACATTCGAGAGTGGCAAAATCGAATATTTGGGCGTTAACAAAGATGGGTGCTGAAGTTGCAGTAGTAGGACCGCCAACTTTAATTCCGTCAAATATTGAAGGTTTAGGTGTAAAAGTGTATTACGATCTAGATGAAGCCGTTAAAAAAGTAGATGTTGTAAATATTTTAAGAATACAACTTGAACGTCAACAAGAGAATTTGTTCCCGTCAGTTCATGAGTATGTTGAGCTTTATCAGCTTACAAAAGAAAGACTTGCTATGGCAAAGCCTGGAGTTTTGATTATGCATCCAGGTCCAATGAATAGAGGAATAGAAATATCTTCCGATGTCGCAGATAGTCGTAATGCTGTAATTAATGAACAGGTTACAAATGGAATAGCTGTAAGAATGGCAGTTTTGTATTTATTAAAGCCAAATAAACAGGTGAAGAAAAATGAGAATGCAGATTAAAAATATTAGGATAATTGATCCTTTGCAAAAAAAAGATTCAATTGGTGATATTTTTATTGAAAATGGCAAAATTGTATCAAAATTTTCGAGTAATACTTCAAACGAAGCTTGTAAAATTATTGATGGTAAAGGGAAAATTGCTGTTCCAGGTCTTATTGATGTACATTCTCATCTAAGGGATCCCGGTCAAGAAGAAAAAGAAACTATTTATACAGGGACTCGTTCCGCTGCAAAAGGTGGGATAACAACTGTTTTTTGTATGCCTAATACCAGACCTGTTATTGATAATGCTCCGACTGTTGAGTTTATTCTTCTTAAAACGCAAAAAGAGGGACTTGTAAATGTTTTTCCGATTGGATGTGCGACTAAAGGATCACAAGGTGTTGAACTTTCTGAAATAGGAATTCTTAAAAAAGCGGGGATTGTTGCAGTAAGTGACGATGGTCTTCCGATAGCAAATTCACAAATTATGCGACGTACTTTAGAATATACAAAGATGTTTCAACTTCCGGTTATTTCACACAGTGAAGATAAAGAGTTAAGCAAAAATGGTGTGATGAACGAAGGAAAAAATTCTATGGTCTTAGGTTTAAGAGGTATTCCAAAACAAGCCGAGGAGGTTATGGTAAGCCGTGATATTATGCTTGCTGAACTCACAGGCGGGTATTTACATATTGCGCATGTTTCCACTGCAGGTTCTGTCGACTTGGTAAGGCAGGCAAAGAAAAAAGGTATAAAAGTTACTGCAGAAACTTGTCCGCACTATTTTACTTTAACTGATGACATTGTAAAACTTTATGATACAAATACAAAAATGAATCCTCCATTAAGAGAAAAAAAAGATATCGATGCTATAAAACAAGGTCTTGTAGACGGAACAATAGACTGTATAGCAACAGATCATGCCCCGCATGCACAAGAAGAAAAAAACAGAGAGTTTGATTTAGCTCCGTTTGGTATTATAGGTTTTGAAACAATTTTAAGCCTTGTTTTAAACGAGCTTGTAGACAAAGGAGTTTTAAGCCTTTCTGAAGCAATATCAAAAATGACTTCAAATCCTGCAAAGATTTTTAATCTTAGTAGAAGAGGTACTCTCAAAGAGGGAAGTATTGCTGATATTACGATAATTAATCCAGAACACTCTTATGAATTTAAAAAAGAAAATATAGTTTCAAAAAGTAAAAATTCCCCTTTTATAGGAAGACGGTTTAAAGGTGGTGCTGAAATGACAATAGTTGCAGGAAATATAGTTTGGAAAGTTTAATTTTTTGCTTTTGTCGTCATTAAAAACCTTATTGGAAGCTGTGGGCGTAAGCCCGTAGAGGAAACAGACTCTAAATTTTTTTACTTCGTCAAAAAATTTAGGACAAGCGTAGCTTGTAATCTAATTTCAAGCTACGGAAGTTCGTAGCGGGTTGACTAATTCAGTTGAAAAAGGACGTCATTGCGAGCCTACGAAGTAGGCGTGGCAATCTTTTCTTTAACAACGTAGGTTACTTCGCCAGGACTTTGTCCTTACCCTCGCTGCCTTCGGCAGCGCACAATGGCGACGATACTTAATGACGTAGACTGCTTGACCGACTTTGCTGGTTGATGACAAACGAAAAACGTAGTCATGAAAATGACAGGGTGTTCTTTTGGCCTTATTCGTCATTATCAAGTCTGAGCGGCTGTGGCAATCTGTGTAGTTGTTAGTGTTTTGTGTTGTCATCAATTCGTGTTGAAGCAGGGATCCATTTTCATGGAATTTAGAAGTGAGGTACGTGTGTGTGCGTTAAAAAGATTTGATAAAAATTATAAGATAATTTCAAATAAAGAAGTTTGTGCGGATTATTTTGAATTAAGAATTGAGATTGGTGACGTTTCTAAATCTTGTTCTCCAGGACAGTTTTTTATGATTGGTGTTCCGGGTGTTTTTTTGCGTCGTCCTTTCAGTATTCATGACGTCAAAAAAGATACCATAAGTTTTTTATATAGAGTTGTTGGCAAAGGTACAAAACTTTTGTCTGAAATAAAATCAGA
>JAITPF010000045.1 GCA_031289585.1 Endomicrobium sp. | reverse complement strand
ACGACATAGCCTGCTTCATCCTTCTAGAACTCGCAATGACGACAGAAGTTACCAACACAACTTTGCTTCATCCGAACCTTTCTCCTTTCCCCTCACTGCCGAAGGCTGTACACAATGACAGCAAAATAAGATATCATTAAAAAATATATTTTGTATTTAATGTTATAACAATACTAAAATCTTTATTCTTCTGTTAATATTTCGCCTAATGTTGATTTTTCATTCTGATTTGCATATTTTTTTACAAGCTCTTTTTCTCTGTCAAACTCAAGTTTCTTTATAGATGCTTCTATTTTTCTGTTTTTTATATCAATTTTTATTACTTTAGCTTCAACTTCTTCCCCTTCTTTTAGTACAGATTGGCTTCTCTCAATTTTTACAGAAGAAATCTCCTCGTTTTTTATTAAAGCCTCTATACCATGTTCAAGTTCTATAAAAATACCTAAATCTGTAGTCCTTACAACTTTGCCCTGCACCACAATACCAATTTTATATTTTTTATAAGGATCAGATTTAACGTGTTTTAATGAAAGTGAAATTTTTTCATTTTGTGGATTTACTTCAAGAACAACAACTTCAACTTCGTCACCTTTTTTAAGAACATCCTCAGGATGTCTTATTTTTGCAGTCCACGAAAAATCGCTTATATGTATAAGCCCCTCAATCCCTTCAGGAAGTTTTACAAATGCACCAAATGGCATAAGATTTTGCACTACTCCTTTAATAACAGTTCCAGGTGTATAATGCCTGAATGCTTCATCCCAAGGGTTTATAAGCATTTTTTTAATCGATAAAGCAATTTTTTTATTTTCTTTGTCAATATCTATAATTTTTACTTCTATTTCCTGACCTTCTTTTATTTCCTTCTTTAAAGCTGCTTCGCTATTATTCCACGCATATTCAGAAGAATGAAGCAAACCTTCTACCCCTGGCTCAAGTTCTACAAAAATGCCATAATCCATAACAGATGTTACTATTCCTTTCATAATAAGTCCTATGGGAAATCTTTCAACTGCAGATTCCCAAGGATTTGGGGCAAGATTTTTCATACTCAAAGAAATTTTTTCACTTGCTCTGTCAACCTTCAAAACCTGTACTCTTATCGTTTGTCCTAAGCATAATAAATCTTCAACTTTTTTAACTTTATACCACGCCATATCGCTAACATGCAAAAGACCGTCAATTCCACCAAGACTAATAAAAGCACCAAAATTGGTGATTCTTGATACAGTTCCATCTATTATTTGTCCTTCAGCAATACTTTCTAAAGCAGATGTTCTTGCTACATTTTTTTCATCTTCAATGATTTTTCTGCGAGAAACGATTACATTCTTCTCTTCTCTATCGAATTTAGTTATTATAAACTCATAAGATTTACCAACATATTTTTCAGTTTCTTTTACAAAACATGTATCAAGCTGTGAAATATGTAAAAATGCGTTTACTCCAATATTCACAAGAAATCCACCTTTTATAGTTTTTACTATTGTACCGTAAACACGATGATTATTTTTAAAAGCCTCCTGTACTACATCCCATTTATTTTTTTCAATAACTTCCCTATAAGAAAGAATATGTTGCCCGCGAGTACTTACAATTTTTACTTTTATCTTTGCACCAACTTTAAGTTCAGTAGGTATTTTGCCTTCTTCAAATTCTTTTTTAGGAATTATACCTTCAAATTTCATTCCCAAATCAACCATAAAACCATCTGCATTTTCTGCAATAATTGTTACCTCTAGTTCTTTCCCGAAATCAATATTGGGACTCTCATTATAATCTTTCATTAAATCAGCCATGCTGATATCTTCGCAATCTTCAAAACTTGTTACCATTTTATCTAAATTTTTATTTTCTATCATTTTACTATCTTCTCCTTAATTGATATGCTCAATTAAATTTTATTACTGATATAACATTTTGCATCAAACTCTTTCACCTTCCTTTCAACATCTTTTATTATCCAATCCGGCGTTGACGCTCCTGCAGTCAGTCCGATACTATTTACATTTTTAAACCATCTTTCTTTTATATCATCAACTGTCTCAATATGGTACGTTTTTGTTTTATCTGAACAAATCTGCGCAAGCCTTGTTGTATTACCTGAATTTTTACCACCAATTACTATCATCAGATTAACGTTTTTTGCAAGTTTTTCAGCAGCTTTTTGTCTATCGAAAGTTGCTTTACATATTGTATTAAAAATTTTTACTTTGTAGCGTTCTTTTAAAGTTTTTACAATATTGTCAAAATTCTTAGGTGCCTGCGTTGTCTGACTTACAATACTCAAATCACTATTACCTTTAAAATCTTGTGCTTCTTTTACATTTTCAATAACAACACAATTACCGTTACCATAAGATACAAGTGCTACAACTTCAGGGTGAACTTTTTCGCCAACTACTATTATTATTTTATCTTTAGATTTTTTATCAGTACTTAACCTCTTCACAATATCTTGTGCTCTTTTTACAAAAGGACAAGTAGCATCTATTATATTTATATTTATATTTTCTTCAAGTTGTTTATGAATATTAAGAGGTATTCCATGGGTACGCAAAATTACAGAACCGCTTTTTATTCTTTTAGGATCCTTTAAAATTTCTATACCTTTGTTTTTTATTCTTTGAACTTCTTGAGGATTATGGATAATAGGACCTAAAGTGTATACTTTTTGTTCTTTGGCAACAGTTTTTTCAGCCAAATCTATAGCTCTTCTAACCCCAAAACAAAACCCTGCTTTATCTGCTATTTTGATTTTTGGCATATAATCTTAACCTTAACTATCGCAATCTTTTGCAAGACATGTAATACTATTTTATAACACTTGAAATAGTTATAGTAAATGTATTTTCTAAAACACTAATGTCAACACAACCCTTTAGGCTTTGCAACTTAACGACACTAATTGCGCCACCGTCAATTGCGAAACCAGAAAGGCTGTGGTAATCTTTTTTTATTCAACCACTACGAAACTTACGTAAGGTTTTTTATGACACGACACCAATGTTTTAACAAAACATTTAAGTTTAGGCAAACACTTTAAGCAGCAAAGCGTGTAAAAAGAGCCACTACATAAAGAAAACATAAATTTAAAAAACTATTTAGCAATCTCTTGAGCTCTTATTTCTCTTATTACGGTAATCTTAATTTGACCTGGATATTCTAGTTCTTGTTCTACTTTCTTTGCTATATCATGAGCTAGAATTTGTGATTGTTTATCATCAACGTTTTCGGGTTCTACAAGAATTCTTACTTCTCTTCCCGCTTGTATTGCATAAGCCATTAAAACACCGTCAAATTCTTTTGCTACTTTTTCAAGCTTCTCAAGACGCTTGAGATAATGTTCTACAGATTCTCTTCTTGCACCAGGTCTAGCTGCTGAAATTGCATCTGCCGCTGCTATAACAAAAGCTTCTGGGCTTGACGGAGATTCAAAACCTTCATGATGCGATAAAATTGCATTTATCATTTTTGGAGATTCGCCATACTTCTTAGCTATATCAGCAGAAATTTGATGATGAGTACCTTCAACTTCATGATCAACAGCTTTACCTATATCGTGTAATAATCCTGCTTTCTTGCAAAACATTATATCAAGTCCAAGCTCACCCGCTATAGCACCTGCAAGCCAAGTAACTTCCAATGTATGCTGCAACTGGTTTTGTCCGTAAGAAGTTCTGTACTTTAGTTTTCCAAGAAGTCTAATAATTTCAAGATTTAAACCGGGAACACCTGCATCTATTGCAACTTGCTCTCCAATTTCTTTAAGATGCTGTTCCACCTCTTTTTTAACTTTTTCAACAATTTCTTCAATTCTAGCAGGATGAATTCTACCATCAACAATCAATCTTTCCAAGGCAATCTTTGCTATTTGTCTTCTTACACCATCAAAAGCTGAAATAGTTATTGCTTCTGGAGTATCATCAACTATCAAATCGACACCTGTTGCCTGCTCAAATGCCCTAATATTTCTGCCTTCTCTTCCTATAATTCTTCCTTTTATTTCGTCATTTGGAATATTAACAGTTGAAGTCGTAATATCTGCCGTATGATCTGCAGCTACACGCTGTATTGCGACAGAAAGAATTTCTTTAGATTTTCTATCAGCATTTTCTCGCGTTTCCTGTTCTAATTTCTGTACTAAAATTGCAACATCTTGCTTTGCTTCATTTTCCATTTCACTTATAAGAGTTTTCTTTGCTTCTTCTCTTGTCATACCTGAAATTTTTTCAAGAACTTTTCTCTGTTCTTCCTTTATTTTATCAATTTCTAAAAATTTTACAGAAACTAACTGTTCTTTAGTATAAAGAGTTTTTTCTTTTCCCATCAAATCTTTTTCTCTTTTATCAATTGCATCTATTTTACGATCCAAATTTTCTTCGCGCTGATTTAATCTGTTTTCCATACTTTGGACAGACTGCTTTCTCTCTTTTATTTCCTGCTCAAACTCTTTTCTTTCTCTATCAACTATAACCTTTGCTTCTAAAAGAGCTTCTTTTGATTTTGTTTCCGCTACAAGCCTTGCTTCTTTTATAATTCTCTCTGAAATCTGTTCTGCTGACTTAACATTTAATTTTGCATAAATAAGACGCAAAATATATCCTACAACCAAAGCCGCAAAAGCGGTTATAACAATTATTGTAAAGTTTTCCATTTTTCCGCTCCTTAATTTCTATCTAGAATCTGTTCATACTAATAAGATGAAAATGCTGCTTGGATTTTTGATGAAATTTTGGCTGTTTTATTGTGTCAATATGTTCACAATATTGCCTACTACAAAACTACTAAAATTTATCAAAAACTACCACAACCTGGATGATTAAGGTAAAAATAGCCAATTGCTTCTGCTGAAGGTGCATAAACAATCTCGCTATTATCACACTTTCGTGCCTTGTACTTAACTATTTTGCTCTTATTAGTGGGCAACTCTGACTTTTATAATCCTTTTTTCAGTAATAATAATGCTGACTGGAATATCATACTTCCCTATCGGAAGTTTGTCCGTAATTTGAAAATCATAAGAAAGTCCTATAGTTTTTTCAGACGCTACACTTTCAAGCCATCTGTCATAGTAACCTTTACCATAACCTATTCTATATCCTTCAACATCAAAAGCAATCCCTGGAACAAAAATTAAATCAATATTGTCTTTTTCAACAATACCATCAGCATTAATTTCTGGCTGTCTTATACCATAAACTACCTGACAAGCATTTTTAAGTTTCGAAATTTTTACAGCATACATGCTTCTATTTCTATAATTTTTTATTGCAGGGACAACAACAGTTTTTCCTTCTTTAATAGCAAAATTTATCATAGAATCAGTAACAACTTCAGAGCCATAAGATAAGTAAAACATAACAGTTTTCGCTTTTTTGTATACAGAAAGTTTTTTAATTTCAGCAAAAATATCGGCACTATAAGCTGCTGCCAAAACTGGTTCTATTTTGTTTCTTAAAGTCAAAAACTCATATCTTGCTTTTCTTTTTTCTGATTCCAAGTAAACGCTCATGAATTTTACCTTCGTAACCTTCTTTTGTCGGTACGTAAAGTTCTACAGGATCAGTCCAATAACTTTGTTCTACATAATGTTCTTCAAAATCATGCGGATATTTATACCCTTGTCCATGCCCTAGTTCTTTACCATCAAGATTTGCATCTTTCAAATGGTTGGGAACATTTCTAACTTTACCATTTTTAACTTCTAATAAAGCCTGCTCTATAGCCATATAAGAAGCGTTAGACTTCGGAGCACAAGCTACATAAACTGCTGCCTGAGCTAAAATTATCCTCGCCTCAGGCATACCAACAAATTCAACTGCTTTAAGTGCAGAAACCGCAAGTATCAAAGCGCTAGGATCTGCCATACCTACATCTTCTGAAGCACAGATTATTATTCGTCTTGCAATAAAACGCGGATCTTCTCCAGCTGCAAGCATTTTTGCCATCCAATAAACTGCTGCATCAGGATCAGTCCCACGCATTGATTTAATGAATGCAGAAATGTGATCATAATGAACATCTCCAGAATGATCATACAAAATCGCTCTTTTTTGCATTGACTCTTGAGCTACAGTGATATCAAAATTTCTGATACCTTTTTCGTTAATTTTTGTAGAAAGAACTCCAATCTCAAGCGCATTGAGAAGTTTTCTAGCATCGCCGCCAGCATTCAAAAGTAAATGCTCTTTTGCTTCCTCTGACATCTTAACTTTATAGTTTCCAAGTCCATTATCCTTGTCTTTTAAAGTTGATTCTAGAATACATAAAAGAGCTTGTTTTGACAAAAGTTGAAATTCAAAAACTATACTTCTTGAAATAATAGCAGCATTAATATAAAAAAACGGATTTTCAGTGGTTATGCCAATTAACGTTATTACACCTCTTTCGACATCTGGAAGTAATGCATCCTGTTGCGAGCGATTGAAATGATGAATTTCATCAAGCATAAGAATAGTTTTCTTGCCTGCCATTTCTGCTCTTGATTTTGCATGTTCTATTATTTTTCTTATATCAGCTATACCTATTGTTACCGCATTTGCTTCTTCAAAATATGCTTTTGTTTTTGAAGCAATAATCCTTGCCAATGCACTTTTACCTGTTCCTGGTGGACCGAAAAAAATTACAGAACCAAGATTATCAGCTTCTATTGAACGGCGTAAAAGTTTACCATCACTTACAATATTGTCCTGCCCCATAAACTCTTTAAAACTCCGGGGCGACATTCTTGCAGCCAATGGCTTATTTTTATAACTCGCGGCATTTTCAAGAAAATCTGTTTGTTTCATATTAAAAAAAATACCCACAATGCCGTTTATTTTAATTGATTTAAAGCCCATTTTTTAAGTTGAGATACAGTAGCATAGGTCACAAGCATACGCTCGACTGCCGTTCTCTAAAATAGACTTGTAAGAATAAACCAATTAAAACATCACCAACACTGCAGGTTAAATATAAAAAAATATTTCAATTTTGGTAATCAGTTTCGTCTAATTGCCTAATAATTTCCTTGATTTTTTTTTCATAATTATTTGAAATATTTTCCTGTGAATCTTTTAATTTAAGCAACTCTGCCGCAATTTTTACCGCTGCCAAAGAGGCTATCTTCTGCGTGTCGGGAACATTAACATTTTCACTTTTTACTTCCATCCATCGTTCGTTAACAAAATTTACAACTCTGTTAAAACTCAATTCATCTATATTATCTATATTAAGATCGATATCTCTTCCCATAATTCTTTCACGGATTGTTGCCATAATTAGGAAACCTTTACTGTATCAATTTTTTTTATAATTCTTTCAATTTTAGTAGCAGCTTCTTCAGTACTCTTTCTCAATACTACATATTCGCTTACCTGCTTCCTGCTACGTTCATTTTCTTTCATTAAATATTCCACTTCCAGCCTAAGTTTATGATTCTCATCAGTAAGTTTTTTTAATTTTTCTACTGCTTTTTTAACTTTTACAGCCAAAATCTCAATATTTCCCATAGCAGTATTTTATAATTTGCCCATAGAATTGTCAAATCATTGTATTGGGTATATAGATATGCGACATTTTAGAAATTTGAAACATAATCTGCAAAGGCGTTTTTAGGTTCAAAGATATTGGCTTTTTGACCGTAGCTTGAAACAAATTGTCTGACTGTACGACCTTGCGCTCTATGAACGTTTAAGCCTTTAGAAACAAATGCATTAACAACATTTGTTTCATAGCCACCGGTTAAGTCTATAAGGATTAACAGCTCAGCGGTTGGCTTAAAAGACTTAACTAAAGAATTAATACCTTTTTTGTCATTGCTTACAGTGCAATACGTATTGTTCTTTGTTTCATAAACGTTTAATTTTTGTCTTTAGTACGTCATACCGACAAATTCAGCGTATAAGGCGTTTGGCATTGTATGATCCTGCTATAAGCTTTTTGCTTTCAATTGTTCTCATGCTGCAAACTTTGTTTGCGCATTTGCAACCTCATCAAGCTTTTACCTATTGCCATCGGAGAGCATGATGTCTTCGGGCTTTTTTTAGACCCCCATTTTGCTTTGCTCTTCCAATTCCTTTTATTCTTAATTATATTCTTTTTTTATGAAACAATAGTAAATATTACCGCGTTTATAGACGAATGCCATTATTTCCTCTGTAAGGAACGTTGTTTTTAGAAACTCACTTAACTGTTTGAATATTCATAACGGACTTTAACAGCTTCTTTTTATTTTGTATATATACTTAAATCTTTAAAAAAACAACGTTAAATCATATAGTGCATTTCTAATCGTCAATTTTATACCATCTGTTATACTTAATAGATTCCGTTATAGCCTTGTCTAAAGATAACAGCGTATCGTTCATTAACGTATATCTTTCGTCGTCTTTACTGAGCGAAGATTCAACAACATTCACACGGTTGTTGCTGATATAATGTTCTCCTTCAACAAGAACTATATTTGACCCGTCGCATATCAATGCGAAATGATTGGCGTCCTTGTCAAATATATTTGTACCGACTGCAGTAAACGGCTCTTCAATACCCATAAGGTGGCATATCGTTGGCATCAAATCTGCTTGTGAAACAACATAGTCAATTTCTTGAGGTTTAAAGATTTTTGGAGCGGAAATCACAAAAGGTATGTTAAATCTTTCTTTTATAGCACCTGTCACGAAATTACCACATATATGGTCTGCCATAAAAATAAATATTGTATTGTCAAACCATCCTTCCTTTTTTGCCATGTCCATAAGATGCCCTATAGAATAATCGGCATAATATAAACTATTGAGATATTTATTCTCAACAGAAGTTCTAGGATATTTTTCAAATTTATCTGTGGTCGGATTAAATGGCGTGTGCGTTGTTCCAGTAAATGAATAAATAAAAAATGGTTGACCTTTTTTATGATATTCTTC
>JAITPF010000044.1 GCA_031289585.1 Endomicrobium sp. | reverse complement strand
TATATACATATCTTTAAAGTATTTACATATCCTTTGCAGCACAAACAACAAAATCCATACCTAAATTGTGCGCTATTCTTGTAATACTACTAAATTCAGCGTTACTACCTTTTGACTGTAGCAGTCTATATAATATCTGTCATTGCGCACTGCCGAAAGTAGCGAGGGTTTGCGTAGCAATCGTGCTAATCTTTTTTTTAACGACCCAGATTGCTTCGTCAGGACTTTGTTCCTCCTTGCAATGACAACACTAGTGTTTTGTTGTTGTTTGTTATTGCCAAAATTGGCAAAACAGTTGCAAACTTTACCAAAGATGTCATTTCTGCTCCCGATAAAAGACATTCGGGTATGACATTGAAAAGTATGTTTTTCGTCATTGCGAAGCCCGAAGGGTTGTGGCAATCTTCCCTTTTCTAACAACGCAGATTGCTTCGTCAGGACTTTGTTCCTCCTTGCAATGACACAACATAACGAAATGACAATAACAATAATGAGATACTACAACATTGCTTTCATACTCTTAAAATAATACAATCTCTTTATATAAATTTTTAAAAAATAGGGAAGAAAAAATGGTTTATAGAGGATTAATTGAAAAGTATAGAAAAAATTTGCCTGTTAATGATAAAACTCCGGTGATATCTCTTTATGAAGGGAATACTCCTTTAATACCTGTAAGAAATTTGTCAAAAAAACTTGGATTCAATGGTGAGATATATTTTAAATTTGAAGGAATGAATCCTACAGGTTCTTTTAAAGACAGAGGGATGACGATAGCAGTTTCAAAAGCTGTTGAAGAAGGAAGTAAAGCTGTTATTTGTGCTTCAACTGGAAATACTTCAGCATCGGCTGCAGCTTATGCAGCAAGAGCTGGAATAAAATGTATAGTATTGATACCTGAAGGTAAAATAGCGCTTGGAAAGCTTTCTCAAGCTGTTATGCACGGAGCTGAAGTTTTAGAAATTGATGGAAATTTTGATGAAGCGTTGAATCTTGTAAAAGAATTAAGTAGTAAATATCCTCTTACTTTAGTTAATTCAATCAATCCTTACAGAATAGAGGGACAAAAAACTGCAGCTTATGAAATATGTGAAAGTTTGGGACAGTCTCCGGATTATCAGTTTATGCCAGTTGGTAATGCGGGCAATATTACCGCGTATTGGAAAGGATATAAAGAATACAATAAAGCAGAGCCAGAAAGATATTTTCTTCCTAAAATGATGGGTTTTCAGGCAGCAGGTTCAGCTCCTATAGTTGAAGGACATCCTATTGCAAAACCTGAAACTATAGCAACTGCTATAAGAATAGGTAATCCGGCTTCGTGGAAAACTGCCGAAGAAGCAAGAGATATGTCAGGTGGTGTAATAGATAAAGTAACAGATGAAGAAATACTTGGTGCGTATAGAATTGTAGCTGCTACAGAAGGAGTTTTCTGTGAGCCTGCATCTGCTTCATCTATAGCAGGACTTATAAAATATATCAAGCAGAGTTATTTTAAAGGTACTAATCCTGTAAAAGTGGTTTGCATACTTACAGGACATGGTTTAAAAGATCCGGATATTGCTGTAGTAAATGCTGTTAAACCGAAAAAGGTTAAAGCAGAAATTAAGAATATTGTGAATGCAATAGGTTTTTAGAAAATATGAAAATTGAACTTATTTGTACAGGAAGTGAGCTTCTTTCCGGGAAAGTCAATACTAATGCTGCCTATATAGGTTCAAGGCTTTCTGAGATAGGTCTTGAATTGTCATCCATTACTGATGTTGGGGATAAGAAATATGACTTGCTGCAGGAATTTAAAAGAGCATTTGAAAGAAGTAATGTTGTTATCACCACAGGGGGACTTGGTCCTACATTTGATGATATAACGGTTGAAACTGCTGCGGAATGCTTAAACCTTGAAATATATTCTGACAAAAAAGTTTTAAAATCTATAGAAGAATATTTTTTAAAACGAGGGATTAATTCAGCTCCTAAAAACAATGAAAGACAATCGAATATTATTAAAGGTGCAAAAGTTTTAAAAAATTGTTTAGGAACTGCCCCGGGACAAATGTTACATTTTAAATTTAAAAATGGTGAAAAAAAATGTCGTAAAACTTTGTTTTTGCTTCCTGGTCCTCCCAGAGAAATGAAGCGTATATTTGAAGAAAATATTGAACCATTCTTAAAGAGTTATTCTATAGGGATAAAAAAAACCGCAGTTTTACATGTGTTTGGTATTTCAGAATCAGCTGTTGAAGAGATGATAAAGCCTATTATGAAAGAAGCTATGTTCGCCAATTCAAAGTTTGTTGAGTTTGGTATTCTTGCAAGTGGATCAGTCATAGATGTAAAATTTTCGGTTTCTGGCACAGACGAACTTATTGTTGATGAAACAATAAATAATTTAAAACTTAGATTAAATAATGTTTTAAAAGACAATATTTTTGGTGCTGATAAAGATACTCTTGCATCTGTAGTAGGGCGTCTTTTGTTTGAAAACAAGAAAACAGTTTCTTTTGCAGAGTCATGCACGGGAGGGATGCTAGCTGCGGCAATTACAGATATTCCTGGAAGTTCTTTATATTTTAAAAATTCTGTCGTTGCATACTCAAATGAATCAAAGATCAAATTGCTTAATGTAAGAGAAAGAACTTTAATAAATTTTGGAGCGGTAAGCGGAGAAACTGCTAAAGAAATGGCAGAAGGTATTTTGAAACTTTCAGGTAGTGATTATGCTTTTTCTGTAACTGGAATTGCAGGTCCAGATGGCGGTACAAAAGAGAAGCCGATAGGTCTTGTGTATATAGGTTTTACTGATAAAAAGGAAACAAAAAGTTTTAGATTTAATTTTAATGGAACAAGAGATGATGTAAGAGAAAGAGCTGTAAATACGGTTTTAGATTTGTTGAGAAGAAATCTAGAGTCTGTCTAATAGGGCAGGATAAAGCTATATATGCTTAAAGAATTTTCTTGCGGTGCAGTGATTTACAAAATGCAGAATGATGTTCCTGTGTTTTTACTTGTTAATTCAAAACGAAATGGAAGATGGGGATTTCCCAAAGGGCATATAGAAAACAGTGAGACTGAAATAGAAACTGCAAGACGAGAAATCTTTGAAGAAACAGGGATTGCAAAAATTAAGTTTATTGAAAATTTCCGACGGGAAGATGTTTATATAATTGATAGTGCCATTAGTTGTACAAAAGGGAAAATGGTTGAAAAACATTCTATATATTTTCTTGCATTAGCGCTTAAAGATCCTTTGGATTTTGATAAAAGTGAAATAGCAAAATTGAAATGGAGCAATATAAATCAAGCGCAAGAATTACTTGATTTTACAAATCAGAGGGAGATTATGAATTCAGCATATAATTTAATTATAGGAGGAACTATATTATGAGCAACCCACTTTTAAAAGACAGTGTTTTTCAGTCGCCTGTAAGAAGTAATGAAGTTATGACAGTGTCGGGAACGATAAATAAAAGTATAATTTTGTGGTTTTTTCTTGCAGTAAGCGCATTTTATTCGTGGACACATTCTAATGTAATAATGCCTTTACTTTTTCCGATATTAATCGGAGCTTTTGTTTTGGCTATTATTTCAATATTTAAAAAAACAGCTTCGCCGTTTTTGTCACCGCTTTATGCTATATGCGAGGGATTTGTGCTTGGTACGATTTCTCTATATTTTGAAAAGTCATATCCAGGAATTGTAGTAAATGCAATTCTTTTAACAATTTGTGTTTTATTTTGTATGCTTGCATCTTATAAAACTGGCATACTTAAAGCTACGCCTAGATTTCAAAAAATTGTAATACTTTCGACATTTGCTATAGCGTTTGTATATATAGTGGATTTACTTTTAAATGTTTTCGGTGCAGGAAGTTTTCCATATATTCACGACTCGTCAACTTTAGGTGTTATTGTAAGTCTTATAATCGTTGCAGTTGCATCATTGAATCTTATTATAGATTTTGATCTGATTGAAAATGGTGTGCGATATGGTGCTCCTAAATATATGGAATGGTATAGTGCTTTTTCTCTTATGATAACTCTTGTATGGCTTTATCTTGAAATGTTAAGACTTCTTTCAAAGTTGAGAGACTAAGTGTTAGAAAAGACTGTTTTTTTTAGAGCTACAACAGAAGCTGATTCTTTACCAAAAAATATTGCCGAGATTATTCTTTCCGGAAGATCTAATGTTGGGAAAAGTAGTGTTATAAATGCTTTGTGTTCACAAAAGAGTTTAGCAAGAATATCAAAAACTCCGGGCAGAACGAGAAGTATAAACGTTTATAGTGTTTCTATCGGCAAATGGATAATAGATTTGCCAGGGTACGGTTTTGCGCGAGTAAGTCCGCAGGAGAGAAAACTTTGGAACAAGATGATAGAAGAATGTATAATTCAAAGAGTAAGTAAAAAAGCAGTTTACATAATTGTTGATGCTTTTGTAGGACCTACTGAATTAGACTTTGATATGGCACATTGGCTTAGTAAATATAATATTCCTTTTAAAGTTATCGCAAATAAATGTGATAAAATACCTAAAGATATTACTGAAGATGAGATAGAAAGTAAAGTTGTAGAACATTTTGATATAGATAAATTAAATGTGTTTGCAGTTAGTGCGAAAAAAAGAAAAGGCTTGAGTAAACTGCAAATAGATATTGTAAAGTTTTTAAAAGGAGATTGTAAATGAAAAAGTTATTGTTAGCAGTATATGCAATGTTTGTTCTTTTCGGCGTTTCTTCTGCAACAACGTCGATTAAGCTTTCTTTGTATGACAAAATTGCCTCGCCGTCGGATGATTCTGTTCATGGTTTAGAACTAGGTATTGGAACTTACACTCCTGAAATAAGAGGCGTAGCATTGAATTTTATTTATTCTGAAACTAATGATGGAATAGGATGGCAAGCGGGTATTGTTTCGATTTCAAAAAAATTTGAAGGTCTTCAGACTAGTTTTATCAATCTCTCTGAAAATTTTAAAGGAGCAGAATATGGTCTTATAAACTTGGGAGATTCTGTAAGTGGTATTCAATGTGGTTTCTTTAACAAAGCGCAATCAATTAGTGGATTACAGTTGGGACTTGTGAATATGGCTGAGAATATATCTGGAATACAAATAGGTTTTATAAATTTTATTAAAACAGGAAAATTTCCTGTAATGGTAATTTTCAATGCAAAATTCTAAAAAATGAAGATAGTTTCGTGGAACGTAAATGGTATAAGAGCAATATATAAAAAAGATTTTGCTGATTGGTTTAAAAATGAAAAATCTGATATTGTTTGTGTGCAGGAAACAAAAGCCAGTGAAATACAATTTCCTAAGGACATAAAAGAATTTGATGGATATAATTTTTATTGTTCTTGTGCAGAAAAGAAAGGTTACAGTGGTGTTGCTACCTGGTCAAAAATTAAACCAGAATTAGTAAGTACGAGTATTGGAAATAAAATTTTTGATAACGAGGGTAGAATACTTCGTCTTGATTTTAAGAAATTCATATTGTTCAATATTTACTTTCCTAATGGAGGTGCTTCGCAGGAGCGTCTTGAGTATAAAATGAAATTTTATGATCATTTCATTGAATATCTAAAGCAATTTAAAAATAAAATAGTTGTTATATGTGGTGACTATAATACAGCGCATTTTCCCATAGATTTAGCAAGACCTAAAGAAAACGAAAAAGTGTCTGGTTTTATGCCGAAAGAAAGAGAAAAACTTGATAATCTTGTTTTAGCGGGTTTCATTGATACATTTAGATATTTTAATAAAGAACCAAACAATTATACTTGGTGGGACTATAAAACCGACGCACGATCAAGAAATGTAGGTTGGAGAATAGACTATTTTTTTATGTCGCAACAATTCGTTAAGCATCTAAAGTCTGCACATATCGAAAATTCAGTGCTAGGTTCAGATCATTGTCCAATTTCAATAACAGTTGCGAGTCTATGATCAATGTTATTAAGTCTCGCCTCTGTGTCATAACCATACCTTATGGAAAGTGTGGGCGTAAGCCCGTAGAGGAAACAAATTTCCAAGTATTCTTTCCCGTAAGTATGGTAAAATAGATGAATGCAAATAAGAAGACAGGTCCAATGTGCGTATAGATGCCAATACCATATAGTTTGGATAACCAGATAGAGGTACAAAGTTTTGGTAGAAGGTGTAAAAGAGTATGTATTGCTGAAAATAAAAGAGATCAGGAACACTATCCAAAGATAAATACATTGAAGTAAAAGTTCAACCTGAGCATGTACAAATGGTAGTAAGTTTTCCACCAAAATATAGTATTGCAAAAGATTTGCAGATAATAAAAACAAGAACAAGAAAAGGGTTATGCGAGAAGTTTAAATTTTTACAAGAGAGATATAGAACAAAGCATGTTTGGTAAATAGAATATTATGTAAGCACAGATGGCTTAGAGGAAGAAGAGATAAAGAGATATGTAAAATATCACAGGAAAAAGAAGAGTTGTGACAAGAGGAGCTTGTATTCTGATTCCAAGCTACGGACTTACGCCCGTAACAGTTGACTCCCGTGAAAACGGGAATCCATCTTGTTAATCATTGCAAAGCACAAAAGACTATGGCAATCTTTCCTTTTAGTCTTGTCTGTCATCGCGAGCTAACTTTGTTAGCGCGGCAATCTTTCTTTTACTAACTGCATAGATTGCTTCTTCAGGGCGAGTTTTTGTTTGTTTTGTCGTCTGGGTTTTAAATTGTAGGGTAAATTTGGGGCAAGACGTTATTTTAATAAGTTAGTTTATCTATATTTTCTCTGTGGTATTCGCTTGATACGGTGCCTGTATATATCAAGTATGTACAAGTTGCTTATTCTTGCATATTTTAAAATATCTACACTATCTATTGCTGAATTTGCTAAATTTGATATGAATGTATGCCGGCAGGTATGCATGCTGGTATTCTTTATTTTTAATCACTTAAACATATTGATTATTATATGTACAAGACTTGTGTGCGAAGCGTCTGTTTTTCGTCAATGTTTGGCACTACATATATGTCGTTTGGGTATTTATTAAATATAGCGGTTAAAAATCTTTTTAATTTTGTTGCCAATGGAATTCTTTTTACGTTTGGATTTGTTTCAGATGTTTTTTGCGGTTCAACCAAAATAGAGTTTTCATTAAACAGCACTTGTTCTCTCAGCATAGTTTTGCCTTCCTTAAGCCTTAAATCTGCATATAGTGCCAAATATAACAATCCCTGCAACATATCTCTTTGTTTTTCGTCCATATCCCATATATTGCCATTGGTATCTATTTTATCATTTAAACAAGTAAACATTTTTTGAATTTCAAGTGGCATCAATACTCTCGTTTTTACTACGCTCTTGATTTTAAATTTAGGTATATTTTTTACAGGGTTGTCTATGCGATATCCTTCAATATTTACGGCCCAAGAAAATAAGGAACTAATGGAATTAAGTTCTCTATTTATACTTGATTTTTTTATTCCATTGCTAAGTCTTGCGTTCATATAATCGCAAATTTTGGATGTTGTTACATCTATTACATATTTTATATTTGCAATTCGGTTAAAGCATCTTAAGTGTCTTTCATAGGCTTCAGGCGCTTTTTTATATTGCTTGACGTATCTTACAAACTTACCACATAAATCAACCCACAGCATTCCTTCAATATTCTTTTTATCTTTAATTGCTGATAGCGAATGTATAAAATCTATGCGTTCCTGTTCGGCATCTTGATAAGCATAAGATTTGCAAACATATCTTTTGTGTTTCCCATCTAATAAATATCTAAACGTCCATTTTTTATTTTTCTTTTGAAGTTTAGAAGCCATAAAAAAATACCATTAACCCTTTTTAATTAATGGTATTCAATACTGCTCTTTAGAATCAATACTATTTTTCCCACCGCAGCGGGAAAAATTCTATTGACTTTTTTTGATTTTTATTGTCTCACCTTGTCAACATTGCCAACAGTGTTATCTACGCTGATGTTGAGAACGCTCATGTTCTCGCAAAAACCAACTACCGTAATAAAGAAGACGCTGCAAGAGCTTATATCTTATAGTTCAATCTTAATGTAAGTACATTGCCGGAAACATCCAAATCATTCCCATCTTTTGATGTATGCTATGCGCCAACCTTTGACCAACATCAACTCCTAATCCAATTTTATCCGTAAACGAATACTGTACTCCTGCTTACTATTACAAATAACATAATATTAAACGTAGAAAAATCAGTTTCATTATGCACGAATATTTAGACGATGTTCCAAGCCTGCAGGATTTAGCATTTAAAAGCGACAAGCATTATGTAAGCGACGTAGTGGCAGTGCCTTTTACAACCTTAGAAACAAAGTTATTTTACTGCTGAAAAGTTGGACCTGCATATGTGCCCCCGATATAGTTCAAAGCAACATTATTTTTGCAAATAACGCAGGTTTGATACAGATAGAATACCAAAACAAATACGGGGATTATTTGGGGATTAGCATGAATAATCCGTACTCTTGGACGGTCATAGGTAGAGACGACGGATTTCTAGCGGATAAGTACCAGTTTCCAGACATAGATATTATAATAGAAAGCATATACAACGGCTTTGAGAACGACCCGAATTATAAAAATATCCAAATATTGATGGATGCTGCCAAGACGATTGACTGCAAATGGCTGTATGAGTTTATAACCGATTTGGCAAAAAAGGCTTATACTGCGTCAGACATCGCCTTTGACGACAGCAAAACATTTTATGTAAAGGGGAAAAACGTTCAGGCTGTAATAGAAGCGTTAGACAATAGAGTAGTAGATATGCCGATAGATCCGTCAACCATAAGATACCAATTATAAATATGATTTGGATAAGCCTACATATACGTTAAGGTATATGCTTGATGAAAGTCTGATAAGCTGTGTGGCATTGGGGAGCTGAAAAAGACGAGTTGGTTAAAAGGATAGAAGCGCTTGAGGCGAAGGTAAAAGAGTTGACGAAATAAAACAAATATGGACAAAGAAATGGAAAGAACGATAAATGCGGTTTGGGCAGCAATTCAGCTGAATACGAGCAAAGGATTGTAGATTTGATTAAACAATACAAAGAATAATGCTGGATAACGGTTGTATAGCATATCTGATAAAAAAAGATAAAGATGTAAGATTCGTAAAAATTTATATCAAGTAACCTATTTTTACAATTTAAATCCAAAAATGCTAAAATCTAAATCAAACAGAGATTAGAGGTTTTTAACTTCTGTAATCTAAAAGAAGAGAGGTAAAAGAATGTTTAAGAAATTTATTTTAGTAGTTATGTTATGTAGTGCTTTTGGAGTTGTTAACGCTTCTGCTAGTTGGTTTGGAGACGTTTGGGAAAATATAAAAAGAGAGTCAACTAATGCTGTTCATGGCATTGAGGTAAATGGCAAATCTCTTTTTAACGATGTTGGAGAAATTTTAGACAAAGTCTTATGTGATGATGGTACTTGTTGTTGCATTAAAAAGAGTGGCAACAATTGAGGGAGCTGCGAGAAAGATGGAAGTCCTGACAAAGAGATATAAAAAGGAAATGAGGCAGAGTGTTTATTAAAGTATGCTTAGCTACAATACTAAATACTAGCTGTATCAGTTTTTACAACAAATATATCTGCTAAAGGCAATATTTCTTTGTGGTTAGGTGGGTCTTTAATGCACATTAATGATATGCAAAGAGATTGTAATAATCGCCGGGCCGAGAATCCTCAAGTTCAATGTGAAGATGCAGTTCATAGAGCTATGTATGACGCTGGATTGTTAGACAATCATGCTTATAGGCTTGAACGTGAAGCTGCTGAAGCACACGGGAACGTTGATGCTGCCTGTTACAGTTTATAATTTATGTCATCAAAGAATAAATTATATAGCAAGCGTCAATCATAAACTACTACGGATTCAACTCCGTAGTAGTTGATTTATGTTAAAATGGTTAGAAAGTTATCTAAAGGTATGAAATTTGTTAAACATAATAACAATGGTGACAAAAAGAAAAAAATAACCACTCATCTACTACTGGGAATATTATACAGGGACGTATATGAAAAAAATCTTATTTTTGTTGTTGTTATTTGATGTAAATGTTAGTGCGCAAGTTATAGATGTTTCTAACTTTTCATCTCTAGATAAGCTCATGAGTTCTGATGAATCTCAAACAATCTCAGTAGTTTCGTCAAAAGCAATTGTGTCTAGTGGCAAGTATCATACTATAGGTTTGGGTACTAAGATAATATATGGCAATAATAACATTTTAGATGGACAATCTCATAAACCCGATTCAAAAGGGAAGTATGTGAGATATTCCGGTTTTTTGATTGATTCAAAGAAGGATGTAATTATTAGAAATTTAACGATGCAAAATTTTAAGGATGAAGCTGTATATACAAGCGGAAAAGCAAGATTAGATTTAAGAGGAGTGGTGAATTTCAAAAATAATAGTGGTTGCAAAAATGGTGGAGCGATTGGCGCTAGTTGGGGATCTAGTATAAATTTCAGCGGACCGTCAGCGATTTTTAAAAATAATAGAGTCATAAGCAATAATGTCGGTATGGCGAGCGGTGGAGCAATATATGCTTATGACGCAAGTATAAATTTTAACGGTTCAGATGTGATTTTTACAAGTAATATGGCGATAGGTAACAACGGAAACGGCGGTGCGGTAGGCGTATATGACGAATCAACTGTAATGTTTGGTGAAAGGGTGGAATTTAGCAATAATATTGCAGATTTTAATGGCGGAGCGATATACATAACGCATAATTCTAATGTAACAATCAGAGGGAATGTAGAATTTATTGGCAATAATGCTAATGCCAATGGTGGAGCAATATATATGATAGGAGGCATGTTAAATATAGAGACTTTTAATGGCATGATGAGCCGATTTATAGGAAATAAAGCGAGAGGAAAATCAAACGCGATACATCTAGCAAATGATGCCTTGTTAAATTTTAATAATAATGCTATTAATGCTGTTGTTGACATGAATGATGCAGTCACGAGTGAAGGATCTGAAGCTATTGTAAATATTAATGGAACTGGACAGTTTAATTTAACTTCAAAAGAAGAATCAATAATACCCAACTTAAACATAAACGAAAGCAGCACATTCAATTTAGTATCAAATATCTCTTTACAAATAACCGAGAAGTTAAAGATAGAGAAAGATGCCAGATTTAATATAGGAAATAATAAAGAAGATATTATATATGTTAAGAACTATATTCAAGAAGGGACTTTATCTTTTGATATATTTACAGATACGACAGATACAAAGTATTGTAAAAGCGACCGTATAATTACAGATGGTAAAGTATTTTTGGATTCAGCAAGCAAACTAGAAATATTTACAAACGGAATTCCTATGAACGATAGAATTGAAAGGAAATATGTGTTGATAACGTATGCAAGTCTTAAAGGGAAATTTAATAAGAAGAATGTGATATTTATAGATACAGATCTAATGGAAGAAGATATTAATTATGCCATAGAGTATAAAGATAATAGAATAGTTTTTATACTGAATCCAAAAGAGACAAGAAAATTATTATCAGCAGTCATTTAATATAATGCTGCTATGTTGGCACATAAATTAGGAATAGAATTATTTGCGAAAGGCATATAACTTAATTTTTGATTTGCTAAAAATTGGGGCAAGAATGGGGCAAACCGTACCTGAAATAGCTTTAATTTCCCTTAATTTAATTTAAGTATTTTGAGATGATAAAAATGAAAAATATTGAAAAATCAGTATGTTTTATGTTTATATACAACATTCCTCTTCAGGGCTTTGTCCTTACCCTCTCTGCCTTCGGCAGTGCGCAATGACAGCAAAATATGGTATTTATAAATCTTTGTCGTCATTGCAAAGCTCGAAGGACTGTGGCAATCTTTCTTTTACTAACTGCATAGATTGCTTTGTCGGGACTTTGTCCCCTACCCTCGCTGCCTTTTGGCAGTGCGCAATGACAGCAAAATACGGTGCGCAACTACCCACCCCCACGATAAAGACATTTGAAGGTAAACTCCTGCAGGAATCCATGTTTTTCGTTGTTATTAAAAACCTTATTGGCGACTACGTATTTCAAAAATATTTTTTTATAGCTTGATAGAATTGTTCAATAAACAATTTTTTGAAATAGAATATACTGTTTTGCTCGTAAAATAGAATAACAGCTTTCTTGTATTCAGTTTCATCAATGCTGCGATATGATAACGGACAATAATCATAAGCAAGTAACAAAGCATTGCCTAATATTCGAGCTGTTCGTTTATTTCCGTCATCAAATGGTTGAATATATGATATCATCAGCACCGCAATCAATGCTTTTTCGAGAGGGTTTTTGGTTTTATTGATTACACCAATTAAGGATTCCATAGAATCTTTAATTTGATGAATATTATCAAGCGGATGGTAATTTGTACCTGTAATACCAACTCTACTTTTACGTAGTCCAAACGAAACATCAAGCCCCGTAATAAGCATACGGTGAATATCTTCAATTTTGGCAAGATTAAGTTTCTTAAAATATTCAGGTTTTTCATAGATAAAATCAAGCGCTTTTTTATGATTAAGTATCATAACAGCTTCTTCTTTTTTTTTGCCTTTTGCCTCTATATGTTCTTTTATAAGTCGTTCTGTATCGATAAGCGAATATGTATTACCTTCTATTTTTGACGACTTCCAAGAAAATTCAATAGTTAATCGTTCTAACTCTTTTTTAAATGCAGTTGCGCTTAACATCTTTTTATTTTTGCGGAAATTCTCGTTTATCTCAATAAGATCATTTAATTCTTTATCAGTAAAAAGATGTTTGATGTTATTCCAAACATCAAAATTAAAGTATTCTGATTTTAAAATGCGTTTATCAGGATCAGTTTCAAAATATGACTCAACATCTACATCGTCAAGAGAGGATGATATAGAATAAGAATATGCGACATTTTTTGTTTTTCCGGATTTAGTAATTTTCCTGTCGTTAATTAATAAATTTAAATCACGTAGTAGTGTTACTTTGGAATTTTTAATCGGAAAAATTTCTGATATGTAACTTTGAATCTTATTTCTTGTTACCGTTTTCTGTTTTTTTATATATTCAAAAATAGTCTGTTGGCGTGTATTATACATAGGCACCTCTTAAGTAATTGTATCATTTTTATAGTAAAATCGTACCATTTTTGAAACGATTACTCAAAATCATTTCTTGTTGCTGCGAGACGATAATGATATATTAATCGCTTTTTTCCTGATAATTTATTATGTTGCTAGTGTAAAAGCGGGGATGTATTGGCAAAGTTTTATTGATACCACAAATACTAATGCAAGAAGTGTTGCTCTATCTCTTTTATCTTACACTTCTCTTCTCCTGTCATTGCGAGGAGGGACAAAGTCCCAACGAAGCAATCTGTGTCGTTAAAAAAGAAAGATTGCCGCGCCTACTTCGTAGGCTCGCAATGACGGGCAATATGGATTCCTGTTGGAATTTATCCTCAAATACTTAACACAAGACGAGGTTCATTGTAAATTGCTACAGCTTTTCGGATTTTGCGATTGACGAACAAAACTAAAAGACCAGATTGCCACGCAATCTTGCAATTGTCTAATGTCTATTTAACCTGTATCCATCCATTGTTTGAAGTGCTTTTATTCTATCTTCAATAGGTGGATGTGTTGCTAAAAGTCCTGAAATTTTTGAGAAGAAAGAATTTTGTTTATTTTTAGCCAAAGGGTTTGCTATACATATTGGCGAAATTGTTTCTTTATCACTTAACTTATTGATGGTAGAATTTCCTGAAATCTTTTTTAAAGCATCTATAAGTCCTTGAGGGTTTCTTGTTATTAAGGCGGCAGTTGCATCAGCCTGAAATTCTCTTGTACGCGACAGTGCAAATTTTATAAGAGGAGCAACTAAATATCCGTATATATAAAAAGCTATTGCTAGAGCAAATAAAAAGAGCTGTATTACTGCTGCGTTATTATTTTTAGAATTATTTGTTCTTGTCGTTAACGCAAATCTCAGCAATAATTCTGCAATAATAGTTGCAAAACTTATACAAACAATCATTATAAGCATAAGTCGTGTGTCTCTGTTACCTATATGTGCCATTTCGTGTGCTATAACACCTTCAAGTTCTGTTTTTTCAAGCTTATTTATAATTCCTTTTGTTAAAACTACATAAGAATGTTTAGGGTCTCTTCCGGTAGCAAAAGCATTTAATGCTGCGTCATTTATTGCGTAAACTTTTGGCACAGGAAGTCCTGCTGTCATAGCAATATTTTCAACGATACGTATTATTTCTGACGCGTTGTTTCTTGTCAGTTCAATAGCTCCTGCAGTTGAAAGAATAAAACTTTGTCCAGTATAATAACTTATTAAAATCCATAAAATAGCTATAGCAGATACTATGGGGAGAATATAGATAGCTGTTTGATTTGCAATTGTAAGTATAGAAATTTGATTGTACGTTTGATTGTTATCAGTTCCCATAGCGCTTATTAGAAAAATTGCTAAATAAACTATTACGGCTAGACTTATTGGAAATAAAATCATAAGCCATACAGTTTTTCTAGAGTTGGAATTGATAAAATCGTAAGTGGTTATATTTACCATTAGAATGAAACTTTAACAGGTTTTTTTGCTTCTTGTTCGCTGTCGTCAAGTTTAAAGAAATTCTGTTTTGTAAAACCAAATGAGTTTCCTATTATGTTGCTTGGAAACAACTCAAGTTTTGTATTGATGGCAAGAACGTTTGAATTGTAAAATCTACGGCTTGCCTGGATTTTATTTTCAGTGTCTGTAAGCTCTCTTTGAAGTTCTAGAAAGTTTTCGTTTGCTTTTAAATTTGGATAATTTTCAGATAGTGCAAATAGAGATTTTAATGTTCCAGACAGTACATTTTCAGCTTGAGCTTTATCTGCAATACTTCCTGTGCTTTGCATGGCAGCGTTTCTTGCTTTTATAACAGCATCAAGTGTATTTTTTTCATGAGAGGCATAGCCTTTAACTGTTTCTACAAGGTTAGGTATTAAATCATAACGGCGTTTCATCTGTACTTCAATGTCGCTCCACGCTTCTTTTACTCTATTTTTAAGCGTTATAAGTTTGTTGTAAGTTGAAAGAACGTACAATCCTGCAAGAATGATTAAAACAATAATAACCATTAGTGTTGTCGACATAATTTTCTCCCATTATTTTATTTTTGGTTTAAATATATATTTGCCGTAGCAAGTATTTTTTTATAGGATTCCAGCATTTCTCTATGTTCTTGAGTTTCATCAGTTTTAGATAGCATTTTAGTTTTTGCGTCAAAATTGAAATATCGACTACTATCTGTCTCTATATTATACAAAACAGCTTTACTGTTTGACAAGATAAAACCATCACTATTAAAAGCTATGTGTTTTTTTGTATTGTCTAATAAACTTATTCCTGCAGCGGTATATTCTTCTTTTGAAAGTGACAAGTCATACAAAGTAGGCATTATATCAGTATGACTTGCTGCAAGGTTTGTGTTAATTTCTTTTTTAAATTTTTCAGGTATGTATATGTACATAGGTACAGCATAAATTTTGAATAATTCTTCAGGACTTGATGTTTGGAATTCTCTCAAACTATGATCGCCGGTTATTACAATAATTGTGTTTTCTGCAAGTGCTGAATTTTTTACTTTACTTAAAAATTTTGCCGCTTCCCTGTTTGCAAATTGGTAATTTTCAAAAATTTTTTTACCGTATTTTTTTTCATTAGGCATCATTTGCAAAACTTCTTTAGGGATTTCAAGTTTTAAAGGTTTGTAATATGGTGGTGTTTCATAAGGTGGGTGGGTCCCTGTTGACATTGCATAAATAAACTTTGGTGTCTTATTATTGTTTTGTAATTCTCTTAAAACGATTTCAAAAAATTGAGCATCATTTATACCCCATTCGTGACGGTACTCATTTTTTATTGATCCTTCTCCATAAGTTTCATCAAATCCTTGTGTTTTTAAAAACTCTCCAATTCCACGCCACGTAAGACTACCACCATATACTGCTTTTGTCAAGTATCCTGACTTTTTGTAAGGTAAAACTAAAGAACTTGAAAAATGTTGAAAAGCTTGTGGGCTTTGTGTAACTTGAATAGAAAAAGGTCTTTGCGGCATATTTAGTATAGTAGATTCCAGACAATGTATTGTTATTTTTCCTGCGGCTAAAAAATTATAAAGGACAGTATCTTCTTCAAAATGTTGCTTTAATTCTCCTAACACATCAAAACTGTTGCTATTATACAAAAGAGGTAACTCTCCAAAGCTTTCTAAAACGATAAATACAACGTTAGGTTTTATTTTTTTAGCTGTATTGTTTTTGATGGAAACTTTATTAAATATGGAAGGATTAATTTCATCTTTGCTAATTCTTAGCTTTTCTGCAATGTCAATTTTATTGTTGCTTTGTTCTTTTTTTGCATGAATTGCATCTGTAAGAGAATGAACACTTGTTATAGAAATGTTATTTATAAATGAATTTGGCGATATTTGTATATGAAATTTCCCTAAAGGAAACATTGATATTGTTCCGCGTGCAAATAAAAATATTAGAAATGGGGCAAAAAAAACTATAAATATTTTGACAAGAACATTCCAGAAAGAAGTATTTATAAAACGAAAATTGTTTGTTAATTTTTTTGCAGTTAAAGAAACAAATTTATATATTGCAAAACTTAGAAAAATTAACAGTGTTAAAGCAATAGGGAAACGCCAGTCGTGTATTATTGTTCTTATTAAAGCAAAAGTATCATCTGAAAAGAAGTCAAAAAATAAAATATTGATGTGTTCGCCAAAATAAATATAAAATCCAAAGTCCACAGTATTTAATAATAACACCGTTGTAAAAGCAATCCAATAGTAAATTTCAATAAAAAATATAGCAACTTTGAATAATTTTAAATTTTTTATAAACAAGAAAATGGTAAAGATTATTATAACTAGAGCGTTTATAAAGGCGAGTACTGACAAATCAAATCTTATACCAAGAAGAAATGCTTTAAAAATATAACATGACAATCCTTTTAGTGAATGAATGTTTGCGAAATAAAAGAAGAAAAATATCCTGTAAATTGTCATTGCCGTAAATGCCACGGCATTTAAAGGTATTATTTTAAGCAAGCAGTTAAAATATCTTTCAAAATTGAATTCTTTCGTCATAATGGTGTCATTTTTGTTTTTTTAAATGCTGTAGTTGTGAAGTACTAGAATTTGTGAAAGCATCTTACTTAGTGGGAACAAACTCTAACTCTAATTCTACTAAAGTATTTTAAGATAATCCAATATTGCAGTTGGAGTTTGAGGTATAAATTGGTAAAATCAAACAACGAAATAGTGAAAATTGTTGTAATTTAAGCAATTGTTTTTGTCGTCTTTGCTTAAGAACTTTTTAGGCTTTTTTAGTTGCTCTTTTTAATCTTTATGCCCGCAATGGCAGCCTTTTTCAACTGGGTTGATGACAAACATAAAGACAAAACATATAATAAACTTAAGATGTTATATCTGCTATACTGAACGAAAAGAATAAAATCCTTAAGGGTTAGGTACTCAGTTGTCATAGTTTTCTAGAATGTTTTATACATTTATAGTAAGTTTATAGGTGCGAGGATTGTAATTGGCAAATATATATTTTTGTTTAACGTTAATGATTTTGTTTTTTATAAGTTCAGCTTTCGCTCAAGAATCGTACTGTTTTGATGACGGTTTTTTGTATACTGTAAAAGAAGAACAAAGCTCTTTTATTTCTGGCAAACTTAAAAAAGAACGCAAAAAAATCAATGAAAGCAAAAGAAAATATGTTTGGCAAAAACGTGGGAAATATCAACTTCCAAAATATGAGAAACTCATATATAATGTTTTATGGAATTTTGTTCCGGCAGGAGATGCAGTTTTAGAATTAAAAGGTTTTAATAATATAGATTCAAGAAAAGCCCATCACATATACTTATATTTCTCTACGAAATCTTTTTTTGATTCTTTTTATGCGTTAAAAGGTACAGGTGAATCGTGGTTTGACGATGAAAGTAAATCTTCTTTAAAATTTAGATCAAATATCTATCAGGGTAGTCAGACAAAATACGAACAGCTTGATTTTTATCCAATAGAAAAAACTTATTTATTAAACGATAACGGCATATTACAGAAAGGAAATACTAAAAAATATGAGGAAGATGTTTTAACGGCACTTTACTATATAAGAATAATTCCTTTAAAAATCGGTGGAAAATATGCCTTAGATGTTCATTCTGGAAATTTATCGTGGTCATTAACAGTTAAAGTTTTAAGAAAAGAAAAAATAAAAATTAATTTGGGCGAATTTAATTGTTTTGTAATTGAGCCTGTAATAGACAAAGATTTAGATTTAATAAATTCGACTTACAAGATGATTATGTGGCTTACTGATGACAAAAAAAGAATTCCTATATGTTTCAAAGCAGAAACTCCTGTAGGTTCAATAAATGCTGTACTAGAGTCTGTTTGCGCTAATAGGGCAAAAGAGTTAGGAGCAAAATGAATTTATGTGTTTACAGGGATTGCGGTATTCTTTTGGTCTTGTTCGCCCTCGCGAAGCTCAAAGGACTGTGGCAATCTTTCTCTTTTAACGACACCAGATTGCTTCGTCAGGACTTTGTCCTTACCCTCGCTGCCGAAGGCTGTGCACAATGACGATACTGGTGCTTTGTCCCGGTCATAGCAGCACTTTCATCTTTCATCCTACTAGTTTATAAACAAATAAGCACTTTCGTCATACTAGTTATTAACAGACCCTAAACTAAACCTTTTATTCCTTCCATTAACACTGCAATATCATTTAT
>JAITPF010000003.1 GCA_031289585.1 Endomicrobium sp. | reverse complement strand
AGTCCCGGAGTTTGATTTCTTATCTTTATAGTCTAACTTTCCTTGACCAATATCTTTTAGACATCACTTCAACAAAATCAAATTTTAATCGCTTTTTTAATTAAGGCAATTCTTTTTTTTACATGGATACCCGGCACCATTTTAAGACTTTTCGTTGTGTCATTCTCGCGGATGCAGGAATCCATCTTGTCCGTCATTGCGAGTTGCGAAGCAACGTAGCAATCTTTGCTTTTTAACAACGCAGATTGCTTTGGCAGAACTTTGTCCCTACCCTCTCTGCCTTCGGCAGTGTGCAATGACGACAACAACATGTATACCGCTTTCACGGGAATGACATGGCACTTATAATCTTGTCCGTCAATTGCGAAGCCCGTAGGGTTGTGGCAATTTTTCTTTTAGTCTTATCCGTCATTGCGAGCCTACGAAGTAGGCGTGGCAATCTTTCTTTTAACAATGCAGATTGCTTCGTTAGGACTTTGTCCCTACCCTCTCTGCCTTCGGCAGTGCGCAATGACAACAACAACATGGATACCCGCTTTCACGGGAATGAATGGCACTTATAATCTTGTCCGTCAATTGCGAAGCCCGGGGTAGGGTTGTGGCAATTTTTTCTTTTAGTCTTATTCGTCATTGCGAGCCTACGAAGTAGGCGTGGCAATCTTTCTTTTAACAACGCAGATTGCTTCGTCGGGACCTTTGTCCCTACCCTCTCTGCCTTCGGCAGTGCGCAATGACAACAACAACATGGATACCCGTTTTCACGGGTATGAACACTGAAAAATATGTTTTTGTCTTTAAGGTGTCATTCTTGCCTCAGATAAAAGACATTTGAGGCGAAACTCCAGCAGGAATCCAAGTTGTTGTTATTGTAATTAAGCAAATGATAGGTAGTATTAAGCGTGTTGAAAATTCACAAATTTTTCACAAGTTGGCGGTTAAACCTAAACTTTATTTAATAAAATAAAATCAATCAAGAAGTTTGTTTTCTTGAAAAACTGCGTTATAAACGCAATAAAAAAAGGAGAGATGTTATGAAAAGCAGATTGAAAATGACAAAAAGTTTGTTTGTGATTGCGATTGTTATGTTTATAACTTCTGGTTGTTATGCAGGTCCATTTAATAAAATTAAGCCTATTGTAACTATACTTGAAGGGAGGTGTACATATATAAACAATAAAGTCTGTAAAGGAAGTGTAAAAGTAGGTTCAGGTGTTTTGGGTGTTGTGCTTAATGCTGAGAATAGTACTGATGTTGATTCTATTGTGTCTATACTTGAAGGGGTGTTTACATTTCCTTTTAATGACAATGGCGTCAAGAGAGGAAAAATAAAAGCGTTTAAAGGTTTTTCAGATTTTGATAATGCTGTTAAGTCAGAAAATGTTAAGTTTTTTGCTGTTGCAACTCCTCTTGTAACTTCAATTGAAGGAATGTGTATATCTATAGATAGCAATGCTTGTAGAGGAACAACAAAAGTGGCTCAAGGTGGTTTAGGTTTGGTTGAGAGTGTTGTTGCTTTTTTGGATAGCGATAATGATGCTGTAAAAGTTTGTGAATCGGTTTGTGATGTAGTTAAGTCTGGTGCGATTATAGCCGAAGGAGTATGTACATTTACAGCAAATACCTTTTGTAGAGGAACAGCAAAAATGGCTCAAGGTGGTTTCGATTGGATTAAGGGGCGAATATGTCCTATCTTGACTACTTTTGACAAAGATGACTACTTTGACAAAGACTACTTAGACTTTAACGGTACATGTGTACTTCGCTATTAAGTATCTAAAATTTAGTTATTTTCAACCCTAATAAAAGGGAACAATCTCTTGCTACAGACGTAAGTCTGTAGCTGACTCGAAGATTTAAGTAAAAATTCTTTTGTATAATTAATTTCATTTACGGTTTTCAACACAAGCACATCTGAGTTATATTCTTCAACACTCACATAGTGATGTGGATTTGCAAAACTTTGATTTTACTTTGCTCAAATTCTCACTTACACATTTAACACAAACAAGTATCATTATTGCTCCTCCGTACATTATGTGTATAATTGTTAAGCGATTTATTCTATTACCGGGTCTATCATTAATCATTTTTGTTAGAGCCAGTATTTTTTCTTGGACATGTTTTTGATTCATTGCTGATAAACTATTACTACTCGACATAATAATAACAAAACTTAAAACAATGAAACAGCACACTAAATTTTTCATATTCACTTTCTCCTCTCCATACTCCTAAATAATCACCCATTTATTAAAATTACTTCCACCAAGAAAAACAAAGTTTAATAAATTCTTTGCCTAGCAGCAACTAAAAATTATTATTATTATTTAAATCTTTTGCAAGTTCTAGCGCGGATTTTGTTATTTTCTCACCTGATATCATCCTTGCAATTTCTTCAATGTGTTCCGATTCTGTTAATAGTTTTGCTTTTGTATAGGTTCTTGAATTCTTAATCTCCTTATAAATTTTTATATGCGTTCTTGTAAACGCTGCAACCTGTGCAAGATGAGTTATAGAAAACACCTGCTTACTCTTTGAAAGTTCAGCAAGTTTTTCTCCTATTTTTTCAGCTGTTTTGCCACCTGTTCCAGTATCAATTTCGTCAAATATTATTATCTGATCATTTTTTATTTTTGACGATAATTCTATTGCAAGAAGTACTCTTGAGAGTTCGCCTCCAGAAGCTATGTTTTTTAAAGGAAGGATTTTTTCGCCTTTATTTGCACAAAACATAAATTCTATTAAGTCATAACCATTTGCAGATAGTTCTTTTCTATTAAATTTAACTTCGAATATGGCATTCTTTATCTCTAAATCAAAAAGGTTTTCTTGTACAGATTTTGCAAAAACCTGCGCGGCTTCTAGTCTTCTATTGCTTATGGTTTTGCATACTTCAGTTAAATGTTTTGTTTCTGATTCAAACTCTTGTTTGAGTCGCTCTGAATTGCTTTTATAATTGTTTAAAGAATCTAGTTCTTCAGCAATCTTATTTTTATATTCAATAATATCTTCTATATTATTTCCATATTTTTTCTTAAGTTTTTTTATAAGTTCCATTCTTTCAAGAGAAATATTTAATTTTTCTGGATCTAAACTTGTTTTAGAAAAAATATCCTCTATTTCCTTATATGCTTCTTCAGCTTGGTAATATGCTTGCTCTATTAGAGAGAGAGCTGTAGAAGCACCTGCTCCATAAGAATTGATTGCTTCAATGTTTTTCTTTGCTCTTAAAATGCTACCCAAGGTGGCACTGTCTGAAGAATACAATGTTGAAATAATTTCTTGTGATAAAGACGAAATTTTCTCTGCATTTTTTAGTTTAGGAAGCTCCGCTTCAAGTGTTGCTTCTTCGCCAAATTCAAGTTTTGCATCTTCAATTTCTTTAATTTGAAAAGAATACAAATCTATTTTTCTTTCTCTTTGAGCATCCGACAAATTCATTGCTTCAAGTTTTGATTTTAAATTTTTTACCTTTGTATATAAATCTGATGATTTTTTTAACAAAGGTTTAATATCTTCAATTTCATTATCTAAAATTTCAAGCTGTGAATCTAAATTAAGGAGTAAATGCTTTTTATCCTGTCCGTGAAAATCTATAAGCAACTCTCCAAGAGTTGATAAGACCGATATACTTACTTGAGAGTCATTTATAAAAGCCTTACTTTTTCCTGTATTTTCAATAGTCCTGCGTATTAAAATGACATTATCATTTGCTGGAATTGAAAAATTATTTAGAAAATCTGTGATTTTAGAATTTTTGTACTTAAAGGAAGCAGTTATGGTGCATATAGAACATCCTGAACGTATAGATGATAAATCTGCTCTTGCCCCGGCGATTAGTTCTATTGATTTTATTAAAATAGATTTTCCAGCTCCTGTTTCGCCGGTAATAACAGTAAAACCTTCAGAAAAGTCCATGGTTAAATCTTCAATCAAAGCATAATTTTTTACAGAAAGCTCAAGCAGCATCAAACGCCCCAGTGTAATTTTGTCTTTAAAGTTTCAAAATAAGATTTGCTGCAGTTTTTTATAAGCTTAAGCGGTTTTTTATAAAGAAAAAATTTTACTTTTGTTCCATTAGGAAGAGTATAATTTTCTTGACCATCTATTGATATCATAATTTTTCCATTGCTGTCTTTGTTTTTTGTAATAAATAAAACACTGCTCTTATTTGGCAATATCATAGGTCTTTGTGCTAATGTGTGCGGAGAAATAGGAGTAAGAATAAATACAGGCAGGTTTGGATAAACTATAGGTCCTGAAGCTGCAAGAGAATATGCAGTTGATCCTGTGGGTGTTGCAATAATCATACCGTCGCATTTGTATTCTGTTGTAAAATTTTTATCTATATTTACGTTAACTGTAATAAGTTTTCCACCTGATAAGGAGCGTACCACGCAGTCATTTGCTGCTATTGTTTTTATTTTTTTACCTTTATATTCAAACTCAGCAGAAAGTAAAATCCTTTTTTCTATTATAAAACCTGAAGATAAAATATTTTTTAAAAGTACAAATACTTCATGTGCATCGGTATCTGTCAAAAATCCAAGAGATCCTAAATTTATGCCCTTTACAGGAACTGATAATGGCGAAAAAGTTCTTATCGCTTTAAGCATAGTGCCATCGCCACCTATTGATAAAACAAAATCGATTTTTTTAGATTTTACTGATAGAGAATCATTTACGAATACTTTGCATTTATTTTGTTTAAGCCATATTGCAATATCAAAAGCAAGTTTTTTTGCATTTGCTTTTGATTTATTGTAAATAATTCCCACTTTATATTCCATAGTTTCTATTATATATAAAAAAATAATAAATTTGAATGTATATATAGATAATTCAATAATAAAATAATTCCTGAAAAAATAAATCTTTTGTTGCTTTTGAAGTATGTGGCAGAAAATAAAAAGAGGAAAAATAACAGAAGTTGTATAATTGACGGTTTTGATGTAATAACTGAAGCGAATTTAAGATTTCCTAAAAATATTGTTACTGACAGAACAAAGTTAAGAAGCAATGAGATAATAACTGAACACAATACTGCAGCGGAGTGAAAGATAAAAGTTAAAATGTAAAAAATAATTCCAAGATAAAGAATAATTCCTGTCAACGGCACAATTATTACATTTGAGATAAAAGATATTATAGAAACTTTGTCGAAATAGTACATAAAAACTGGTATTAAAATTAACTGTACTGAAATTGTAACTGATAATACTTCGCAGAAAAACCGCAGTATTGTACTTTTTATACTTTGGAACAATCCAAAAATATCTCTATAAAAATAGACAATTCCTATTGTAGCGCCATAAGACATCTGGAAAGATGCGCTAAAGAGTTGTTGTGGCTGAAATATAAGTATAATCAATGCAGACAAAGCAATAGAATTGTATATTAAAGGCTCTCTGTCTAAAGACAAAGAAAAAATTATACAGGAAAACATTATTGCAGCCCTTAATGCAGGAGGATTTGCACCTGTTGCAATAGCATAAAAAAATATGAAAGGGATACTTAACAATGATGCTTTTTTTAAAGACAATCCTATAAGTTTTAAAAGAAAAAGGACAATTATACTTATAAAACCTACATGTAATCCACTTACAACTAAAATGTGCATTGTTCCTGAATCTGAAAAACTGTTTTTAATATCCTGTGAAAGAGAACTTTTATCGCCAATAATTAAAGATTTTAAAATATCAGCATAAGGTTTTTTAAAGTAGGCATCAATTTTTCTTATTATATCTTGCTGAAATGCAAGGGCAAATTTTTTAACAATGTTAGGTTTTGATTTTATATATTCAAAAGCCGATAAATCCAAAATAGTATATATTTCGTTCCTTGCAAGATATTTCTGATAATCAAATAATAGAAACGAAGTAGTTGAAAAGGGTTTTTTTAGTTTTCCTTCAACACTTATTATATCGCCGTAAAATATGGAGTATCCAAGAGGTGAGTTTACTATAATTTTTTCACTTATGACATTTCCATTTACAGTATTGGTTTTAAGTATAAATCTTTTACTGTACTTTACAGGCTGAGGGATAGAAATAACCTTACCTTCGATTGAAACAATAGTATTGTTTTTAACCAACTTATAAAGTGAACTTTGATTCTGATATGAAAAATATCCAAAAGTATCTAATAAAATTAACGTAAAAGCATAAACAATAAAAATAGTTATAATTGGTCTTTTGAGCAACGTTTTTATTATGAGATTCATATTTTAAGCTTTCGCGGGAATTGGTGGTAAAAAATAGTAATGTAACATAGTATATAAGACATCAAAAACAAAAAAGGCAAAATATGAAAAGACATATACACAGAATACGTAGGAATAGATGTCAGTAAAGACAACCAATCTAGTATAAAATGATAGTAAAAAGGGCAAATATTATCAAGCTGTATTGAAAATACTGTTAAATAAATTATATAATAATAGTCAACAAAATAAGTCAAAAAGTAATACAAAGGTAGGTAAAGATGTTAAAAAGTATTTTAGGTGTAATTTTTGGTTCTCAAAATGAGAGAGATATAAAGGCTATAAAACCGATAGTTGAAAAAGTAAACGCTTTTGAACCTTCCATAAAAAAACTTACAGATGAAGAGTTAAAAGCGAAAACGATAGAATTTAGAGAGCGTCTTTCAAAAGAAGAAACTCTTGACGATATTTTGCCTGAAGCTTTTGCGTGTGTCAGAGAAGCTTCAATAAGAACAATAGGGTTAAGGCATTTTGATGTGCAAATCATAGGGGGATATGTTCTCCATAAAGGCAAGATTGCTGAGATGAGAACAGGAGAGGGTAAAACACTAGTAGCCACTCTTGCTGCGTATCTCAATGCTTTACCTCAAAGGGGTGTACATATAGTAACTGTCAACGATTATCTTGCAAAAAGAGATAAAGAGTGGATGGGTGTAATTTATGAAAAACTCGGTCTTACAGTAGGTAATGTTGGGCATGATACAAAAATTGAAGAAAGAAGAGTGGCTTACAGCTGCGATATAACTTATGTTACAAATAATGAATTAGGGTTTGATTATTTAAGAGATAATATGGTTATCGCAAAAGAAGACAGAGTTCTTCGTCCTTTAGATTATGCAATTATAGATGAAGTTGATTCGATTTTAATCGATGAAGCAAGAACTCCGCTTATCATTTCCGGTGCAGGCGAACAATCAACCGATAAGTATTATATTTCAAATAAAATAATTCCTATGCTTAAAGGCAGAAAAATTACAGAAAGTGAAGAAATAAAAGCAAAATATGACGGTGTTGACTTGTCTAAGGGATATGATTATCTTATTGATGAAAAAAATCATTCAGCGGTTTTAACGGAACAAGGTGTTCAAAAAGCAGAAAAAGTATTGGGAATAAAAAATATTTACGATGATTTACAGTCTGAATGGGTGCACCATATAACGCAGGCTATAAAAGCTCATAATCTGTTTCGTAGAGATGTTGAATATGTTTTAAAAGATGGTGAGGTTATTATTGTTGATGAATTTACTGGGAGACTTATGCCTGGAAGAAGATGGTCTGATGGACTTCATCAAGCAGTTGAAGCAAAAGAAAATTTAAAAATTGCAGATGAAAACCAGACGCTTGCGACGATAACATTTCAGAATTTCTTTAGAATGTATAAGAAAATTTCGGGTATGACAGGTACAGCTTCCACTGAATCAGAGGAATTCTGGGAAATTTATAAACTCGGCGTTATTGAAGTGCCAACAAATAATCCGATGATAAGGAAAGATTATGTTGATGTTATATACAGAACTGAAAAAGAAAAAGACAACGCAATAGCAAATGAAATTGAATCTTTGTGGAAAAAAGGTCAACCTGTTCTTGTAGGTACAAGATCTATAGAAAAGTCTGAGAAAATTGCGTCAATGCTTCGGAAAAAAGGTATTCCCCATCAGGTGTTAAATGCTAAGTATCACGAGCTTGAAGCTAAGATAATTGCAGGTGCTGGCGCAAAAGGTGCAGTAACAATAGCTACAAATATGGCTGGAAGGGGAACTGATATTATTCTTGGAGCAGGCAATGCAGTTCAAAATGAAGAAGTTAAAGAATACGGTGGTCTTCATATACTAGGGACTGAAAGACACGAATCAAGAAGAATAGACAATCAATTAAGAGGACGTGCAGGCAGACAAGGAGATCCTGGTTCTTCAAGATTTTTCCTTTCTATGGAAGATGAACTTATGCGTCTTTTTGGTTCTGATAGAATGTCTGCAGTTATGCAAAAGTTAGGTTTAAAAGAGGGCGAAGATATACAACATCCATGGATATCAAAAGCTGTAGAAAGTGCGCAGAGGAAAGTTGAAGGAATGAACTTTGACATAAGAAAACAGCTTATAGATTTTGATAATGTTATGAACAAACAGAGAGAAGCTGTTTACAAATTAAGAAACGAAATCCTTGGTGGCGAAGATATAACAGATACCATTAAAGATATGTTAAATGAATCAGTAGAAGAGAATATTTCTATGTGGACTGTAGAGAAATATGCTGAAGAATGGGATTGGATAAGTATAGAAGCGTGGTTGCTTAGAAATTTTGGTATTGAATATAAAATTGAAAACAAAGATGAAATAAATTATCTAACAAAAGAATCTGTCCAATCTGATATTATAGGGAAAGTTCTTGAAACGTATGAAAGAAGAAAAGAACAGCTTACTTCAGAATTGATGTCTCACATACAGAGCATTGTGCTTTTACAAATGATAGATTCTTCGTGGCGTGATCATCTATATGAACTTGATCAATTAAGACGAGGTATAGGTTTTAGAGCTTATGCGCAAAAAGATCCAAAAATTGAATACCAGAAAGAATCTTTTGCTTTATTTGAATCTATGATGAGGAGAATAAGGGAAAATACAATAGAGTATATATTCAAAGTTCAGGGTGACGTAAAATCACAAAATCCGATGGAATCAGCAAAAATAAATAATGATTTCAAAAAAAATAATAACAACAAAAATGATCAAATTAAGTCCAAAGATTTAAGTAAAATAGGCAGAAACGATTCATGCCCTTGCGGTAGTGGCAAAAAATACAAAAAGTGCTGCGGCATATAAACGAAACTGAGTTGTTGTTAAGGCTTGACTTGACTGTCAATACAGACTGTGTTGCTGAAAAGACGAATTTGATACAGCCCTTTGGGATTTGCAGGGGGGAAGACAAAAGAAAGTCTTGACGAAGTATATGTTGTTAAGTCTTGCTTGCGAAGTGCTGTGGCAATATATGTAATTAGTAAAGAACAGATTGTCACAGCTCTTCGGACTTGTCGACGGATAATATCAAAGGAAAGAGCTGCTTTGAAATTTAAAGAAAAGTTGAAATCAAATAAATTTTTGATGACAGCAGAACTATTTCCACCAAAAGGTGTGGACATTTCTTCTTTTTTGCGCAGGGCAGATTGTTTATTAGATGTTGATGCTGTAAATGTTACTGATAATCAAAGAGCATCTATGAGAGCAGGCTCTCTTGTAATGAGCAAAATTCTGCTTGAGCATAGGATAGAGCCTATTTTACAAATTGCAGCAAGAGATAAAAATAGAATTGCTTTGCAATCTGAATTGTTAAGTGCAAACATTTTAGATATAGAAAATGTTTTACTTTTAAGCGGTGATCATCCTAATACCGGCGAATATGCAGGAATAAAAACAGTATATGATTTAGATACAATGCAGCTTATAAAAACAGCAAGACTTTTAGAAACAGGTGTAGATTTGGCAGGGAAAAAACTACAAGGCAGTCCTAAATTTTGTATTGGAGCGGTTGCAAATCCATCGGCGCAGCCAAATGATTTACAGGCTTTAATGTTTGAAAAAAAAGTAAGAGCTGGAGCTGAATTTTTTCAAACGCAGGCGATATTTGATGTATGCGCGTATAAGGATTTTTTTGATAAAATAAAACATCTAAAAGTAAAAGTTTTACCAGGTATAATTCTTATTAAATCTCCAAAATTTATGCAGTTTATGCAGTCTCTTCCAGGAATGAATATCCCGCAAAAAATACAAGACAGAATAAATTCTGCTTCTGATTCTTTAGCTGAAGGTATAAAAATTTGTTCAGAGATTGTTAAAGAGCTTCGTTCCTTTGCAGATGGTGTCCATATAATGGCAATTGGTATAGAAGAATATATACCAGAAATCATAAAGATGAGTCTATAGTTTAGAGTCTTTTTATGACTTTTTTGCTCCTAATGCTTTTGTCCTATTAGTGTGAATAGGCTTTGAATAATAATAATGCTAAAGATAAAAAAAGTTGCTATTATTTTGTTGTTTCTTGTTTTGCTATCTAACGATGCTTTTTGTTCCGCTGCCGGGACAACAGTTTTCTATTTTTTAAAAATACCTCAAAATGCAGTGCAAGCAGCTTTAGCAGGAATGACGAATTTTGGCAAGAACTCATTTTTTCCAAATCCTGCAGTTGTTGGTTTTATTGACGAATATAATATATCAGCATCTTATGCTGCTCATTTCCAAAATACCAGTTACCATTCATTTAGTTTTGCCAAATCTGTGCAATTTGCTGACCCAGTAGGAAAAGTTGGGGTGAAAGTTTCTTATGGTGGTCTTGATTATGGTAAATTTGATGGGTATCTTGAAACTCCAAATGGTGATTATATTGAAAATGGAACATTTGGCACAAATGATGCTTTTGTACAATTAAGTTTAGGGTATAAAATTTTTGAAAACCTATCGTATGGTGTTGGATTCAAATATATATGGCAAAATATAGATAGTAGTAGACTTGCAGGAGTAGCTGTTGATATATCTGTTTTGTTTTGTTCAAAAAGCAGTTGGATTATATCTGGTGGAATTGAAAATATTGGACCGTATGTTGAAAGTTACCCTCTCCCTTCAAATCTGTATGCTTCTTATACAAATGTTTTGACCGATTATTTTAATTTTGGTTTTGAACTAAAAGTTTTTACAGACAACACAATGTGGCTTAAAGGCGCTATGGAAATAAATAAAGATAAAATGTTTTTTCTAAGAAGCGGTTACAGCTGTCCTATTGAAAACGACAACAAAACTTTAGGTGAATGGTATCAAAGAAACTTAACATTGGGTTTTGGTTTCAATATAAGGTTTATTTCAATAAATTATGCATGGCTCCCTTTTGGTGAGCTTGGCAGCACGAATATGCTTTCTTTTCAGGTGAGATTTTAAAATGAAAAAACTATTTCTAAATAAATTTTCAAGTAAAATTTTAATTGTATTTTTATTATTAGGTGTTACTATATATGCAAGTTTTGCAGAAAATAGAGATATTATTAGTCCTCGATTAAGAGAAAAAGCGAAACAACAACAGCAAATTCTTACAAAATCTTTGTCATCTTCTTCATCGGAAGCATATATTCGTGTGTTGTTTTATCCTGAGGGTAAAAATTCTGACAATATAGATGTGAGTTTTTTTATTTCTAACAATATTGATTATAAAAAATCAAGAAGTTTTATGGTGGCAAGTGTTCCTGTGCATCTTATTGAAAAACTTGAAGAGATTCAAGGAGTAATATACATTGACATTTCTGAGGATGTGCAACTTATGGAAACTATAACCGAGGGTAGAGATTGTATTAAAGCAACAAAATTTGTTTTAGATAATATTGCAGGAGAAGGTGTTAAAATTGCTATTATTGATGAAGGCTTTGCCGGGTATGACAAACTGCAACAAAAAGGTGAACTTCCAGTAGCTCAAAATCTTATAACCAAAGATTTTACGAGGACACCTCCATCCGAAATAGATCCGACTTTGGAAACTGAAAAGCATGGTTCGGGGTGTGCGGAAATAATTTACGATATAGTTCCTAAAGCAAAGATGTATTTGCTGAAAATAAAAGAAAAAACAGATTTTGATGGCGCGTATACTTATTGTACATCAGAAGGGATTGACATTGTCAGTGCATCACTAGGTTGGAGTTTTTCAGGTTGTTTTATGGATGGAACAAGCGAAATTGATGAGATAGTTGATGCTAGATCCAAAAATATTTTGTCAGTTTTTGCGGTTGGCAATGAAGGTAATACGTCATGGTTTGGGAGTTTTCAGGATGATGGAACTGGAGAAAAATATACAAAATTTCCAAGTGGGCGAAATTATTTAGAAGTTAACGTTCCATTAAGTGTAAAAATACATTTTATTTGGAATGATTTTAGAAATAGTCCTTATCAAGATTTTAGTATATCTGATTATAGTTTATATGTATACGATCAGAATGGAGTGCTTATAAGATCATATCCTCACGTTTCGGGAAGTCCACCACATATTGAGTTTGTAAATGAGACTAGCCAAACTAAATTAAGGTTTAAAATTCAAAAAACAAAAGATACAGAGTCGGGTAGAGAAATGAGATTATTTTATTCTACAACAGAAGGACGATATCGTAATCAACCGTTTGTTGTAAATGAAGCTGATAGAAATCCTGAGTCGAGTTTATGTACACCGGCAGATTCGAGAACAGTTTTAGCTGTTGGAGCTATGAATTGTTCAAATTACGATAATGGTCTTATAGAATCTTTTAGTTCTCGTGGACCAACACGCCCTTCAAAAAAAACAAAAATAAAATATAATCTTGATTTTATGACTAAACCAGATATTGTTGCTCCCGACGGAGTTTCTACACTGTCCTATGGGGTTAGAGCCTTTTCAGGAACTTCTGCTGCTACGCCTCACATTGCTGGTGCAGCTGCCATATTGTTGAGTTTAGATCCAACTCTTTCGAAAAATATTCCCAAATTTAAAAACTATGTTATTTCTTATGCTACTCAAATACAATCTTCTCCTGATAATACTTACGGAAATGGGAAGCTTATTCTTAATTCAGAAATCATTCCACATAACAATGTTGGTGATTTTGTGTGCTACCCAAATCCTGCAAGTATAAGTGAAAGAGGATATATAAAAATAACGAATTTTCCTTTTAATACATCTGTGATTGACGTTGTAGTTTATACAGTTACAGGTGAATTTGTAAAATCTTTTAATGCTGATGATTTAGAGGAGGATGTATCAATTAACAAAAGAATGATAAAATGGAATTTAAAAAACCAAGACGGATCTCAAATTGCTCCTGGAGTATATTTTATAAGTATAAAAACACTGTTAGGTGGCAAACACATCAAGAAAATCGCTATTTTTAAATAATATGCTTGTTAATGCTAGTGAAGCTGTTTCTATTGCAACCTTATAACTGACTTCAATCTTTTTTTAAAAAAAGGCAAAAAAGACTCGCAAAAAGAATGGATATGTGGAACTAAACAATGGGAAAGTAGTATAAATTATGTATACATAAAGACACAACAAAGATAAGCATAAAAAAGTTTAGAACCGTTAATTGAAGAAAATGAATGCACAGCAGAGCCGAAATTTGGTGTTTAAACAGGGGTAATAGTCAAATTATTGAAATAGTCGAGGAAGCCTAAAAGGACAAAGTCAGAGGAGAGGGGAACTAAAAGGTTGAAGTCAACTTTATAGAACTAAAAGTAAATAGCTCCCATCTTTTAAAAACATGAAGCTATTCGTTTAAACTATTAAATATCATTAAAGAAGGACAACTCAATATTATGCTTGGGGATTTATTTTTTACTCAAATTTAAATCCGACGTAAAATGTTATTGTTTTGTAAGTTCCGTCATCGTTTTTTGAATTTGAAGCGGTTTGATAAGTAAAATTACTTATAGCGTAAATAACTTCAATTACTAAAACATTTATGCTTATGCCAAGTCCTACACCATAGTAAAGTCCGCCAACTGAAGACTTCCATTCAATATCTTTTGTTGTTATAAGAGCACTGTATCCTAATCTACCTGAAAAAAACATATAATTATTATCAAGTCCGTGAAGTGGTGTGCGGACTTTTAAACCAGCATAAAGAGGGAAAAAAGAAAGATTTCCACTGTAATTTTTATCTTGAAACGTTCTTGGTGAATCATAAATTGCTCCTCCTCCTAGAGCAAAAATATTACCAAAGTACTGAAAATATTCAAATCCGCCAGAAAAACCTAAACTTGTATTTAATTTTTTACTATACGCAGATACTATACTTTGAGGTTGGATTCCGGCTTTTACAATAAATTCTTTGTCATTTTTAGATTTTGAAAAAGCAGATACGCTCATTGCGCAAAGCAAAGTGTAAATTACAAATACTTTCTTCATTTTTGTCTCCCATAATGAGATTTAAAAATTTGCTCCATTTTTTGGATTAAATTTTTATTCTAATACCTAGGCAAATATCTAAGTTTTTTAAGACCATGTTATTACTCTAACTTTTTTCTGGTTATTGCTATAATTATTTCCACTCTTCTATTTTTAAACAGCTTTGGTTATGAATTTAATATAATTGTATGATATAATAAATAAGGTAAAAAGTAAATGAGTAGTTTGTATCGTTGAATCCGTAATTCTGAACAGACTATAGTATCTGCAGTTAAGCAGTTATCTGTGTCATTCATGCCCGTTTAAACGAGTTCAATAAATTTTAAACAAGAGGTCTTTTTTAATGTTTTCTCTTATTTATTCTGCGGCGATTAACGGAATAGAAGCGAATGTAGTTGAAGTTGAAACATATATTTCATCTGGGATGCCTGTTTTTTCCATTGTTGGACTTCCTGATGCTGCAGTTAAAGAATCGCGTGATAGAGTAGTAGCCGCATTGAAAAATTCAGGATATGATTTCCCTTTAAAAAAAATTACGGTTAATTTAGCTCCTGCGGACATCAAAAAAGAGGGTGGTATTTTTGATTTATCTATAGCTTTAGGAATACTTGCTGCAAATGGTAAAATAAAAAAGGAAAATTTATATAAATTTTGTGCTGTAGGCGAATTGTCTTTAGACGGCAAAATAAGGAAGGTTAGAGGTGTTTTGCCAATATCTTTGGGTTTGCAGAAAAATAAAATAAAAAATTTTATAGTGCCTTTTGCAAACAGGCAAGAAGCTGCTGTTGCAGGGTTAGTAAATGTTTTTCCTTTCAAAACTCTTCTAGAGATTGTAAAATTTATCAATGGCGAACTAAATCAAGAGCCTTATATTTATAATATTGAAGAATTGAACACTAGTGTCGATGTAAATTACGATTTTGCTGATGTAAAAGGCCAAAGGATTACAAAAAGAGCTGCTGAAATTGCAGCAGCAGGAAGCCATAATATAATAATGTCTGGACCTCCAGGTTCTGGAAAAACTATGATAGCAAAACGTATTCCAGGAATACTTCCCTCTATGACTTTTGAAGAAGCCGTTGAAACTACAAAAATATGGTCTGCATCGGGGCATACTTTCACAGGAGGTTTAATAAAGCAGCGCACTTTTAGAAATCCGCACCATACTTCTTCATCTGTAGCTTTAGCGGGTGGTGGGGTATATCCTAAACCCGGAGAAGTAAGTCTTTCTCATAATGGGGTTCTGTTTTTAGATGAATTTGCGGAGTTCAGAAGAGATGCACTTGAGGTTTTACGTCAGCCTTTGGAAGACAAAAAGATAACAGTTTCAAGAGCGAAAAACAGTTTTGTTTTTCCAGCATCTTTTATGCTTGTTGCGGCGATGAATCCTTGTCCTTGTGGAAATCTTGGACACAGAGAAAAAGAATGTGTTTGTAATCCTTGGCAGATAAGAAAATATCAAAGTAAAATTTCTGGTCCTTTAATGGATAGAATTGATATTCATGTTGAAGTACCAGCTTTAAAGTTTTCTGAACTTGCAGTTTTAAATGACGATTCTGAAAGTTCAGCAAGTATAAGAGAGAGAGTTGTAAAAGCAAGAGAAATTCAGAATGCAAGATTATTAGGAAGCGGTATATATGCAAATGCTCAGATGCAGTCAAAAGAAATAAAAAAACATTGCATTTTAGATGATGAGGCTTATGAAACACTCAAAGCTGCAATTGAAAAATTAAATTTTTCAGCAAGATCTTATGATAAGATTTTAAAGGTTTCAAGAACAATAGCAGATTTAGACAACAGCAACATAATCAAAGCAAATCATATAGCGGAAGCAGTGCAGTATAGATTTTTTGACAGGAGGTAATAATAGTACAAATATGAAAAAATATCTGAAAGAGTTTGATAAATTGGTGGGTATATTTTCTACTTTACGTTCTAAAAACGGGTGTCTATGGGATAAAGAACAAACACACGAATCTCTTGTAAAATATTTGTTTTCAGAAGCGAAAGAAGTAAAAAAAGCTATTGAAAATAAAGATATAGAAAATCTTGAGGAAGAACTTGGAGATATTTTACTTCAGGTTGTATTTCACGCTCAAATTGCTAAAGAAAATAAAGAGTTTAATATTGACGGAGTAATAGAAAAACTAAACAAAAAACTTGTTCGCAGACATCCTCACATATTTGGTAAGTATGAGATTAAAAATACAAAAGACATTGAAATTATGTGGAAGAAAGTTAAAGCAAAAGAAAAAACTTTGAAAGAACGTAAGATTAAAAAATAATTTTGGGAGAGAATATGTTAAAAAGAGTTTTTTCATTGAAGAAAATTACAGCTGTTTTTGCTTTTATGGCTGCAATTGTTAGTCAGTCTTTTGCAAGCGAAGCAAATTTAATTATTCCGGATTTAACTTCTGTTGGTTTTTTGGGGAATGTGGTTAATGGTAGAACTCTTTTAATGTTTGGTTTTTTTATTTGCATTTTTGGTTTGTTATTTGGGTTTTATCATTTTTTAGGTATTAAAAATCTTCCTGTGCATAAATCAATGAAATCAATTTCTGAACTTATTTATGAAACGTGTAAAACATATCTTATAACTCAAGGTAAATTCATAATTATACTTGAAGGTTTGCTTGCAGCTATAATAGTTGTATATTTTGGTTTGCTTCAACATTTTGAAGCAATAAAAGTTGTTGCAATTGTATTTTGTAGCATTGTAGGAATTCTTGGCAGTTATACTGTAGCTTGGTTTGGTATGAGAATTAATACTTTTGCAAATTCAAGAACTGCTTTTGCAAGTTTAAAAGGAAAACCTTTTCCACTTTATGCAATACCTCTCTGTGCAGGTATGAGCATAGGAATGCTTTTAATAAGCATAGAACTTTTTATAATGCTTATAATTCTTCTATTTATTCCATCTGATTTTGCTGGAGCGTGTTTCATAGGATTTGCAATTGGCGAATCTCTTGGTGCTTCAGTTCTTAGAATTGCAGGTGGAATATTTACAAAGATTGCAGATATTGGTTCAGATTTAATGAAAATTGTTTTCAATATTAAAGAAGATGATGCAAGAAATCCAGGTGTTATCGCAGATTGTACAGGAGACAATGCTGGCGATTCTGTAGGACCTACTGCAGACGGTTTTGAAACTTACGGTGTTACTGGAGTTGCTTTGGTAACATTTATAGTTCTTGCTGTAAGTAATCCTGTTTTGCAAGTTAAGCTTTTGGTGTGGATTTTTGTAATGCGTTTGATAATGATTGTATCAAGCGCTCTTTCTTATGGAATAAATGCGTTAGTTGCAAAAGTAAGATATGCTGCTGTAGATAAGATGAATTTTGAGACTCCGTTGACTTCTCTTGTATGGATAACTTCAATAGTTTCAATCGCATTAACTTTTATGGTTTCTAGACTTGTAATTGGTGATTTAGGAGATGGAACTCTTTGGTGGAAACTTTCGTTTATTATAAGTTGCGGAACAATAGCTGGTGCAATTATACCGGAAATTGTAAAAGTTTTTACTTCTGTAAAAAGCGCTTTTGTTCAGAATATTGTTACTTCTTCAAAACACGGTGGAGCATCGCTTAATGTTCTTGCCGGCCTTACGACTGGAAATTTTAGCGCATACTGGCTGGGTATTATAATTATAATTCTTATGACTATTGCTTATGCAATCAGTTTGCATGGGGTAGGCTCAATCATGATAGCTCCTGCTGTATTTTCTTTTGGTCTTGTAGCTTTTGGATTTTTAGGTATGGGACCTGTTACAATCGCGGTTGATTCTTACGGTCCAGTAACCGACAATGCGCAGTCAGTATATGAACTATCACTTATAGAAAATATTCCTGATATCGATAAAGAAATAGAGAAAGATTTTGGATTTAAACCTGGTTTCAATAAATCGAAAATATTACTTGAAGAAAATGACGGTGCGGGAAATACATTTAAAGCTACGGCAAAACCGGTACTTATAGGGACTGCTGTTGTAGGTGCAACAACAATGATATTCTCGACAATAGTTATGCTTACTAACGGACTTACAGACGGTCTTTCAAATTTATCACTCTTGCACGCGCCTTTCTTATTAGGTTTGATTGCAGGTGGAGCGGTAATTTACTGGTTTACTGGTTCTTCTAACCACGCTGTAACAAGCGGCGCATATAAAGCTGTAGAATTTATTAAGAAGAATATAAAACTTGATGGGAGTTTGGATAAAGCTTCAATCGAAGATTCAAAGAAAGTAGTTGAAATATGTACAAGATACGCCCAAAAAGGTATGATAAATTTATTTTTAGTTGTTTTTTTTACAACTCTTGCTTTTGCATTTATAGAACCTTATTTTTTTATAGGTTATCTCATTTCGATAGCGTTATTTGGTCTTTTTCAAGCGATATTTATGGCAAATGCAGGTGGCGCATGGGATAATGCAAAGAAATATGTTGAAGTTGATTTACGTGAAAAAGGAACCGAACTGCATAAAGCGACTGTTGTTGGTGATACAGTGGGAGATCCTTTTAAAGACACTTCTTCTGTTGCAATGAACCCTATAATTAAATTTACAACACTGTTTGGACTTCTTGCATTGGAACTTGCATTAGTGCTTGCTGAAAAATACGTACTAAATACCGTTCTAGCGGTTGTGTTCTTTATTATTGCAATTATATTTGTAGTAAAATCATTCACGGATATACAAATTAAAGACAAAGAAAAATGAAATTTTTAAGAAATAGTTTCGCGTTTTTATTAATCCCTGCAGTTGGTGCAGCAGGTTATATATTTGTTAAAAATTTTTTGTATTTCACAGCTTTTGTTGGGAATAAATATATTCCATTTTGGATAGGTATTTTGAGTTATATTATATTTCAAGTTGTTCTTTATAAACCGATAAGAACTTATGTTTTTGGGCACGAACTTTCTCATGCAATAGCTGGAATTTTAAGTGGAGCAAAAATTAAAAAATTTAATGTTGGACAAGAATCTGGAAAAGTAGTTTTAACTAAAGATAATATTTGGATAACACTTGCTCCATATTTTTTCCCGATATATACTTTTGCGATAATAGTAATTTATATTTTTCTCGGTTGGTTTTTAGATATAACACAATTTTACGAGTATTTCCTTTTTTTGGTCGGTTTTTCAATAGCTTTTCACGTTGCTCTTACAATATATATACTCTCTATAGAGCAGCCGGATTTAAAAGTTTATGGAGCATTTTTTTCTTATGTTGTAATATTTGCAGTAAATATTGTAGTATTCACTTTACTTGCAGCTTTAGCTTTTCCGGATGGAATAAATGTAAAGAAAATTTTTTTTCAAATGTTTGAAAATATGGCAGATGTTTATAAATTTATATATACAGGAGTATCGGAGGTATGGCAAGCATTCCAAAAGACGAAATAAAAAGAAAAGGATTTCATTTAGTAAGTCTTATATATGTGTTTGGATATTGGTATTTTCCAAAAACTACGGTATGGGGTCTTATAATTGTAATTGTTATTGTTGCTTTTTGTGAATTGTTAAGATTTAAAATTCCTAAATTTAATGATTTTTTTAAGAATAATTTTAAAGGTTTTTATAGAGCTGAAGAAGCTAATAAAATTAGTGGTTTAGTCGGTACATTATCAGGAGCCCTTATTACTATGCTTATATTTCAAAACAAATATATGGTATTTGCAAGTTTTCTTTATTTTGCTTTTGGTGATTCTTCTGCCGCTTTGGTGGGAAGAAGTATTGGAAAGCATAAAATTTTTTTAGAAAAATCTTTGGAAGGTAGTTTAGCGTGTTTTGTGACTTGTTTTGTAGTAGGACTATTTATTTTTAATTGGCAATTTGCGTTGGCAGGAGCTGCTATAGCAACTATAGTTGAAGCAATTCCTTGGAAAATAAATGATAACTTTTGGATGCAAATAATTAATGCGGGACTTTTAACAGCATTATCAAATATAATGATTAGTGGCTAAAATGAAAAAAGTTGTTATTATATTAGTGTTTCTTTCTTTTGTGATGATAGATTTTGCACATACAAAGATATTTTATGCTGATGGACCTAAGGATGTTAAAAAGATTTCTTTGACTTTTGATGATGGTCCCGGTAAATCAACAGCAAAAATTTTAGAGATATTAAAAGAAAAAAATGTTAAAGCTACGTTTTTTATGCTTGGCATAAGAGTACAAAATGATCCAGATACTGCAAAAGCGGTTGCTGTAGCCGGACATGAAATTGGAAATCATACTTATGGTCATATAAACTTCTATGCTTATAAAGGTGAAGATAAAATAGATAAAATGAAAAAAGAAATTTTGAGAGGAAAAAACATAATAAAAAAAGTAACAGGTATTGACCCCTTTTTAGTACGTTTTTCGTATGGATATTCGAGATTTGATGCCATAGAAGTAATACGTAATAGTGGTTGTTATTTAATAAATTGGAGCTTTGGCTGTGATTGGACAGCAGTAACTGCAGAAGAAATGCATAACAAATATAAAAAAGCCTTAAAAAATGGAGTAATATTTTTAATGCATGATTTACCTAAAAATAAAAAAGTATTATCATTTTTAAGTTCTTTTATAGATGAAATTATAGAAGCAGGTTACGAAATAGTTCCTGTAAGCCAACTCTTAAATATAGAACAAGTTTGCACTAATAGAGCAGATGAGTTATAGGATTATGTGTTTGTACTGGAATTACAGTAATATATAAAATTTTAACTTTGCTATCGCACAGTTTACTGTACAAATAATACATTGTGAACAGACTCTAAAGTATTAATAGAGGATTTCGTGGTAAATATTTTAATTCTATCAGTTCAAAAAAGAAAAACTTGTGCAGTAAAAGTTCAAGGAATTTTAACTGATTCAGATTGCGTAATTAAGACAAGACTTGGTATTTGCGACAGTTCTTCAAATTCTTGTTCTGACACAGGTCTTATAATATTGGAGCTTACCTCAGAAGAAAATGCAATAAAAAATCTCATAACAAAATTAAAGAAGATAGAGGGAATAAAAATAAAGTTCGTAAAAATATAATTCCTTTCTTAATTCATATCTATAAACTGATGTGAACTTTATTATTCTAATATAGACCTATCATTAGACCAATGATATTGATATAAAAAGTTTATAAAACAAAGGAAAATATGAAACGGGCATTATTATATATAATGGTGAGCAAGAAAAGATAATCTTTAAATTTTTTTACTGGTTATCAAGATAAGATTCAGTTCACCAGAAACATATAGGAACTTGTATTTTCATTTAAAGCAGTTAATTTCGAACTTAATTTAACCGATTTGTGTAAGTGAAGCAAGCTGTGTTGTTAAGTCTTGCGTCAAAATTTTGCGAGGAAAACAAAGTTCTAATGTTTTTGCCTTGTTAGCTGAACCAAACTCTAGGAAGAGTGGGAGGTTCAGTCAACAATATATTTAACAATAAGGATAACAATTGCTCCAGTAAAAAGCATAAAAGGAGCAATCCTGTCTTTGCAATTATGAGTTTCTGGAATTAAATCTGAAGCTGAAAGAAAAATGAAAGTGCCTGCTGTTATGCCAATTAAAGCGCCAAGGATTGTCGTAGATATATTTTTAAACAAAAGCATACCTAAAATAGTACCTATCGGGGTGAAGCAGGCTGTAAGAAGCGAGAAATCAAAAATTTTCTTTTTAGAGGCGCCTTTGTGCAACAAGATTCCTGATATTGTTATTCCGTCAGGAAGTTTATGTAATAGAATTGCAAATGTTGTAAGAATTCCTATATTGGCATTTGCTTCAAACCCTACTGCGATCATAAGACCATCAATCATAGAATGCAAAGACAATCCTGCAATTGACGTTATACCCGTATGTTTGGAACATTCTTCATCATGGCATGGATGAAATAAAAGAATAAATTGTAAGAAAAACATAATAAAAAATCCCAAAAGGACAAAAATCATTAAGTTATGATTTAATTCCAAACCTTCTGGTATTAGGTGCGTAATTGCAAGTGTAAGCATTACGCCTGCTGCAAAATTTATTATAAGAAAAGAATTTTTTTCAGACCATTTATGAAATGTTAGTACTATTATAGCACCCATCATCGCTGCACTTGCAGCTATAAACGAATAAACAATTTCCATTTTTTCTCCATACTAAAATAATGTTCACACTAATAAGGGACAAAAGGGTTAGGACAAAAATAGTCAAATGCAAGACACACAGACGCAACAATAGCAAGACTATTGACACATCTTGAGACACACCACCAGTAGTTGGCTATTTTTGTTCTAACCCTTTGGACTGCGGCAGCTTTTTGGTAAATTTTGTCAGTTTTGTTGTTCCGATATGTTCAAATATTGCCTATCTATCACAAAGCAGCCAAAATTTCCTTAAAAATTCAAGTAGCACTTCGTCCTATTAATATGGACAGATTTTAAATATTATGTAAAATTCTTTTTTAATGCACAAGCAGAAAATTTTATTAAAATAATAGCTTGTATTATAATCAAAACAGCAAAAAATATACTTAAATAATAATCTAAAAGAAATATACTTTTAAAAATAGGAATTGAAAAACCTGTTATAATAACAAAAGATAATAAAGCAGTCAAAATAAATTGCTTTTCAATAAAAGAGCAAACAACAAGACCGACAAACACTATAAACGTTATTATTCCAGCAAGCGGCATGTTTATAGTCTTTGTAGATGTCATCTCTGTAAAAGCTTTGCTTATTATAATTAAGGCTAGAATGAAAATAACAGATGCATTTAAAATAACTGAAACAATCTGCGCTTTGCTAAAACCTTTGTCTGTATCATTTAGATTTACAAATTTTGGAAGCAATGAAAAAACTCTTGTAATAATTAAACCTGCATAAGCAAACAATGCAAGGCTTTTAGAATAAAAAGCACCTGCCGTTTGTAGAAATATTAATAAAAAACTAATACTTAAAACAACGGGCAATTTTGTAGATTCTTTCATTTTATAAGAGACATTTTAACATATATACTTTTATTAGCTATTTTTCTCTGTGAAACTTATAATATTTCCCATTATTTCTACAGCTTTATCCGGATATTTTCCGACAGCTGTTTCTGCGGAAAGCATAACATAATCACTTCCATCTATAACGGCATTTGCAACATCGCTTACTTCTGCTCTTGTAGGTATAGGATTTTTAACCATGCTTTCAAGCATTTGAGTTGCAGTTATTGCAAATTTATTGTGAGTTTTGCATTGCTTTATTATATGTTTCTGTACTATAGGAACTGTCCATAAAGGGATTGAAATTCCCATATCGCCTCTTGCAACCATTATACCATCGGTAACTTTAAGAATATCTACAAGATTGTCAATTCCTGCTCTGTCTTCAATTTTTGCTACAAGCTTACAAGTTGTATTTTTTTCTGTTTTTAAAATATCTATCAATGGTTTCATATCTTCAGCATTTCTAACAAAAGAATTTGCAATAAAATCCACGTCATTGTTTAGCGCAAAAATCATCCCGTCTCGATCTTTTTTTTCCATAATAGGAAAATTGAGCTTAGCTTGTGGAATATTTACGCCTTTATGCATTTTTAAAACATAATTATTTTGAACTTCAGTAATAAGTTCTTCTTCTTTTGAAACTAAAACTTTAAGAGTAAGATTACCGTCATCCATAAATATATCAAGTCCACCTTCAATATCATTAAGTGAATTTCCGTAGTCTATAGAAATTTTTTCATTATTACCTATGATTTCTTTATTTGTAAGAATAAGTTTCTGTCCCTTTTTAAGTTCTACTTTTCCGTCTTTAAGATCACCTACTCTTATTCTATGTCCTTCAAGATCTACAAGTATTTTTACATTCTTTTTATATTCCTTGTTTAAAGTTCTTATCAAAGCAAAATCTTTTTCATAATCTTCATAAGTACCGTGCGAAAAATTAAGTCTCACTACTGTCATACCATCATCAGACATTTTCTTTAAAACCTCAAGAGAACGTGTTGACGGCCCCATCGTACATATAATTCCTGTCTTAGCCACTTTGCTACTCCTTTTAGTCATTTTGAAACTCACCGACACATAACGTATTATATCTAAGTAAAAACATTATTATTATATTGAAAAAATAATAGAACAAATTTGTAATTCATATTACATATTATTAGAATTATTATACACAAAATTTATTGTCAAAGTCAATTTCATTTTCATTGTAAAGGGGCAAAGCAGATATGTCCCTTTTTAGAAGTATAAATAAAAAGGTAAGTAATGAAAAAAGGACAAGAAGAAAGAAATTATAGTGTCTTCCATTATTAACTGGATTTTAGACAGAAATTTGGAATCCTGTTAAACCTAATAGTAAGTTCTTAGAATTTTTCTTTTTTATTTCTGTATATTCAAGCCATTGTCAAGAATTTTGTAGTTATAATGACACTACTTTAAATATTTTGACAAACAAACCAAAAAAAGTTATATTAATCTAACATTGTTTTGTGGAGTTTAAATGGTAAAATTTAAAAGAAGGGAATCTATTAATAATTTAAGTGCGTCTCTTGAAAATTATCTCGAGACTATTGCAGTATTAAAAAAGGAAAAGAAATACGCAAGAATTAGCGATATTGCCAAATCTTTAGATGTCAAAAATTCAAGCGTTAATGTTGCAATAAATTTTTTGACTGAAAACGGATTTGTAATACACAAAAAGTATGGGTATGTTGATTTAACTGATCAAGGAGAAAAAATAGCTTTAGAAGTTCAAAGAAAACATAGTGTTTTGTATAGATTTTTAAATGGTTTACTGTTTATCGATAGTGAAATTGCAAATAAAGAAGCTTGTAAAATAGAGCATTTGGTCAACGAGGAAACTATACATAGACTTGAAAGATTACATTCTCTGCTGAACAAATATTTTCTTACAAAAGATGAAGATATAGCTAATTTAAAAGAATATTTAGAAAAAAGGGAAGAATAAATTTATAGTTTTAACAGATTCTAGTATTTTGTTATTATTTACGTAGTTTATTTATAGTGTTTGTTGCATACGAGGGTTAGCTCAAACTAAAATAATTATATAAAACTAAATAAGGTTGATAGTGGAATGAGAAAAAAAATAATGAAAAGTATTTACGAATATTGGCATAGACGTTGGATAAAAGCTCATTTTCAAAAATTTAAATCATTTAACAACTGTCTTAAATATAATTGTATGGCAAAATTGAGCAATGCTGTTCCTGGTGTTTATAGATTTGTTGCAGCTTACTGTGATGAAAAATTGGGACACAGACTTCTTGAAATGGGTTTTGTTCCGGGTGAAAAGTTAACTGTTATTGCAAACATTGGTTCTAAAGGTAGTGTGATGGTTAAAGTAAAAGGTTCAAAAATTGCTTTGAGCAACAAAATTGCCGATAAGATTTTGCTAAAAAAATAGACTATAAAGTATATGGATAAAGTTATGGATGCAAATAAAAATATTACGGTTGCCCTTGCAGGTAATCCTAACAGTGGCAAGTCCGCACTTTTTAATTGTTTAACAGGTTCTAATCAGCATGTAGGCAATTACCCTGGAGTGACAGTAGAGAAAAAAGAAGGCTCAAAAATTTATAAAAGGTGCAATATAAACTTTATTGATTTGCCTGGAACATACAGTCTTTCTGCATATTCTGATGATGAAGTGGTAGCGAGAGATTTTTTATTGAATGCAAAACCTGATATTGTAATTAATGTAGTTGATGCTGCTAATATGGAGCGCAATTTATATTTATTTACACAGATTACAGAGCTTGATACACCTGTTATAATAGCTTTAAATATGATTGACATTTTAAAGTCGCATGGTAAAAGTGTTGATAAAAAAGTAATGTCGGATCTTTTAGGTGTTCCAGTATTTGCTACAGTTGCAAGTAAAGCAATAGGAATCAACAATCTTTTAGATTGTATAGTTAATATTTGTGAAAATGAGAAGTTTAAATATCAAGCAAGAGCAAAAGTTGACTATGGCGAAGACATTAAGGAAGAAACCAATAAACTTGAAAAGCTTATCTCAAAAAGTTTAGAATTGTCAAAATTTCCTAAAAACTGGCTTTCAATAAAGCTTTTAGATAATGATCTTTTAGCATTAAAACTTGTTTCTAAAGCAAATAACGGAATTAAAATTTTAGAACAAGTTGAAAAAAGCAGAAATCACATTAAAAAGCATTTCAATGAACAAGCGGAAACTGAAATAACTAACAGACGTTATGGTTTTGTTAATGCTGTCGTAAAAATTGTTGTAAGTAAAACTGGCCAAAAGAAAATAGATATAACTGAAATTATAGACAGTTTTGCACTTAACAGATATTTGGGAATTCCTATTTTTGCTGTGGTAATGTATATAATTTTTAAATTCACATTTACTTTTTCAGAACCTGTAGTAAATCTTTTTGGTTTATTTTTTGCATGGTTTGGCAGCATTGTCGCAAGAATTATTCCAAACGGACCGATACAATCTTTGATTGTTGATGGAATAGTTGGAGGTGTCGGTGGTGTATTAGGATTTTTTCCTCTTGTTCTGTTTATGTTTTTTGCAATTGCATTTTTTGAAGATTCTGGGTATATGGCAAGAGCTGCTTTTGTAATGGATGAAATTATGAGCAGATTTGGACTTCATGGAAAATCATTTCTTCCTTTAATGCTTTCAACCAATGGATGTGCAGTGCCTGGTATTCTTGCAACAAGAACTTTGGATTCAAAACGAGACAGACTTATAACCATGTTTGTTGTACCGTTTATGATATGCGGTGCAAAACTTCCAGTATTTGCTCTTATTATAGGAGCTTTTTTTTCCGTGAAGTATCAAACTGGGATAATGTTTTTTATGTACATTTTAAGTATTGTTATTGCTTTAAGTGTTGCAAAATTCTTAAGCATAATCGTACTAAAAAATGAGTCAACTCATTTTGTCATGGAACTTCCTCCCTATCATCTACCAACAATTAAGGGTTTGTTTTTAAAAATGTGGGAAAGAGGTTGGTTGTATGTACGCAAAGCTGGAACTGTAATTGTTTTTATATCAATTTTGGTATGGGTAGTATTCGCGTATCCAAAAGCTCCCGTAGATAAAAATCTTACAGAAGCTGAAAATGCTGCAATACAGATGAAATATAGTATTGCAGGGAGGGCTGGAAAAATTCTTGAACCTTTATTTAAACCTATAGGTATGGATGGTAGCAAAGCTATTGCTTTAATATCCGGTTTTGCCGCAAAAGAAGTGATTGTAAGTACTTTGGGTACAATTTATTCTATAGGTAAAGTTGATTCTAAAGATACCCTGCCTTTGAAAGAAAAAATTGCGGCTGATAAAGATTGGTCCCCGCTTAAAGGTATGACTTTTCTTATTTTTTGTCTAATATATTTACCCTGCATAATATCGGTTACGTGTTTTTTTAAAGAAACTGGCTCAAGTTATAAATGGCTTACACTTCTAGTTGTAGGAAATACAGTTTTTGCTTGGATAGCGTCGTTTATAGTTTTTCAAGTTGGGACACTGTTAAAAGTAGGAGTGTAAAAAGAATGAAAAAGAGAGAATTAATGATACAATGTAATCACTCTGTCTATCAATTGTAAACTGATTATGTTAGATTTGAATTAAAGGAAATAAAAATTGTTCTATCTGTTATTGTGGGGCTGTCGTGTACTTGAGTTAGTCTGCGCAATTAAAAAAGAAAGATTATCACGAAAAATATGAAAAGCTGCAATTTCCTCTTTTATCTGTCTGAAATATTTATATTTTTTGATAAAATGTATAAACATAGAGCTGTTAGATTCAATGAACATGTTCTAAATATCAATTTATAAGGAGAACAAACTAACGTGAGTAATTTAGATAGAGGTTGGGTTTTAACATGTTTTGGGACCGCAGTTGGAGCTGGAATATTGTTTTTACCGGTTCAAGCCGGATTGAGTGGGATATGGCCTATTATATTTTTGACACTCATAATTTTTCCGATAACCTACATTTCTCATAGGGGAATAACGAGAATAGTTACTTCGTGTCCAAAAGTAACAGATATTGTCGGAGCAGTAGAATATGACTTAGGTCATACAGCTGGGTTTGTTGTTTCTATTCTTTATTTTTTATCAATAGTGACTATTTGCGTTGGGTATGCTACAGGTTTAACAAACATCATAAATTCATTTTTAGTCAATCAAATGCACTTTGCTGAAATGTCGAGACCTTTGTTGACATTTATTATTCTTGCAATTATGACGAGCATATTGCTTGGAAATGAAAAAGTTATGGTTGCTGTTGCATCAGTTTTAACTTTTCCGCTAATAATTCTATTATTTGCATTATCTGTGTATATGATTCCTCAATGGAATTTATCAGCTTTTTATGAACCTTTTGTAATAAAAGATTTTATAAAATATACTTTTCTGCTTTTGCCGATTTTAATTTTTGCAATGAATTTTTCTCCGATATGTTCTTCTCTTGGTGCTTTTTATAGAAAGCAATATAATAGTGTTGATGAAGCAGTTAAACATTCAGATTCTGTTGTTAAGTGGAACTCTATCCTTTTATTGTTTTTTGTTATGTTTTTTGTATTTTCTTTGTTTTTTTCAACCACACCTGAAATTTTACTTAGTGCCAAACAACGTAATATCGATGCTTTGACAGCAATTTCTTTAGCTTACAATTTGAAAATATTACAATATCTTTTTCCCATTATTGCATTGCTTGCTATAACAAGTTCATATTTTGGACATTTTGTAGGAACTAGAGAAGGATTAGGAGGTATTATTGTTAAAACCATTACAAGTAAAAATCCTGAACTTAAAAACAAATTAAATCACAATCAAATCAAGCTTATCAGTACTCTGATATTATTTACTATGTTATGGTTTTTAGCTGTTTATAATCCGTCAATTCTTTCAATTATTAGCGCTTTAGCAGCCCCAATTATTGCATTGTATGCATATCTGATGCCTGTATTATTAATGAAGTATATTCCAAGGCTACGTATATATCGTTCAAAATTGGCAGCATTTGTTTTTATCATGGGAATTTTTACTGTAGTTGGATATTTTGTCGGAAAAACTATGTAGAATGTTTGCAAAATTTAATTAAAAGAGTTTTCTATGATAATAAATACTGATAAAGTAATTGCAATGTCTATATTTGATCTTTTAAAAATAGGACCAGGTCCTTCTAGTTCTCATACCATTGCTCCCATGCAAGCCGGAGCAGATTTTGCTCAACGTATTAAAAAATTAGAATATCACTTACTCAATCGTGTAAAAGGTGTGCGCGTACGTCTTTTCGGTTCTTTATCTGCAACAGGGAAAGGACATGGAACGGACCGTGCAGTGATAGCTGGTCTTATGGGTAATGAATCTTCATCTTGTCCTTTAACATTATTAAACGATTTGTTAAATATGCCACAGGAAAAACGCGTACTTGACGTTGGCAATAAAAAATTACCTATTGGATCTGAAAATATTGAATATTGTGCAATACAACATAACTTTCCTTATAATAATACGCTTATAATTGATCTCTTATCTGAAAATTATCCTAATAAAGAGATTTTAACAAATTTACGAAATAAAACTGATATGTTATCAGAAAGCATACTTTTTTCATGGGAATATTATTCTGTTGGCGGTGGTTTTTTGCAGTGGAAAGGGTGGACAGCTTCAAAAACTGTGCACCCACCGCACCCTTATAGTAATATGACTGAACTTAGGATGTTGGTGAAAGAAAAAGATCTTTCTTTGGACGAGTTGCTTTTAGAAAATGAGGTGGCAATAACAGGTCTTTCCATAGATGAAATTAATCGTAAATTAGATGTGTTAATTAATATTATGAAAGATACAGTATTGCGCGGTGTATCAACAGATGGATATTTACCGGGACCTATCGGACTAAAAAGAAAAGCAAAAAGGCTTAAAGAGCGCGCAGATTCATTACGAACTTTTGATCAGTATTTATGTTTGTTAGATGCGTATGCTTATGCTGTTGCTGAAGAAAATGCTGTGGGGAATACTATTATTACTGCTCCGACGTGCGGAGCTGCTGGAGTGGTACCAGCAGTGCTTATGATTATGCACGAACATTTTCATCTTGATATTACAGCCCAAAGGTCTGGGCTTATAGTGGCAGCAGCAATAGGTTTTATTGCAAAAAATAATGCAGGAATAGCCGGAGCAGAAGTGGGGTGTCAAGGCGAAATAGGAGTAGCAACCGCCATGGCGGCAGCTATGCTTGCTCAAGCTCAAGGATATTCTGACAAAGTTGTAGAAAACGCAGCAGAAATTGCATTGGAACATCAGCTGGGATTAACTTGTGACCCTGTGGGTGGATATGTGCAAATTCCTTGCATTGAACGCAACGCTATCGGGGCAGTTAAAGCGTGTAATGCAGCTCTTATAGCCGAAAACGAAAATCCTGATAGTCACATAGTATCGTTTGATACAACAGTAAAAGCTATGGGAGAAATCGGGCGAGATATGAACTGCAAATTTAAAGAAACTGCTATGGGTGGCTTAGCCGTTTGTGTGATTTACTGCTAATTTTTAATACTGCAAATTCCTTTTTTTCTCAAAAAACCAACTCTAAATATAAGCTTCCAAAAGTTTTGCGTTCCCTATTATAGACACACTGTTTCTTAAAGCTGCAGGGATTAGAATATTTTCCCCTTTAATTATTTTTTCCATTCCATATTTATAATTTATTGTGGCATTCCCATCAAGACATATCAAAATAATAAAGGAGTCAATTTCTTTAAAATCCTCGTTGTTATATTCTTTTGCTACGTTTAAGTCTATCATCTGTACAGTAAAATATTCACATGCTACTAAACGTTTTACACCTTCTCTTATTTTAAATGAAGTAACTGGCGCACCTTTTGCAGTAAAATTAACAGCATCAACGGATTCTTGTGTGTGTAGTTGTCTAGTATTACCATCTTTATCTTTACGATTATAATCATAAATGCGATAGGTTATATTTGATGTCTGCTGAACTTCTGCTAACAGTATGCCTGCCCCTATGGCGTGTACAAGTCCGGCTGGAATAAAAAATACTTCTCCCGGTGTAACAGGATAATAAGCGAGTATGTCTTCTATGGCATTATTTTTAATTCTGTGTATATATTCTTCTTTAGAAATTTCTTTTTTTAAGCCTGATACAAGTTTTGCCTCAGGTTCGTTTTGAAGAATATACCACATCTCCGTTTTCCCGAAACTATTATGGCGTTTTCTTGCAAGGTCATCATTTGGATGCACTTGCACAGATAAATTTTCCCGTGCATCAATAAGTTTAATTAAAAGAGGAAATTCTGTGCCGAATTTTGCCGCGATATGTTTTCCCATTATTTCTATAGCGTTTGTTTTAAGAATTTCAGTTAACAGCGTTCCTTTAAGTTTCCCATTTAAAACTACAGAAATATTTCCGTTTACGCTGCTAAGTTCCCACGATTCACCTATGGAATTAGAAGATGTTTGTTTGTTATAATAATTTTTTAATTTCTTGCCACCCCATATAACTTCCTTTAAAATAGGGATAAATTTAAAAGGATAGAGTTCCATTATTTTCACCTTATAAGTAGATTTTGCTATTGTTGAGTGTACAAATTGCTATTTGTTTTTGTCAAGTAATTGGAACGCGAGAATTCCTATGTTTAGTTGTCATTGCGCACTGCCGAAGGCAGCGAGGGTAAGGGCAAAGTCCTGACGAAGCAATTTGCGTCGTTAAAAGAAAGATTGCTACAGCCCTTCGGGCTTGGCAATGACAAAAAACGTGGATTCTCGTTTTCACGGGAATGCCACAGCGAAAAATCTTAAAGTGGTTCCGGGTATCCAAGTTGTCGTAAGATGTTAGTTAATGTGGATTCCATATGAGCGAGAGAAACTTGCAAAGCAAGAGGGTGAGAGTAGAAAGGAGTTTTTAGAGAAAGACAGTTTTAGAGTTATCCGTTTTATATACTAGTTACACAAGAGGTCTAATGTATAATTGTAGAAATATTGTTGTTAGAATTGATTATCTGTCAGGTTATCTTACATGAAAAAGCCTGAACTTTTGTTGCCTGCAGGGTCTCTTTCGAAATTGAAAACAGCTTTTCTTTACGGCGCAGATGCTGTTTATGCAGGAATGCCTGCAATGTCGTTAAGAGCAAAACCAACATTTCATTTGGAAGAGATGAATGAAGGAATTTCTTTTGCTCGTAATCTTGGGAAAAAAGTGTATTTAGCTCTTAACTTGTTTTCCCATAATAAAGATATTGTACAACTTGAAAATTTTTCAAAAACTATAAAAAAATTAAATCCCGATGGTATCATTGTTTCAGATCCTGGTATTTTTCAATATGTAAAAAAAGAAATCTCTCAAATTCCTATACACATATCAACTCAAGCAAATATCTGTTCTTGGCTTACGGTTGATTTTTGGAAAAATTTAGGTGCTAACTTATGTGTTTTGGGTAGAGAAGTAAGTTTTTTTGAAGCTAAGGAAATAAGAGAAAAATGTAAAGATATAAAACTTGAAATTTTCATACACGGCGCTATGTGTATAAGTTATTCCGGAAGATGTTTAATGTCAGCATTTATGGCTTCACGCAGTGCAAATCAAGGAATATGTGCTCATTCGTGTCGATGGAAATATAAGAGTAAATTACTTCTTGAAGAAGAATTGAGGCCTGGCGAGTATTTAGAAATGGAAGAAGATACTAACGGTTCATACGTTTTAAATTCAAAAGATTTATGCCTTATGCCAAAGCTTGATAAAATTTTAAGTATTGGGTTTGATTCTTTAAAAATAGAGGGAAGAAATAAAAGCCAATATTATGTAGCGCAAACAGCAAGAATTTACCGTAAAGCTATTGACGATTATTTTAATAATCCAAGTAACTGGAAGTCTAATGAATATGAAAAAGAATTGATGACTCTCCAAAATCGTGGATATACAACAGGTTTTTTTGATGGAATACCCAGGCAGGAAGCTCAAGACTATGATAATACCTCCAGTAAAAGTAATTATAGAAATGCTGGAGTGGTAAAAGACAATAGCAACGGTTTTCTAGTAATAGAGCTTAGGCATAAACTAAAAAGAGGAGACGAAATAGAGATACTCTCACCGTTCAAATTTGAGCCTGTCAAGATTGTTTTGAATAAAATTTATAACAAAGATAACAACAAGCTTATCGAAGAAATTGCTCCGGGAAAAGCTAATCAATCTATAAAAATTCCTATTACAGATAACGCTTCTCTTTTTCCAGAGAACACAATAATAAGATTTAAGATTTTGTAACAAAGAATAATAACTAAAACTACTTGACTAGTTTAATTATCCAGTCTATCATTGCACATACAAGCCACAATTTCATTATTTGTTGTAAAACACAAAAGCGACAAAGATAAAGTAAAATGAGAAGGAGTATAAGATATAAAATATCCCAGTATAGGGAGTGTTTGGAAATGATAGAAGGATTAAAAAGATATGATAGTAGCGAAGTAGGAAAGAAGAGATAGAAGATAATGAAGTATATGACAAATATGGGGAAGAACTGAGAAAGGAGGTATAAGGAGCAGTGATAGAAAACGAAGAAGAGTTTAACATATCGGTTGTAGATTATTTGGAGTATTACAACAGTAAGAGACCAGAATTTGCGTTAAATCTAAAAATGCCTATAGAGTCATGTCTCAAAATTCTAAAATGTCGCACATATGTATATAACCAATACAAGATATGTTAATTTCAGTATTTTTTTGGTAATATGAATTTATATAAAAATGATTTTGTCATAGGCGTTACAACGTTATGTCAAGTCAGATATATCAAATATTTGACTTTTTACCAGGGGAGCTAAAACGGTAAAAGTAAGGAGATGATGAAAATGTCCATCAGAAAGGTTAAGAATTTGTCGGTAGTATGCTTGTTGTTAGCTTTCTTTACAGTTTCGTCCGCTAATGCTGGAATTTTTTCTTTTCTAACTAGACTAATCGCTCCTACGTCATTCAAAGAAGCATACTGTATATCAAGTTGTGTTGCAAATTGCCCAAAATATGATTCATCACGTGCAATGGAATGTGAAGCACAATGCAGATCAAATTGTAGAGATCTTTAAATCATCTCTAGGTATAGATCCCAGTAAGTTAAGTTGTTTCTTACGGGGCTTCTGTTCTACTGAGCCTGAGGTTGCAGATAAAAGAAAGTCATGGATAATACACTAGCAAAACACGCTGGAAAAGCAGCTTTTGGTACCGCTCTATCCAGAATTGTTGGTTATATACGGGACATGCTTGTTGCTAATGTATTTGGCACGGGTATGTTTGCAGATGTTTTTTATGCAGCTTTTAGAATTCCAAATCTTTTTAGACGTATATTTGGAGAAGGCTCATTTTCAGCAGCCTTTGTGCCAGTGTTTAGTAAATATTTGTATACAAAAGACAAAAGAGAAGTACAACAATTTTTAAATGCCGTATTTACTATCTTATCGTTAACGCTTGTAATAATATCTGTCTTAGGAATATTTCTATCGCCATTTCTCGTAAAAATAGTAGCTGGTGGATTTTCAAATGATCCAGAAAAGATGCAGCTTACTATAGAACTTACAAGATTAATGTTTCCTTTTATTATTTTCATTTGTCTTGCGGCTTTTTTACTCGCAATATTAAATACTTTACATTCATTTTTCATTTCATCACTTGCGCCAGCAGCATTAAGCTTTTCGGAAATTTCTTATATTCTTGCTATTGCACCAGTACTTATTTCAAGCAATAAAGTTAGAGGACTCGCCATAAGTGTCATTGTAGGAGGGGCATTACATTTCTTTATACAATATCCTAAGTTAAAAAGTTTAGGCTGGTGCTTAAAATTTAAACTAAACTTAAAACATCCTGCTATAAAAAAAATATTTCTCCTTATGATACCGTCTATTATAGGTTTATCTGCCGATCAAATAAATGCTTTAGTTGATAGTAGATGTGCATCTTCAATTGGACAAGGATCAGTGGCAGCTCTTTATTACGCTAATAGATTAATGCAAATGCCATTGGCAATTTTTGGACTTGCTATTGCAACTGCTTCTTTACCCATATTGTCAAAAGCTTATACAAAAAAAGATATACCAATATTTAAAAAGTCCTTTAATTACTCTATAAGACTTACAATTTTTACTCTCATTCCTGCAGCAACAGGGCTTATGGTTATAGGACTTCCTATTGTAAAGCTTTTGTTTGAGCATGGTAAGTTCAACGCTCTCAGCTCTATTATGACAAACAATGCTTTATTTTATTATTCTTTAGGATTACCTGCTTATGCTCTAGTAAAAATCTTTGCAAATGCGTTTTATTCATTTCAAGATACAAAAACTCCTGTAAAAGTTGCTATAGAAACTATGATTTTACATGTTGTTTTATGCGTTGTGCTAATGCGTTCAATGGGGGTCGGTGGACTTGCTCTTGCGACAGCTGCATCTTCTTATTTTAATTTTATACTTCTTGCAGTATACCTAAAAAAATACATAGGAGATTTAGGAGCAAAACAAATACTACTTTCATCTTCAAAATCTTTGGTTGCTTCTTCTATAACTGGTATTATAGCTTGGAATATATGTAGGATTTCGGATAAGTTGTTTATTGCTGTTCCTGGTGCAATAGTCTTAGGTTTAATAGCATTTGTCGTAGCTTCGCATATTTTAAAATCGGAAGAATTAAATACACTGTCATCTATATATGCGAAGCATAAAAATAAATCATGAACTTCTCCTAAATTTATTGATTAAATGAAAAAAGAATATTTTTGTGAGTGAGAAACAAGTACTTTTAATATTTATTTTTTCCACAAATTGTTAAAGTCAGGACGTACTTCTTATTATAACGTATCTGTATTTATATTCATTATAATGCATAGCAATGAGTAATTCCTATATCTTCCAAAAATGCACTATCATGGGAAATTATCATCATTGCTCCAGGATATTTTTTTAATACCTGTGTAACATGTTCTTTTGTTTCTAAATCAATGTTGTTTGTAATTTCATCAATAAGTAATAGTTTGGGTGTTTGTATTGCTATTTTGGCAAGACACAATTTTACCTTTTCACCTCCGGATAAAACTGATACTTGTTTATTTACTTCCTCATTTTTTCTGAATAAAAAATCATTTAAAAAATCTCTTATTTCAGAATGTGTTTTTTTAGGTGATAAATCAGTTAGTGTTTCTAAAACCGTTTTTGTATTGTCTAAAGAACTGTAATGTTGGTCTAAATAACCTATATCTTCAAGAATTGGCTGATTCCAAATACCGGTCTTTGAAATTTGTGGATGATTTAAAATGGCTTTAAACAATGTTGTCTTACCTGCACCATTGTCGCCGGTAATTGCAAAGTGTTCACCGCCAGCAACAGATAGAGTTATATTTGTCAATTTAAAAACGGATTCTTGCAGTTCCTTAAGAGATAAGGTATTTGGTGATACTGTAATTTTATTGATATATTCAACTTGTCCATCACTTATTGAAATGATTGTTTTTGAACTGATATCTTTAGCTGTTATAGAAAAACTCGGTTTTATTATTTCAGGAATTCCCAGATTTGAAAGACGTTCATTTAATGTTTCTCTTTTATTTGTAATTACTGCATTTTTTTTGCCAGAGGTCTTTTGTGCATAACTTTTTTTTAAATCACCAAGTGCAGGAATCCAGCGTTTCTGCTCAACAAATTTTTCACCTCTTTGTTTACTTTTTTTTGCACGTTGCTGCTCTTTCATCAATGCTTTATGATTTTCTTTTTTTTCTTTAGTAAGTGATTTAAGTTCATTTTCAATAACTTGACGGTTTTGGAATATTGTTTGGTGATAATCGTCATATTTCCCATGGAAGATATTTATTGTGCCGTTATCTATATGCCATAATGTATCAATGGAATTTCTTAAAAATTCGACATCGTGAGATACAACTAGTAAAGTACCTTTATAAAAGTTCAACATTTTTATAAGAGATTTTCGATTCTTTAAATCTAAGTGATTTGTTGGTTCATCTAACATTAAAAGATCAGGGTGGTTTGAAAGAGCAGCACTTAAAGCTTTATTGAATTTCTCTCCTCCACTTAAATTTTCGTATTCGTAAACTAATTGCGGAATATAACCGAAAGAAATATCTTTGTTATTTTGTATTTCACCCTCAGATGCAGGCAAATCACCTTTGATAATTTTGAGCAGGGACGACTTACCAACGCCATTATTGCCTATAATCGCAACACGATTGCCAAATTGTATTTGTGCTGAAAAATCTTCAAAACAGATTTTATTTGGAAAATATAAGCTTATATGGTTTAAAAAGATAGGTTTTTGCATAAAATATGGCAAAGCAAGTAGGTTCAACAACAACTTCTTCTCTGCTACCCCTGAAAATCATAGCAAATATCCATATAAAAAGTCACTAGCGTGTATTGGTTAAATACATATGCGACATTTTATTATTTTGAAACATGATATGTAAAGGTGTTTTTAGTTTTAACGCAAAATGCGGTCTCTTACTGTTGTAATACACTAAATAATCTACAAGCAATCTGTTAAACTCTTTTTCATTTTCTATTAGCGCTGCATTAAAGAAAACTTCCTTATTTGATATTCCCTTTTGGAAATAACGGCAACTGTTGCATTTGCAATCGAACTGAGGTTTTTGCAATTCATCTTAATAATTATCCACATTTTTGATATAATAACATATATATAACAAAATAAATTAAATTAAATTAAATTAAATACAAAATCATGTTGAGTGGGTTAAATGAATCCTTTAAATAGTATTAAAAAGTGGTATGAGACTGAAGGATGTTACTTAGAATTTTTAAAAATAGCTGTTCCGCTTATTATTTCTACGGGTATTGTAGCTATTCAGATTTTTACCGATAGAGTTTTTCTTTCTTGGTATTCACAAGAGGCTTATGCGGCTTCTATACCAGCTGGTGTTTGTAATTTTGCAATAGAGAGTATTTTTCTTTATACTCTTGCCTATATTGATGTTTTTGTGGCGCAGTATTACGGCAAAAAAGAATATCGTTCAATAGGACCTGCAATTTGGCAAAGCGTTTACTTAGCGGTTGTTGCGGCTTTTATACTTCTTGTGATTTCCTTTTTTTCTGAAAAGTTCTTTATGAGTATAGGACATTCTAATGTTGTAGAACTTGAAGAAATAAAATATTTTAAAGCGTTGTGTTATGGCGCTTTCCCAGCTATTTCTGCCACAGCTTTATCTGGTTTTTATGCTGGAAGAGGTAAGACTAGTATAGTTTTATTGATAAGTATTTGCAGTGTTGTCGTAAATATTATCTTGGACTTTTGTTTGATTTTTGGGAATTTTGGGTTTCCTAAAATGGGTATTGCTGGCGCAGCTTTAGCAACTAATCTTTCTTTTGTTACTATGTTTGTAATTTATGTTCTTTTGATTATAACAAAAAAGAATAGTGATGTTTATAATACAAGGCAAATCGCGCTGGATTTTACTTTTATGAAGAGGTTATTGCGGTATGGCTTCCCAAACGGAGTAACAGTTTTTTTTGATATGTCAGAATTTGGAATTTTTATGCTTATCATTGGGACACTTGGCATATCGGAACTTACAGCAAGTAACATAGCTGTTAGTGTATATCATATAGCAATTATGCCAATAATAGGGGGCACTATTGCGATATCAATAATGGTTGGCAATTATTTGGGTCAAAATAAAGTATCTTTTGCTCAAAAAAGCATTAAGTCTGCCGCACAGATAGTATATGCGTATGTTGCGTTTGTTGCTATTATTTTACTTTTGTTGCCAAATCAACTTATTTATCCATTTTCAATCGAGATGCAGACAATGGAGTATGTAAGGCCAATGGCGATAAGTCTTCTTAGAATTTTGGCAATTTATATGATATTTAACGCGGGAATCCTTATTGTTCAATCGGCAATTAAAGGAGCTGGTGATACATTATTTGTTATGAAAATATATATATTTGCGTCAATGTTGCTTGTAGTTGTGCCAGTGTGGCTTATTGTGAAAGTTTTTAAGTTTGGTATTTATGCTGCATGGTTAAGTCTGATGGGCTATGCTATAGCTCTTATAGGGATTTTCTATTTCAGATATAGAAGCGGTAAGTGGAAAAATATGCGTGTTATAGATATGAAAGTTATTTCAGAAAGTAGCCAGGATTGACGAATTTGGTGAAGTAATTGTAGAGTATCACAATGTCGTCATTGCAAAGCCTGAAGGTTTGTGGCAATCTTTTCTTTTATGACATAGATTGCTTCGTTGGGATTTTGTCCCTCCTTGCAATGATAGTCCTTGTCAACTGGGTTGATGACTATATTGATGTTTTGTTGTTATTTTAGTGTTATTTCTCTGTGATAGGGTATAAAAAGCAAAACTATGATTAAGATTACTGACCTTAGTAAATCATTCGGTAGTAAAATATTGTTTGACAATCTCAATTTAAGCATAAATGCAAAAGAGAGAGTTGGACTTATAGGAAGAAATGGACACGGAAAGACAACTTTGTTTAAAATGATTTTAGGCAAAATGGATTATGATTCTGGTTCTATAGGTATGCCTAAAAACTATAAACTAGGATATCTTGAACAACATATAAATTTTACAAAGAATACTGCAGTGGATGAAGCTTGTATCGCTTTGCCTGAAGATGAAAAAGACGAAAAATGGAAATCTGAAAAAATTTTGTCAGGGCTTGGTTTTTCAGAAAGTGATATGCTTAAAAATCCTTTGGAATTTTCTGGTGGGTATAAAATACGTATAAATCTCGCAAAAGTCTTATTGTCAAACGCAAATATGCTTATGCTTGATGAGCCTAACAATTACCTTGATATTGTGGCCATAAGATGGCTTAGTGGGTTTTTGCGTTTGTGGAAAGGCGAACTTATGCTTATAACGCATGACAGAAATTTTATGGATACTGTTATAACTCATTGTGCTGCAATACATAGAACAAAAGCAAGAAAAATTGAGGGTAATACGCAAAAACTTTATGAACAGATAGACAAAGAAGAAGAAATATACGAAAAAACGAGATTAAATGTTGAAAAGAAGAAGAAACAAACTGAACTTTTTATAAGAAGATTCAGAGCAAAGGCAAGCCTTGCTGGAATGGTACAGTCGCGTATTAAATCTTTAGAGAAACAGGGAACTCTTGAAGCGTTATCGGAGATAGAGAACTTGGATTTCTCTTTTTCTGGATTAAACTTTAATGCGGCGAAAATGCTTAGTGTTTACAATTTAACTTTTGGTTATATAAGAAATACCCCGTTAATAAGTAAATTAAATTTTGATATTTTAAAAAAAGATAGAATTTGCGTTATAGGTAAAAATGGCAAGGGAAAATCAACTCTTTTAAAACTCCTTGCTGATAGATTAGATCCTTGCGATGGTAGTATAAAAAGACATCCAGATTTAAAAACGGCATATTTTGTACAATCTGACAGTGCAAATTTAAATCCGCAGAAAACCGTTTATGAGGAAATATTAAGTACAGATACTAAGTGTCTTCCTCAAAGGGCGAGAAATATTGCTGGTTCTGTGATGTTTAGCGGAGATGATGCTTTAAAAAAGATTGAAATTTTAAGTGGTGGAGAAAAAAGCAGAGTGCTATTAGGCAAGATTTTAGCAAATCCATGCCATCTTCTATTACTTGATGAACCAACAAATCATCTTGATATAGAGTCATGTGAAAGTTTAATAGATGCTATAAACGAATTTGAAGGTTCTGTTGTTATGGTTACACATAACGAAGAAATTTTACATAGTATTGCAACCAAACTTATAATTTTTGATAGAGATGAGGTCTCAGTTTTTGATGGAATATATCAAGATTTCCTTACCAAGAAGGGTTGGGATGATGAGGGATCGAAGTTAAAATCTAAAACTGTCCAGAAAATGCCTGATGCAAAAAGAAAAGATGAAATGAAAAAGATGAGAGCTGAAATTATACAGGAAAAATCAAGGATTATAAAACCTCTAAAAGAGAAAATAAAATTACTTGAACAGAATATAGCTGAAAAAGAAAGAGAGTTTAATTTTAATAATGAAAAACTTGTTGAAGCTTCAGTGAAGGAAGATATTGCTTTTTTGCAAGAAGGCCCAAAGCTTAATAAAACTCTTAAATCTGAAATAGAAAATTTTTATACAGAACTTGCTTTTGCCGTAGATAAAATTGAGTGCGAGTCGGGGTATTTTGAAAAGCTGCTGAAAAAAATAGAAGATAATATTTAATTATCCCTTGACATGCAGTTTATTGCTTTTGTCGTGTTTTGCTTGCGAAGGCGAAGTCTTAAGCGGGCACCCAAGTTGTTGTAAGATGTTAGTTAACATGGATTCCCGCATACGCTAGAATGACACTGCAAAAGAAATGACATAACGAGATTAATGTAGAATTCCTGCAGGAGTTTATCTTCAAGTGTTTTAATTGGGTGCAGGAATGACATCTTTTTTGCTGTCATTGCGCACTGCCGAAGGCAGTGAGGGTAAGGACAAAGTCCTGACGAAGCAATCTGTGTTGTTGAAAGAGAAAAATTGCCACAGCCCTTCGGGCTTCGCAATGACGACCAAGACCAGAAAGTGCTGTGTCATATACCCGTGACAACGGGTATCCAAGTTATAAAAGTTGTTAAAAAAATATGATTCAATATATAATTAAGGATAAATAAAATGAATATTTTTTCAAAAATAAAAAAACAAATTACAGAAAACATAAGTTCTGACGCTTTTACAAAGATGAAACGTTTGTGGTTTAATTATGTTTTACCGCAATGGAAGCTTTTAGTTATTTCAATAGTTTTTATGTTCATATTTGGAGGTTTAAACGCTTGGTCTGTAAGTTTGCTTAAACCTGTTTTTGACGAAGTATTTATAGATAAAAATAAAGCAGTTCTTGCAGCGCTTGCTATTAAGATTTTAGTTCTTTTTGCCGCAAAAGGTATTGCTCAATATATACAGGCTGTTACCATGACAAGACTGGGAGCGAATTTTACAAGAAAATTACAAGGTGATTTATATGATAAACTTGTTGTACAGGATTTGGAGTTTTTCCATAAAAATAATTCAGGCAATCTTTTAGTATATTTTATGGGTGATTTAAATGCAATAAGAGATGCTATAATAAATAGTGTTACAACGCTTGTTAGAGATACTTTTTCAGTAATTTTTTTAATTGGTCTTATGTTTTGGAGAAGTTTTGATATGGCTATAGTTATGTTTTTCCTTTTCCCTATAGGTTTTTATCCGATAGTATATTTTGGTAAAAAAATAAAAAAAATTTTTCGTAGCCAGCAAAATTCTTTCGGAAATTTATATGCAATTCTTGCGCAATCTTTTCAGGGTATTAAAATCGTTAAATCTTATAATATGGAAGAAATAGAATCTAAAAAAGTAAGAGGCAGCGCTGATGCAATAGCAAATATTGAAGTAAAAATGGCTAAAAACAATAATATTCTAAGTCCTTTAATGGAATTTTTGGGAGGTGTTGCAGCGGCAGCAACTCTTAGTTACGGTGGATATAGGATTATGCATGGTTCTCTTACTACAGGTGATTTTGTGGTGTTTTTAGTTGCTATAGTTGCAGCATATCAACCTATGAAATCGTTAGCAAATCTAAATTCTCGTGTTCAGATGGGCATAGTTGCCACTGAACGTATTTTTTCAATAATGGACAAAGAACCTCAAATAGTAGATAAATCTGATGCAAAAGAATTTAAAGCAACTTATGGCATTATAAAGATAGATAGAGTTAAGTTTAGTTATGTTCCCAATGTTGAAGTTCTGCATGGTATTAATTTAGAAGTGAAAGAAGGAGAGAAAATAGCTATAGTAGGGGCTGCAGGTTCTGGAAAATCTACTTTAATAAATTTGATTCTCAGATTTTATGATGTTCAAGAAGGAAGTATAAAAATTGATGGTGAAGATGTCAGGTATATTACAATAAAATCTTTGAGAGATAATATAGCTTTTGTGTCACAGGATGTAGTGCTTTTTAATGATACAATCAAGAAAAATATTTTAATGGGTAAGCCAAATGCAACTGATGAAGAAGCTATAGAAGCATCAAAAAATGCTGCTGCACATGGTTTTATCATAAATCAGGAGCAAGGGTATGATACAGTTGTTGGAGAAAGAGGTTGTAATTTATCTGGTGGGCAGAAACAAATGATATCCATCGCAAGAGCAATGTTAAAAAATGCTCCAATACTTTTACTTGACGAAGCTACAAGTTCGTTAGATTCCAAATCTGAAAGAATGGTTCAGGAAGGTCTTGAGAGATTAATGAAAGGCAGAACTTCAATAGTTATAGCTCATCGTTTATCTACAATAATTAGTTCGGATAGAATATATGTGTTTGAATCAGGTAATATTGTGGAATCAGGAACACATAAAGAACTTCTAGCATTAAATGGATATTATGCAAACCTCCACAAAATTCAATTTATGCAAGACTAATTAAATTTGGATTGGAGTTTTATTAAAAGATTATTTAAATTCGTTTGATTTTACTTCGTCCTTCTTCAATCCTAAAAAGTCCAGTATATTATGGGATACTACAACATCTTTACAATCTAAGTGTTAAAATTCTAAAATCAAAGTCAAACAGAGGTTTTTAATTTCTGCAGTTCTATAAAAAGGAGTAAGTTATGAAAAAGACAATCAGCATAATGAATGCGTTGTTTTTGTTACTGAGTCTAAGCGTTAATGCGATGGCAGAGCCAAACGAGTTCTACGGAGTGGGATGTGGTGCTGGTGGTGGCGATGGTTGTGCATGGACATGTGTAGAAGATATTGAGAATCTTACTGCTATTTGGTCAAAAAAGTATGTTCCAGAACAATGTGGAGCGTTAGTAGAAGAAGCTGAACAGCGACTTAACTCACAATATAGAGCGTTGGGGGCAGAGGTTAAACAGCAGTGTAGCACTTTAGTGGAAGAGGAAAAACACGCAAGGGAAAAATTAGCTGAGCAATTTGCCTTGCAGATAGAGAAAGGTAACCAGCAGATAGAATGGATTAAAAATCAACGTGTTAAAAAGTGCATTTGCTTTGACACGCCACCTGTAGGTGAAATAATATCTTTTGCCGGGAATAATGTTCCAGATGGTTATTTGCCATGCGATGGTAGAGAACTGGATGCATTTGGATTTCCGGAATTGTTTAAATCCATTGGTACACGCTGGGGTGCGGGGAGTGGCACAAACTTCAAAGTTCCCGATTTACGTGGCGTGTTTTTACGCGGTACAGGAGGAAATGCCGCGCCATTAGGACAACAGCAAGGCGATGCAATAAGAAATATTGTGGGTGGCTGGACTAGTTATCACGAAGAAGCTACAAATGCATATGGCGCTTTTGAGGTCAGGAGGTCTTGGGGGAACGGTGTGTGCGGTAATTGTGGCTCTAATGACGATGTCGCTTTTGATGCGTCAAGAGTTGTCCCAACAGCAAACGAAAATAGACCTGTTAATTATTGCAGTGAACTATTACATAAAGTACAAGGATTTGTGCAAGGATTTATGCAAGGAAGATTAAAAATAGTAGGATTTTTTGTGGGTTTGAAAAGCATTTAATTTTTGTCTAATGCGATTTTGCAATCTCTTGATGAAGCTGTTTACACCCACAGCTTCATCAAGGATGGAGTATGATATATAAATATCTATAACTTGAAAGTAATGATGTTTGTCAAATAAAAATCAATATTCTGAAGTGGAGCGTTTTGTTAGAGCTTTATAACCAGCGCCAAAAACAGCAGCCTTAGAAAGTTTAGGTTTCTTGATATTGGTTAAAAACTTTTTGTATAATCTTAAAAGCAAGACAAAATAAAAAGAAATACGTTCAGATTTGTGCGTATGTATTAGGTATATATATTTGTTTGATGAGGCAAGCATGATAGAAAAACTAAAAAAGATTTTTTTAGCAAAACACTTGCAGGATATAAAGTTTGAAATACAAATTTCGTTGATTTATTTTGTATTTATGGTTTTAGTATTTGCATTGTTTCGTTTACTGTTTTGCATTGTGTATGCCGATGTGTTTGCCGGGCTGTCTTTTTGGGATAAAGCAATAAGTTTTATTTATGGGTTGTGTTTTGATGTTTCAAGTATAAGTATGTTTTTGGGTTGTTTTATAATAATTTTGTTTTTACCTTTTTCTAAAAAACAATCCTTTATTAAAGCTTGCGCTGCAATGATGTGCGTTTCTATGTTGGCGATGTTGTTGGCGTTAAGCGCCGACTTCTTTTATTTTACTGAAGTCAAGAGGCACATGACAGAAGACGCTATTTTAGCGTTTAGAGACAAAGATTTCATAATTAAGTACGCGTTGCGGTATTATTGGTGGGCGTTAAGTTTAATCTTTGTTTTGACAGGTTTTGCGCTAATAAAAAGTTTTAAAAGTACCAATAAACGTTATAGTCCAAAACTTGTAAAGTTATATAAAAGCGTAAGTGTTTTTATTGTTGTAGTTTTAACGTTAGGCTTTGGAATAAGGGGAACTTTTAATCTTCATGAAATGCCTTTACATATAGTTGATGCCTTAAAGTTTGCAAAAAAATCTGAAAACATACAACTTGTTTTAAACGGTGTATTTACACAAGTACACTCTTGTTGCTTTAAAGGTAAAATCGACGACGATAAAAAAGGAACAATATCAAAAAATAACTATTCTACGGAACAAGCCTTTAAAACCGCAGGCAAATTCCTTTTAAGCGACAACGAGTTTTTCCCTGAAGAAGATAAATATCCGTTAATGCGTCAAATTAAAACTGTCGACAAAGTTCAGAATTATAATATAATCGTTGTCTTGCTTGAAAGCTGGACGCCAAAATACATTGATTCTTTTAATGGAAATAAAGGGTATGGTGTTACGCCTAACTTTGATAATATAGCTAGAAACGGAATAAAATTTACAAACGCTTATTCCCCAGCGGACCGAGAACCCATTTCGGTTTAATAGCCTCCCTTGTAGGCATGCAGATAGTGCCGGGCACGGCTCACTATTACGGTTTTGACATGATGAACAAGTTTACGCAAGTGGCATCGGTGTTTAATAAAAGGGGTTATTTTACGATGTACACCCAATCCTGTAACAGAGACTCCATAAAGATGGGTGACACAGCTACCAAGGTATTGAATTTTAGTGAGAGTTATGGTAGAGGAGACTTTCCGCGTCTTATGGATTACCAATCAGAAAATATGTATGATTACGATATGCTTGACTTTGTTTCTAAAAAAGCTGAAGAATATCATAAAAAAGGTCAACCATTTTTTATTTATTCATTTACTGGAACAACGCACACGCCATTTAATCCGACCACAGATAAATTTGAAAAATATCCTAGAAC